>CALUPR010000037.1 GCA_944322705.1 Candidatus Gastranaerophilales bacterium
GTTTTGCACTATCTTTATTCATTAATTGCAATTTTAATGTTGTAATAAATGGTTCGATATAAAACGCATTATTTCCGAATTAAAAAGCGGTAGATTTTTTCTACCGCTTTTTAATTTTTTATGATAGAGGGGAGAGCTCTTTTTGAGTTCGAGCGACCTGCGAGCAGAGGCTGGTGTATAACAATATAACTTATTGTACTTTTTTGTCCAGATTGATTTGTACGGATAGATAGATTATTTTGGTAAAGTTGGCTTTGTGTGGGAGTTTTCGGGTCGGAAAAATTAAGTTTACCAAAATAATCAAACTAAAAAACTGGACTTTTTCTGGACTGTACGGATAGATTGAGATTTGCAGAATTTCAGTGAGATACGCACCGTTTTTGAGTTGTACGGATAATTTGATTATTTCGGAATAGTCCAGTTTGTAGACATTATCTACAGGCTATTCTTTCTTCTCAAATCGGGTGTTAAAATACATTGCAAACAAATTTTATTGTTAAGTTTCACACAATATATGTACAAAATACTTACTCGATTATAGTAGGCGGTTTTTTGAAATATGTTGTGAAAACTTTTTTATATTGATTTAATTCAGTACAATAAGCTTCCAAATCAAGAGTAATTCCTTTTTCTAAAGGATATGTTTTGATACCTAGCGATTTGTATATTGCTCTTATAAATACATTTGAAATCGCATCACTGCCTCGTTTCCAAGGAGTTGCATGAGCTAGCAGCCAACGAATTTCGGCATTATTAAAATTGATTTTTTCAAGGTCTTTGTTTTTGATATTGTTATAATTAAAGTTTGAAAAGAGGTTATGTGATATTTTAAAAACTCGTTCTAATGTTTTATTTATGTATTCAGGTTCTCCATGTTGAAGCTCAGGAGTATCGAGAAGGGGTCTTGTCATTGCGATTTTTGACCTTGGAGTCGCTAATGGTTTATCCCTCATAGCGATTAATCTATCAAAATAGGATTTATATTGTCCTGCACCAAAGTAGGTGAACAATTTTGTAATTTCACACTTCCAATTAGTTCTCTCTGTACGTAAGATTCCTGTATTAAGCACTTTAGCCATACTTGGTTCAAACTTATTTGCATTTCTTACACCATATGAAATACTTTTAAGAACATTTTCAGGGTTTTCTCCTCTATTAATAGCTTTAGATGCTGCATCTGCAGTTTCTATTATTACATTAGCCCATTCTTTATTTTTGCCGTACCCTTTGATATTTACATAAAAATCTTTTGCTGCAAACCTAAGTCTTGGAGAATTTGGATTTGCTTTAAATGATATAGGTGAATATTGCATAAATATATTCATATTAACTTAAAATCAAGTAAAAAAAAATTTTTGCTAGTAATTCTCAAATCCTTAGTTCAAAATAATCAACCCGCCTGTTTGTTTATATCCGGGTTTTGTTTGGCTTATTAAGTCCGGTGTTTGAGGACCAATCAGCCCGAAGGGCTCTTTGTGAAGAGTCCAGTGCGAGCGAGCTGAGGCTGGTGTATTAAACCAGACATTTCAATCCTGTACGGTTAAAATGATTTTACCCCGTAAAGTGACTTTGTGTTTAGGTTTTAACCTACCGGAAGTGTCCGAAAATAATCAAACCATGTGGAACAAATAATCAAACCATGTGTTCTTTTACACTTATTTTTTAAAGTAATATTAATTAACCTTGCCAACAGATTTTTGAATATTTAATCTGTTAATTTTTATATTTCGTATCACATCTTTTAATTGTTTTATACGAACCATAAGTTTGAATTTTTTTTCCATAAAATTATCAAAAATCTCTGTCCTTAAATGCTTTCCTTCATATCTTTTTGATAAATGATACAGCTCAAATTCCATTTGATTAATATGTTCCTGCAAACAGGCTATCCTATCTTTCTCTTGTGCCGTTAGCTTTAATAACGGTCCCTTATATTTTTTTATCGGTACTAACCCTTTAAATTGAATATCAATCATATTTGAAGTTATTTGCATAAATTTTCCTTTCATTTATATAAAAAATAGACATAAAAAAATTTGCCTTAGCTGTTAATTTATATAAACTTCTTAACTAAATTGACAGGTATATATTAATATTTTATTATGAGATTAGGTATTTTATAAATAAGAACTGGAGCTGGGATATGCATATAAAAGTCACACGTAAAAAAGTTGCAATAGTAATATTGCTGGTTATTATAGTCCCTATTATTTACAACAAAATAAGCGGCAAGATCTCCGCAATAATACAAAGTAGGCTAAATGCCATTCCGAAAGAAGTTGTGGTAGATCATCCGAAAACAGAAAATAGTTTTATTACCGCTGAAGAAACAGGACGTGTAGAAGCAAAATATTCAGTTGACGTTGTTGCTAGAGTTCCGGGATTTCTTATCAAAAAATACTTTAAAGAAGGTGACTTTGTAAAAAAAGGACAACTTATCTTTAAAATTGACCCGAGAGAATACCAGATTGAAGTAAATAATTCTCTTGCAAACGTAAATCAGTACAGTGCGCTTTTGAAAAATGCACAGCAGGAATTAAACAGGGCAAACGCGCTTATAAAAGAAGATTTGATAAGCCGTTCAGATGTTGACCAGAGTCTTGCAACACGTAACCAGAACAAAGCCCTATTAGATGCAGCAAGACAACAGTATGAACTTGCAAAAGTCAATTTGAGCTACACTGATATAAAATCTCCGATAGACGGTCGTATCGGAAAAGTTAATATAACAGAAGGTAACTATGTAACAGCAACTTCAGGTTCGCTGGTTAATATTTCAAGCACAAATCCCGTATATGTTTCATTCAGCCTGAAGGGTTCTGATTATGTAAATATGCTCAGAGCCAGTGATAAATTTAAAGATGTTCAGGTACAGGTTCAATTTGACGGAGGTCAATGGTATGACAAAACAGGTTCTATAGATTTTGTAGATAACAAGATAGATAAAAACTCCGGTTCTATAAGCATGCGTGCCGTTTTTGACAATTCAAAAGGCTGGCTTGTTCCGGGTAATTACATGAAAGTCAAACTAATTGCTCCAAAAATGGTTCAATATATGACAATTCCGCAATCCTGTACAAAAGGTGATCCAATGAGTGGTTACTATGTCTGGGTTGTACAGGATAACAAAGCTGTCCGTAAAGATATAGAAGTTTCTGACAGCATTAACAATAACTGGATTGTGGAAAGCGGACTTGATTACAATGATACGGTTGTTGTGTCAGGTATACAAAATATCGCAGCTGAAGGTCAGAAACTAAAAATTATTGACAATGAAGAATATATTAAAAATTTAAATGCGGGTAAATAATGAAGAGATCTTTCGATATAAATAAACTGTACTTTTTTATAAGAAAACCAAGATTTGCACTCGTAATATCCGTTTGTATAGTTATTATGGGTTTAATTTCAATGGCGACTTTAAAGCAGGAAAACTACCCTGATGTAACTCCGCCTCAGGTAAGGGTTTCTGCTTCTTATATGGGAGCCAACGCAGAAGTTATAGAGTCTTCTATTGCTACAGTTCTTGAAAACAAATTGAACGGTGTTGAAAATCTTTCATATATGTCATCAACATCAAATGACGGTTCATATTCTTTAAATATGTACTTTAAAGTCGGCACAGATAAAAACGTAAATTTGATGAACGTTCAAAACAGAATTCAACAGGTTCTGTCACAACTACCGGAAGAAGTACAAAGAACAGGGGTTACGGCATTAAGCAGAACATCCGGTTCAGGCGCTATTATCTTGAATATTTACCCTGTATCAGGTCACTGGACACAGCTTGATATGACAAACTACGGATCAATTTATATCAAAGACGAATTGAAACGTGTTGAAGGGGTTGCGGATATTGATGTATTCGGTTCAGGCGACTATTCTATGAGAATTTGGCTTGATCCGCAAAAAATGGCGGGGCTAAATATTTCAACAACTGATGTAAAAAATGCAGTTGTCGCTCAAAATACGCAGGTAACAGCAGGTTCTTTAGGTGCCCGCCCGACAGATGATGAGCAGGCTCTGCAATTGACATTAAAATCAAAAGGCAGATTATCGGATGTTGAAGAATTTGAAAATATAATAATCCGTTCCAATATGGACGGCAGCAAAGTTAGATTAAAAGATATAGCGCGTGTAGAACTGGGTTCTTCTTCATATACAACACTTGGTACTGTAAACGGAAAACCTGCCGCACTGATTATGGTGTCACAGCTTTCTGACGCTAACATCCTTAACCTTTCAAAAGCTGTTAAACAAAAACTCGGTGAAATAAATTCACGACTAGATAACGGTTTGCAAATCCAGATTATCAAAGATGACTCCGATTACATCCATGAGTCAATGAAGGAAGTAGAATTTACAATATTGTTAACCGGCGTTATCGTTGTAATTATCATCTTCCTGTTTCTTGGAGATGCAATGGCAACGCTCGTCCCCTGTGTAACAATTCCCGTATCACTTATAGGCACATTTATTGCTCTAAAAGCATTAAATATGAGTATAAACCTGTTATCACTGTTTGCACTTGTACTTGCGGTTGGTGTTGTAGTTGACGATGCTATTGTTGTTATAGAAAACGTAAAACGACACCTTGAAGAAGGTAAATCTGCCGTAATTGCAACTCAGCTGACAATGGAAGAAGTAGGTTCGGCACTTGTTGCAATGGCGCTTGTTTTAATGGCGGTATTTGTTCCGATTATATTTATGGGCGGTATGACCGGTGTTATGTACAAACAGTTTGCTGTTTGTATAGCAGTATCAATTGCAATTTCTGCCGTTTGTGCGCTTACGCTTTCACCTGCAATGTGCTCTCATTTCTTAGGCAAAAAAGAACACAAAAATGAAGAGTTAAATAAATCCGAATTTTTAAGACACGTTGAACACATAATTGAAAGGATTAAACGTAAAACTGCCGTTGTAATTGAGGATTTTAACAAATTTTTTGCCAAAGCGGAAGATTTTTATATTGAATACGTAAATATGTTTGTTCATGACAAAAAGAAAACCATAATTATTTACGTTACTCTTGTATTATTGACTCTCGTCTCATTTAAAATGGTTCCTACAGGATTTATTCCTGATGAAGATCAGGGAGTTTTGCTTGCAAGTATTACACTGCCTGACGGGGCATCGCTTTCAAGAACAGAGGAAGTCGGATTGCGTCTGGTTGATCAGATAAGAAATCTTGAAGGTGTTGACGAAAAAAGACTTATGCTGTTCGGCGGAAACGGTGCAACAAATACTGCAACCGCAATTATATCACTGGATGATTATGCAGACAGAAAAATTTCGCCTGTCGACTGGGTAAAAAGAAAGATAGAAGGACGTCCGACAGACCTTTCTCACACTGCAATTTTGAACAGAATAAGAACAATTGCGTCAAAAACAAAAGAAGCTTCAATAGTAGTATTTTCACCTCCCGCAATCAGCGGTATGAGTATGCTCGGAGGCTTTGAATTCCAGATGCTGTCACAGGGAGAATACACTCCGCAGGAACTTGAAAGCTGGGCAAACAAACTTATTCAGGCAGCGAATCAGGATCCGTCACTTTCAAGTGTATATACAAACTTTCAGGCAAACGTTCCGCAATATACACTGGAAATTGACTACGAAAAAGCAATGGCACAGAGCGTTGACCTACAGGAACTCTATTCAACACTAGCATCAATGCTCGGAACATATTACATAAACGACTTTAACAAATACGACAGGGTATTTAAGGTTCAAATGCAGGCTGAAAGCGATTTTAGAAACACAGCCTCTGATCTTTCAGGCATTTATGTAAAAAATACAAACGGTGTAATGGTTCCAATCCTTTCAATAGTTAAATTGAAACAAACAATAGGCACGGCATCTATAACCAGATACAACCTTTATAAATCAGTACAAATTCAGGGGCAGGAAGCAGCAGGAAAAAGCTCCGGGGACGCAATGAACGCAATGGAAAGCGTTGCAAGAAGAGTTTTGCCCTCAGATATAACTTTTGATTGGTCAGGAACTTCCGCTCAGGAAAGAGAAGCATCAGGACAAACTATTATTATTGTTGCAATGGCGCTTGTTTTTGTATACTTGTTCCTTGTTGCGTTGTATGAAAGCTTTACAATACCTATTGCAGTACTTTTAATTTCACCTATTGCGGCACTCGGCGCATTAATATTCCAGATGATGATTAACCAGTCATTTGATATCTATTCTCAGGTTGGTATGATTACATTAATAGGTCTTGCTGCAAAACAGTCAATCCTGATTGTAGAGTTTGCGAAAGAAGAACACGAAAAATACGGCTTGCCTGTAAAAGAAGCTGCGGTTAAGGCTGCAAAACTTCGTTTCAGAGCTATTATGATGACAGAACTTGCATTCGTTATCGGGGTCCTTCCGATGCTTTTTGCCTCAGGAGCCGGAGCTAATTCAAGGATTTCAGTCGGTTCAACAGTATTTGGCGGAATGGTTGCCGCAGCAACAATAGGTGCTGTTTTAACACCGGCATTTTATGTAATTATTCAGGAATTTGTTGACAAATTCCCGCAGCAGGATATAACCGAAAAAGATTTGGAGTATGCTGAAAAATGAAAAAGTTTATAAATCTATGCTTAATATATTCGCTCATATTTAGTTTCGGAAACTTAGCTCTTGCTGCAGAAGTTCCCCTGAATAAAGTTGCAAAAAAAGAAAAAGATGAAAAAGTCCATATTGTAAAACCGGAAAAAACAAAAAAGATTAACTTAAAACGCCAGAAAAAACAAAATAAAGAAAATGCAAAAACCAAACAGGAAACTTCTAAAGAAGCCGAAGGGATGTATGAAACAAAATTCCCTACCATAAACAGTAAAATAGAATACACTGATATGAACGGGGAAGTAACTCTGAGCGACTGTATAAAACTTGCAATAACTCATCACCCGACAATTATGTCAGCAATAAGCAACGCTGAAATATATAAATCAAGAATAGGTCAGGCATGGTCAAATTATTTTCCGACCTTGAGTGCAGGCGTTAACTACTCCAGAAATGACATGTTTATGACAATGTCAAACGCGTTTATGCGCAATATGAATCAAAAATACAACATGTATTATATGCCGCAAATCTCTGCTAATATGCTTCTTTTCGATTTCGGAAAGACTAAATCATTTGCGGATTCTGCAAAAAGAACTTTTGAAGCATCAAGATACGATGCGGAAACAAGTATTGAGCTTGTTATTTATAATGTAAAAGTTGCATACTATAATCTTGTTTTCGCGGAAATTCAAAAAACAGTTTACGAAGATACCGTAAAAGACTTTGAACTCCAGCTTAAACAGGCAAGAGCCCAGTATGAAATAGGAAGAAAAGCAAAAATTGACGTTACTACTGCCGAATATAACTTAGGCAACGCCAAAGTAAACCTGATTAAAGCAAAAAATACTCTAGAACTAGCCGCAGCGGAACTTGCAAATTCCGTAGGTATTCCTGAACTTGAAAACGTAGTATTGAAAGATAAATTAAATACTAAAAAATATGATGTAAATTTTAAAGATCTTCTTGTAACGGCAGAAGCCTCCCGTCCGGCATTGCTCTCTGCTAAAAAACAAATGGACGCCGCTGAAATGAATGTAAGAAGTGCCAAAAGAGCATTCACTCCTGATATCAGTGCTTTCGGTTCATACAATCAGGGCGGACGCCAGATTGATGCTGATTACGGGTATCAGTTCGGAGTTCAGCTTAATTATACTGCATTAAATTTAATGCTTTTGAAAAAACAGGTTGATGAAGCAAATGCGACTTACAAAAAAGCCGTTGCAGACTACGAACAGCAAAGACAAAATGTTTATCTTGAAGTAAAAAGTGCCTACATAAGTCTTTTAAATTCACATGATAGTTTAGGTGTTTCAAAGCTTGCGCTGCAGCAGGCAAAAGAACGGCAATATCAAGCATTTAGAAGATATCAGGTAGGTCTTGGCGATGCAATCGAATTTAAAGATGCAGAAAATTCATACCTTAACGCACAGCTTGACTACTATTCAAACCTTCTTAATTACAACATAAATGCAGCAGAACTTGAACGTGTAATCGGTGCTCCGATTAAAGAATCCGAAATTGATTTATAAAAAGTCTTGACTGAGAGCTGCTATCAGGTTGTAAAATTATCATGTATTATAAAACTATGGAGAAATTTTATGAATTATAAATTAATTACAGGTATAGTTTTATGTCTTGCGCTTATATGCTCTTTTGGAGTATACAAAGTTTTTGCCAATCAAAATAAGGAGGTCAATATGAATAACAAAAAAGTTTTAGTTGCTTATTATTCTCATTCAGGCAATACAAAAGCTGTTGCCGAAAAAATTCAGCGTCTTACAGGCGGCGATATTTTTGAAATCACACCAAAAACTCCTTATCCTAAAGAGTATAACATTGTAGTGGAGCAGGCAAGTAAAGAAAAAGCTCGTGACTTCTTTCCTGAACTTGCAGATAACGGCAATGTAAAAGACTATGATATAATATTTATAGGCACTCCTGTCTGGTGGTATACAATGGCAGGTCCAGTCAAAACATTTTTGAGGGAAAATGATTTTGCCGGAAAAGTTATTGTGCCATTCTGCACACACGGAGGCGGAGGAGAATCAACAACATACATTGATATGCAAAAATTAGCGCCAAACGCAAAAGTTCTTCAAGGTTATACATCTTATGAAAACTCCGCAAAAGACAACGATATTAAAAACTGGATTACAGCGCTGAAATTTTAAGGAGAAATTAATGAAACGCAGGGAATTTATAATAAATTCGGCACTTGCATTAGGCGGGTGGCGGTTTATGCAGTCTGCCTCAAAAAGCAGCAGAAAAATTAAAATCCGAATGTCCTGATCAATAAATTGTACTGCATGCAGATATTGTACGGAAGTCTGCCCAAGAGGAATAAATATTCCCGTAATATTCGGACTTTATAATGTCTATAAATCCAACGGTAACGGATTTATGTTCAATGTGAATTATGAAGCTTAAAAAAAAGATGAACGCGCTGACAAATGTATCAATTGCCATTTATGTTCAAAAAACTGTACGCTGGGATTTTTACAGGAAATAACAGGATTTATAAACTGCCGTCTCAGAATATATGAGGATATAGCAAGAATTGAAATTCCGGCTGACAAGTTCAAACTGCTTATTGAAAATAAATTTGACTTAATTAATGAATTGACATCACAAGGTTTAAAATATATAACTCTAGATATAGAAGGATTAAAAAGCGGAAGTATGGATTAAAAAAATCAACCATTAACCCGATTTTAAAAACTAATCATAAATATATACTTATAAAGACGTATAATATGAGGATTTTTATTATGAAGTGGATTATTATTTTACTTTTGATTGCTGCAGGCGCTTGGATTTATTTTAACGTTGATTTGAACAAAGTTAATGATACCGTAAATCAAGAAGCTACAAATGCTCTGAAACAAGAAAAAACAATTAAAGTATTTTTTGATGCTGATCAGCAAAACAAAGATCAAACACAACAAACAATAAAAGAAAATTTCTAAAAAGTAAAAGACCGGTTAAAAAACCGGTCTTTTCATTCCAACCTATCCTAAATATTTCCTGCATCTTCCTATGATTTTCCGAACGACTTATGCAATAAAATTAGTTCCAAATCTGCTTGCACCATGAAAGAACGACTGTTTCATCATATCAACCAGAGTTTTCTTTATAATATGCCTTTTGTTTAATTCTACTGAATTTACCGCATCTGATGTTTCTTTATATAAATCAGTTACTGTATTAGAAAATAACAGCGTATTTGTCATAGCTTTAAACCTCTCTTATTCTTTATTTCTCTCTCGTACTTATATAAAAAATTTTTATAAAAAAATATTGACTTTTTATATTCAATTTATATAAAATTTGTTACAAAACTTAATAACACCTAAAGATTTTTATTTGTTCTGACGTAAATATAACTGTATAAGAAAGGAGAAAATTAATGGCAGATCCTATTAACTTGAACACATCAACAAGAAATGTTGATCTTGAAAGATGGAAAAAGCTGACTGCAAAAGAAATTATTAGAGAAGAAAGCAGAGGACAGGAAATACCTGAAGAAATCCTGACCTGGGCACAGCAAATGGCTGCATTTGCAAAAATCCCTGATGATATAACTTATGAACAGGTTGACGGCGATGTAGGTTTTGATGCCTTGGATAAACTTGGATTAAGTGCAGAAGAGATGGCTGAATTTCGTCCTGAAATTGCAAATGCACAAGCCGCAACAGATGTTGAAGAACCTGATGCAGTAAGAGATCCTGCCAGAGCACAAGAAACAGAACAAGAAAATATTTTTATGAATCCAACTCCGGGAAATGCCGCATATGTGCCAACAGAAGAAACAGAACAACCTGATGAAGCAGATGTAGAAGCAACCCTTGCAGATCCGGCTTTGACAACAGACCCTGAAGAAATTAGAAGACGCAGACAACGGCTTGGATTAGAATAAAGATTTAACAGCAGATGTAATATCATCTGATTTATAGATGTAATTACCGGCAACTAAAGAATTTGCGCCAAATGCGGTGCAAATTCTTGCAGTTTCCGCATTTATTCCTCCGTCCACCTGAATTATTAAATCTTTTTTTGCATTTTTTCTTATTAAAGGAATTTTCTCAGCACAATCATTCATAAATTTTTGTCCGCCAAATCCGGGTTCAACTGTCATTATAAGAACAAGATCCAGATCATTTAAGTACGGCAAAACAACATCAGGCGATGTTTTCGGTTTTATAGACATACCGGCTTTTATATTATAAGACTTTATTAATTTAATTAATTCTTTTACATCCTTAGCCGCTTCATAGTGAAAAGTCAAAATATCAGCACCTGCATTTACAAACTGTTCAATATATTTTTCAGGATTTTCAATCATAAGATGAACATCCAGACATAGTTTTGTAACTTTTCTGATAGATGCAACAACAGGCACTCCTATTGTAATATTCGGAACGAAATGACCATCCATTACATCTATATGAAGCCACTGCGCGCCTGCATTTTCAACACATTTTATGTCACGTTCAAGATTAGCAAAATCAGCCGACAAAATTGATGGTGAAACAATGTTTGACATTTTATATTACCCCGAATTTCTTACAAGCTTCATAGGCTGCATGCTGCTCTGCCTCTTTTTTTGTTTTACCTGTTCCGGACGCTACAACCTCTCCTTTATATGAAACTTCCACTTCAAACGTTTTATTATGAGCAGGTCCTGTTTCTTTCACCAGTGAATAAACAGGTATTTCTTTAGTTACGGATTGTGTGTATTCTTGAAGCATAGCTTTAGCATTATATTTTTCAAAATTTTTATCAACTTCTTCAATATATGGCATCAAAACTTTTTGTAAAAAAGGGATTAATTTATCAAGCTTATTATCAAGATAATAAGCTCCAAGAACTGCTTCAAATGCACAAGCACAGACAGATTCAATATGCGTAACTCCCTGTTTTGCCTCGTGAGGAGCCGCAATAATTAAGTCACATAAATTTATATCATGTGCAATTTTAGACAAAGTATTATCAGATACTACAATAGAACGTATTTTTGACAAATCGCCTTCTGCATAATCCGTAAAATGATTATATAAAATTGTTGATGCTACAAGTTTCAACACTGCATCGCCAAGGAACTCAAGACGTTCATAATTTTGAGTATACGGCAGGTCATTTTCTTTAGTATATGAAGGATGTGTCAACGCCCATGTAAAAAAATCGGGATTATCGATTTCTATTCCAAAAATTTTTTCAAGTTCCTTCATCTAAAACAAACCTTTAAGATAATTTATAATATCGTGTGAAAACACAAAATATTTACAGAAATAATACATAACTGGAATTGTAAATATGAAACTGTCTGATCTGTCAAGAAATCCGCCATGTCCGGGTAGAGAATTACCGGAATCTTTCACACCTGCATCACGCTTAATTAAAGACTCGCACAAATCACCTATCTGCGCAAATATTGTACATATTAAACCTGTTAATACAGGGATGTACCATGAAATTTCAACAAAAAAGTAATTTATAAATAAACCTATAATACAAGCACCGACAATTGCAGATATTGCACCACCGACAGAACCTTCTATTGTTTTATTAGGGCTTACAACAGGAGCTAATTTGTGTTTTCCGAACCTTGTGCCAGCGTAATAACAACCGATATCTGTCATCATTATTGCAACAAACATCATTACAACAAATCCTAAACCGTCATGAAACTGCTCAGAACTGATATCTCTTAAAAGCTGCAAATGCAATGGGAAATAACCGCAATATACAAACCCGAGTATTGTTGTTGCAACATTAGCAATATATGGCTGACGACCTCTGAACAATACCCACATAAAAGCTGCAAAAGTACATAAAGTAAGAGCAAGGGCAACATATTGAGTACTGTCAAAATAAGTTATTATTGCAAGCAAAGCTTCTGATGCCAGAATTATTTTAAGACTCGGATAAAAACCTTTATGCTCAAGAATTTTCACATACTCTTTAGACGCAAAATAAATTACAAATGCAAGCAATATTAATAATGCGACACCGCCCAGCATAATACAGCCCATTGCAATAGTGCCCATAATAAAGCCTGTAAGCATTCTTGTTGCGTTTTTATTCAAGCCTCTGGTCTCTTCCATTATACGGTCATAACCTCTTTTTCTTTATCTGATACGGCTTTATCAATTATACCCGTATATTTGTCAGTCAATTTTTGAATTTTATCCTGATTATCTTTTACTGTATCTTCGGGAAGATTTTCACTTTTTTCAATCTTTTTCAAATCATCAGACATATCACGGCGGATATTTCTTATTGCAACCTTTGCGTCTTCTCCGAGTTTTTTAACTTCTTTAGCAGTTTCGCGTCTTCTTTCTTCAGTTAAAGGCGGGAAAGCAAGTCTTATACAAATACCGTCGCTGTTAGGAGTAATTCCGATTTCTGCCTTAATAATAGCTTTTTCTATTTCTTTCAAAATTGATTTATCATAAGGAGTAATAACAAGCGTTGTTCCTTCCTGAACAGTAACCTGTGACATTTGTCTTAACGGAGTAGGAGCTCCGTAATAATCAACCAGAACCTTATCCAAAATCATAGGATTAGCTCTGCCGGATCTGATTGAACCAAATTCTCTGTGAAGCTGAGCAATTGCTTTTTCCATTTTTTCTTCACCAAATAAAAATAATTCTTCTAATGCCTCAGACATTTTTTTCTCCTTATATTTAATTTATGTATGTTCCTATTTCTTTACCTTGCAAAATATCAGTAATTGCATCTTTTGCATCAAAATCAAATACCACAATCGGAATATTATTTTGTTTGCACAATGCACAAGCCGATGTATCCATAACTTTCAGCCCTTTAACAATAATATCATCATAACTGATTTTGTCTAATTTTTTTGCTTCCGGATTAGTCTTAGGGTCATCGGTATAAACACCGTCAACACCATTTTTCGCCATCAACATAGCCTCTGCATTAATTTCCGAAGCCCTCAGAGCTGCTGCTGTATCTGTTGTGAAGAAAGGGTTGCCGGTTCCGGCTGCAAATATAACAACTCTGCCCTTTTCAAGATGCCTGATTGCACGATATCTTATATAAGGCTCTGCAACCTGGTTAATTGTTATGGCACTTTGAACACGGCAGGGAATACTCATTTGATTCAAGGCACTTTGCAAAGCAATCGCATTCATAACGGTTGCAAGCATGCCGACATAATCACCGGAGGCTTGATCCATACCGAGTTTTGCGCTGTTTTTCATACCTCTGAATATATTCCCGCCGCCTACAACAACGGCAATTTCAGCACCAAGCTCACGTGCTTTTTTGATTTCTTCAGCTATCATTTTAACAGGTTTCTGGTCAATTCCAAACTGCTGATCTCCAAGTAATGCCTCTCCGCTTATTTTCAGTAATATTCTTTTATATTTCATGCCCTAGGATACCTCTTTTTCCTTATACTAGCGTAAAACAAGTCTATTGTAAAGAGATTAATCTTACAATTCTTACCAAAATATTAAGTATTGTAAACTTAACAAAAATAGCTAAAACCTTTGCTATATAAGGAATTAAAAAATTAATATATATTTTTTAAATAAAAAATAGCACTTTTTTAAATCAAATTGTTTTTATTTAAATATAAGCGAACTATTTATATAAAGAAAAGGAGAATATATGGCACGAGTATTAATTTCTATGCCCGAAGAGTTTTTACACAGGATCGATCAGGTTGCAGACGGAGAAAATCGTTCACGCAGCGAGTTAATCCGTGAGGCATTGCGAACCTATATCTACAAACAAAAAGTTCGCCAGTCAACAACATCGGTAAAAAACGCCGAACTTTTAGAATCACTTTTAGAATAAAAAAAGACCGCTTAAGCGGTCTTTTTTTATTTCTTAACTTCTTCTTTAATTCCCGGTTTATCGTGTATTCCGCCTTTATACGCATCAATAATGTTAGTAATCCATAATGCGGTTTGTGCTAAACTTAATGCACCTATTACAAATAATTTACCTTTTGGAAAGCTCCTTAGCATGCTGTCTACACTTTGACTTTCAATATTATTTGTTTTTGTAAATGCATCTTTTAACAGGCTTCTATAAGCAAGCGCATTCCCAATATTTAAAGCTAAAGCACCGCCTAAGAAACCTGCGCCTGCCTTATTACGGCCATCCAAAAATTGCCCTAATCCCGGAATTGCTACTGATGCCCACGCTTTTCCCTTTCCGCCTGTTTTCTTTTCCGTATGAGAAATTGCCGGATTTATTGCTTCAACTGCCATAAATGTTTTCCTTTCCCTGTTTACTTATCCACGTTTATTATTAAAATACAAATATTCAAAAATTTGCTAACTGCCAACTACCTTATACTCTGATATAATTTTAGCTTTGCCAAATTATACAACAGTTTCAGAAGTTTTCATCTCGTTTTTACATTTTGTAACATAAGTAAAACTCAGAATAAGAGTCATTTTTTCAACTTCAAAGATTGTAAATTTGTCTTCATAAACTAGCAAAAAAAATATTGATGTTTTTTTATAAATAGTATATTATTATATAAAAGGAT
>CALUPR010000038.1 GCA_944322705.1 Candidatus Gastranaerophilales bacterium
ACCCCTCTCCCGGGACAGGGGTATAATGGTTGAAAATTTAATTCCCTCATGTTATCATCGGTTTTGTTGATATATAAGAAGAAGGGGTAATTATGACTTGTGTATTAGAAAATAAATCTAATCTTTTAGACGAAAAAGCAAAAAAAACTATCCGTAAAGCTTTAAAAATTCTCGGTAAAAAAAATCTAGCATTTATCATGCATTGCGGAAGTTTTCCGTCTGCACCAAACCAGAATACAGGGTTCGGTTCAATTAACAGCGACGGCGGAAAAGAGTTTATTGAATATGCGTCAGGTCTTTTTGATGCTATACAGCTCGGACCGGCAGGAAAAACAAAATCCTGTGATTCTTCACCATACACAGGCACAATTTTTTCAGGCAACCCCTTATTTATAGATTTAAAAGAACTTACGACTAAAGCATGGGGCAAAATTCTTTCAGAAGACACGTACAACAGAATTGTTGCTGAAAATCCGAACAAAGACGTTAATAAAACAGCATATTCTTATATTTATAAAAGACAGGATGAAGCTCTGCAGGAAGCGTGGAATAATTTTAAGGCAAATCCAGTCAAGAAACTTGAAAAAGAATTTAAACATTTCAAATCTGAAAACAGTTTCTGGCTTGATAAAGACAGCCTTTATGAAGCTTTATCTATAGAGCATGGAAATGATTACTGGCCTTTGTGGGAATCAGAAACGGACAAAAATCTTTTCAACCCTGATTCTATTGAACAACAGTTAGAGTTCGGCAACCGTATTAAAGAAATTGAAAGTAAGTATGCCGATGAAATAGAAAAATATAAATTTATACAATTTATTATTTCCAAACAAAACGAGGAAACAAGAAAGTTCGCTGAAAAGCATGGAATAAAAATGATTGCTGACAGGCAGGTTGCTTTTTCTGACCGTGACACGTGGGCTTATCAGTCATTGTTTTTAAAAGGCTGGTGTCTCGGATGTCCTCCTGATTATTTCTCCAAAGACGGTCAGGCATGGGGATTTCCTGTTATGGATCCCGAAAGACTTTACAATGCTGACGGATCTCTTGACGAAGGCGGCATGCTGCTTAAAAACCTTTACAAAAAAATGTTCAAAGAAAACCCCGGTGGTGTCAGAATTGACCACATTGTAGGACTTATTGATCCCTGGGTTTATAAAGCAGGTAAGAAACCAAAAATTGAAGAAGGTGCAGGCAGATTGTATTCATCACCCGAACATCCGGAGCTTTCTAAATATGCTATTGCAAAATTAGAAGATTTGGATACGGAGCTTACTGCCGACAAAGAAAAAAGAGTCAAAAACTTAACCAAGCAGCAAATAAAAGATTACGGCAGATTGATTGAAAAAATTGTTATTGCTGCCGCTAAAGAGGAAGGTCTTGATAAAGATGCCATTGTCTGCGAAGATCTGGGGACTTTAACTAATCCTGTTGCTTCTGTTATGAACGCATACGGACTTCAGGGAATGAAGTTAACCCAGTTTGTCGAAGCCGACAAACCGGAAGATCCTTACCGCTGCTGCAATATCGGTAAAAAATGCTGGGCAATGGTCGGAACCCATGACAATGAACCGATAAAAATGTGGGCTGATCAAAATATTCACACACACATCGGTTATCTTCACGCAAAAAATCTTGTGGATGATTTGTTTGCGGAAGCTGATAACAAAGATGATATTATCGTAAGACTTACAAATGATGCGGAATTTCTCGCTCAGACCAAACTTGTAGAACTATTTGCATCGGCTGCTGAGAATATTCAGATTTTCTTTACTGATTATTTCAATGTTTACGATGTATACAACAGACCCGGAACCTCCGGCGATGCTAACTGGAGTTTAAGGCTTCCCGACAACTACAGGGAATTGAATGCTATAAACCTTGCAAATATTTTGAAATTGGCTATTCTTGCAAGAGGGCATGAATTTGCTGAAAAAAATCAAAAAATTATTGAAAAATTAGATGAAATTATATAGAATATTGAGAGTTAATGCCCTGTTTCAGGGTATTAACTCTTTAAATTTATAAAGGGTGTGTTAATGAAAAAGTTTTTTATAGTTGCATTATTATTATTGTCCGGTACTTGTTTGACTTTCGCGGCAGAGCATGCTTATGAACCTTCAACGGAAGCAAAACTTCAATATAATCAAGGAGTTGATTATTACAAGGTGGGACAGTATGACAAAGCAATGGCGGCTTTCAGGCAGGCAATAAGCCTTGATCCTAACTATATTGATGCTTATTATAATCTTGGCTCAATTCTGGAATATTTAAGGCAGGATGAAGCTGCACTTGGTATATTCAAACAGATTATTGTCAGAAAACCCGATGATTACGAATCTGTCTACAAGGCGGCTAATTTGAGTTTTAAATTAGGCTTTACTGATAAGGCAAAAACTTATCTTTCTTTAATCCCTCCCGAAAGTACTGTTTATTCAAGTGCTCAGGCTCTTGCCTCCAATTTAAACACGGATATGCAGACAATTAAGGCGGAACAAAAACAGCAGGCTCAGGAGCCTAAAATTGAACAAACAAACGGTATGTACAATAATATTCCTAGTCCGACGGGGATTACAACTGATAATAACGGAAATGTTTTTGTCGCATGTTTTTCGGACAACATGATTTACAAAATCTCGCCGGATGGGAAGAAAGTTATTTTTATTAAAACACCAAAATTAAACGGTCCTATTGCAATGGTTAGCGATGATGCGGGAAATATTTATGTTTCTAATTACAACGCAAACAACGTATTGAAGATTACGCCACAAGGTGAAATAACAACTCTTGTTTCAAATGTTCAAAAACCTTACGGACTGCATGTATACGGTAATCTCTTGTTTGTTTCTTCTCAAGGGTCGAATTCCGTATTGAGGTACAAGTTGTAAGGATAAAAATATATTTTTGTTTCTATCTGTGTTAATAATAATGCGATTGCGGATCAGCTTCGCTGTCCGCAATGACGGGAATATAGCGCCATCCGAACATCTGTTACTCTTTCACTCCGCCTTGTAGTATGTCCGAGATAAAATATTTTTTCCCGAGAAGAAAGACTGCAATCACAGGGATTGTACAGATGACAGAACATGCTAAAAGTTCTCCCCATAATGTTATTTCTCTGAAACTCCCTTTGTAAACAGCAAGCGCTACAGGAAGAGTGCGCATACTTTCACTGTTCGTTACAATCAAAGGCCACATAAAGCTGTTCCAGGTCGTTACAAATGTAAATATAGCAAGTGTTGCAACTGCAGGCAGTGCAAGAGGCAAGGCAATTTTAAAAAATGTCTGAAAAAGATTACAGCCGTCTATTTTTGCGGATTCTTCCAGGTCTTTCGGCAGCCCCAGAAAATACTGCCGCATCAAAAATACTCCGAATCCGCCGAACAGCGCAGGTAAAATTAACGCCTGATATGTGTCTATTAAATGAAGCTCCCTCATTAAAAAGAATAGAGGAATAATATTGACCTGAGGCGGTATAAGCATGGTTATCAGTATAATAAGAAATAATGTATCTCTGTATTTAAAATTCATTCTTGCAAATGCGTAGCCTGCTAAAGATGCAAAGATTGACTGACCTAATGTGGTAATAACCGCAACAACAAGACTGTTAAAAAAATATAAGCTTAAATGAAGTTCGGTAAAAACGTTTTTATAATTATCCGGAGTGAGATTAGTGTGAAAAATTTTGCCGGCATGTGAAAAAATTTCGCTGTTATCGACAAAGGATAAATTTATCATCGCAAAAAACGGATACAACATACTTATTGCGATTAAAACAAGAGTCAAATAACCCAAAAATACCCTTAATTTTTTCATAAATCTATTATATTACAAAATATAACAGAGCAAACATAACGCAAAGGGATAATGAACTTAAAACAAACCATGTATGCATTACGGGGTGCTGGTAATCCCAGATTTCTTTTAATGTAGTTGCAGCATTTTCAATTGTTTGCATTTTTATTCTCCAATAAACTGATTCTCTTTGTCATTCCGAATGAGGTATCTCTTTGAGATGCCGAAGTAAATTCAGCATGACAGAAAACTTTTTCTATATTTATATCTTATGCATTAATCATTTTCGGACATCACCTAATCGGTTGATTATTTGTATTCTTTAGGATAATATACACCTATGCACGATGTAGAACTTTTAATGCCGGCGGGCAATTTAGAAAAGCTTGAATATGCCGTTAAATACGGTGCTGATGCGGTTTACCTCGGAGTTGTTGATTTTAGTTTAAGAGCTATGAGAAAAGGCAGCCTTATTACTATGGATAATTTGAAAGAGGCTGTTGATTTAGCTCATTCACTCGGTGCAAAGGCTTATGTAACAATAAATATTTTTGCTTTTAACAGTGATATAAAACTCTTGGAAGCTTCTTTAGACATATTTAAGGATGCAAATCCCGATGCGTTTATAATAAGCGATTATGGAATTTTAAACTTAATAAAACGTAACATTCCAAATGTGCCGCTTCACATAAGTACACAAACTAATACTTTGAACTATGAAAGTGTAAAATTTTGGCGGGATTTGGGTGCAAGCAGAGTTATTCTGGCGCGGGAACTTCCTATTACTGATATTGCGGAAATCCGCAAACAGGTGCCTGATATAGAACTTGAATGCTTTGTGCACGGTGCGCAGTGCGTATCTTTTTCCGGAAGATGCCTTTTAAGTGACTATTTTTCTAAAGGAGAAAGAAAAGCCAATCACGGAAACTGTACCCAGCCATGCAGATGGAGTTACAAACTTGTTGAAGAAACAAGACCGGGTGAATATTTAGAAATTAATCAAGATGACAGAGGTTCTCATATTTTGAGTCCCAAAGATTTATGTCTTGTAAAACAGCTTCCTCAATTGATTGAAGCCGGTGTTGATTCTTTAAAGGTTGAAGGTAGAACTAAAAGTCTTTATTATGTTTCAGCTGTTGCTAAAGCTTACAGACAGGCTATTGATGAGGTTTTGAAAAATCCTTCCGCTGATCTGGATAAATACTTTATTGAACTCCAAAAAGTTGGAAATCGCGGTTATACTCAAGGATTTGCACTCGGTGATAATAACGGTGAAAGCTACAGCTATAATATTTCAAAAGGGTTGGCAGGTGCAGATTTCCTTTGTGAATTCCAGGCAGATAAGCCTGTTCCATTTGCTCAGGAAGGGGAAAAATATTTCCCTGTAAAAATAAAAAATAAAATGCTTTTAGGGGATATGGTTGAAATTATTACTCCTGATGAGCAATTTACTGCTAATGTTAAAAGTATTAAAAATGAAGATGGAGAGGATTTGGAATTGGGTAATACAAATGATGATGTGTATGTTAAATTCTCACAATCTCCAAAAGACCCAAAATATGCTTTAGTAAGGACTATAGGAGTAAAAAATGTTTATTAAACCTGATTATGATTTAAAAAGTATCTATGATATAAATCTTGAAGAACTTAAAAATAAAGGGATAAAGGCTTTGCTTTTTGACCTCGACAGTACATTAATGGGTTCTAAAACCGGTTGTTATACGGAAAAAACACTTAGTTGGCTTGAAAACGTTAAAAAAGATTTTTTTGTAGGGGTTGTATCAAATAATCATAACCCTGTTTATATGAGTAAAGTTGCGAACTGTACTGATTTCCCTATAGTTTTCCAAGCAGGCAAGCCTGATACTAAAATAACAAAAAATTTTATGAAACAAAACGACCTGACTCCTGAAACAACTTGTTTTGTGGGAGATAGACCGCTAACTGATGTTTTATGCGGTAAAAGGTTGGGATGTACAACTATTTTGGTTGATTCAATAACTGCTGATATAGAAAAGCCGATTGTAAGATTTGCAAGATGGCTGGAAAGATGTAGTGTTAAGAAATTTTAAGAAAACCTGCCCAAATAACAAAATTTTTTGTTTACAAACTTTATTTGAATATTAAATTTAAGTTTGAGGAAACATAAAAGGATGACAAATATTATTACAGATAACGGACAAATGTATACTATTCCTGGATTTTGGTCAACTACAGGTGCTGTTATAGCAGGTTCTGCTGTACAAAGTGCTTCAGAAATATCGTGCGCTTTTGTCGCAAAACCGCTTATAAAAGAAATACAAAAAACGTCGCAGAGTTGTGATAACAAGGTCTTACGTTCAGCAATAAATGATGCATTTTCAATTGCTGCTCTGAAAAAAAATGGTGTTGAAATTCTTGATTTAAAAGAGCGCCCAACTGGATTGAAAAGAATTTTTAAGAATAAATCTTATGCAGAGGTTCGCAAAAAACTAAATATAGCTCTTAACAAGACTTTACCTAAATTTATGAGAAATTCATTTTATGGGAGAATGATTGTCAAAGCTAATCAAATTAATCTTGAAAACGGTAATAATGTAGCTTATATATTTAAAGATAAAAAAATAGCTATTAATATTGATAAATCGGGAGCTTCAGCTTTTCATGAAATTGGACATGCCATAAATCATAATCAGAGTAAATTATGGAGTGGTGTACAAAAACTTAGACTTCCTGCTTTGCTTGGCGTCGGGTTAGTCAGTATTACAGGGTTATTGAAACGTAAAAAATTAGACGGTGAACAACCGGTAAACGGTTTTGATAAAGCTACGACATTTGTAAAGAACAATGTTGGTAAATTGGTTCTGGCATTATTTGTTCCTATTTTGGGAGAAGAACTAATGGCTACTTACAGAGGTAATAAAATTGCAAAAAAATTATTGCCTTCCAATATGTTTGCAAAAGTTAAAAAAGTTAACAGACTGGGAGCTGCTTCTTATATTTTTACTGCTCTGATGGCAGCTTTTACTGCTGTTGCATCTTCAAAAACACGTGATAAACTGGCAAAGCCTGAACCGTTAAAATAAAAATTTAAAATATTTGTATTATCATACCTGAAATAATACTAATGGATAAAAGGATTGCTATAATTTTCATAGTGTCTTTAATATTTTCATTATGTCTGAATAAAATTAGTATTCCAAGTCCTGCGTTTGCCAGTAATCCTGACATTACAGCACCGAAGCTTATGGAGCCTTTAATAAGAAGCATAGTCAGGGCAATTGATACGGCACAATTGGGGATTAATCCTATGAATGCTGTTATTACAGGCTCAAGTATTTTAATTTTTCCGAATATAACATGAAGCATTGCGTATTTGCCGTATACAAAAATTAAAAAGTTGAGAAGAATTGTAATTCCAAGAATAAATACAAAAATATTTAATGTATGTTTAACGGGGTGGATAATCAATTCTCTTTTTCGTCTTTGTGAAACACTGTGTTTGCAGCAGCCTTCATGTTCATCGTTATTATCTGTTTCCTGCGCAATAGGAATATATTTATTATCCTTGAGTATAAAATCTATTAAATATCCTGCACAAATCCCGATTATAAGTTTTATCCCTATTATAGGCACGACAAAATGTGTTTGTTCCGGAGCTGCAAGAAGTATTGGAATTGCTTCATCTGATGTTGCAAGATAAATTGCAATAAGTGTACCTTTAGTAATAAATTTTCTTATATAAAGTGTACTTGCAATAACAGAAAATCCGCATTGAGGAATAATTGCAGCCAAACTCCCAATTATCGGGGAGGCTTTTTCGGTATTTTTCATAAAATTATTTATTTTTTCAGCATAGAAATATTCAATAAACTCAATCGCTATAAATACTATAAACAATAAAGGCAGAACGTGAAAACTGTCAATAATTGCATCACACAGCCAGTCAGGCATTCCAAAATGTTCTACAAACGAGTCAAAGCCCGCAAACATGTTTTCGTTTATTGAATTCATTTTATTAAGGATATCTATAAGCATAATTTAATGATAATATAAAAATTTTAATTTGTTTTTACACTTTTTAGAATATTTATTATTTGTGCTCTTTCGCTTTCTGAAAATTTTTCTGTTTTTTGCGCGAAATGAACAAAATAAAGACCTTTATTAGTTGTAAATATTCTGTCTATCTCACATTCATTTCTTCCTGTTATCGTCCATTCAAAATATATTTCGTTATTATTTTCACTTATTTTAGATATTTTTAAAGTCCTGTTTGTATTATCTGCTTGTTGTTGTAGTCGGCTTATAAAAAAATTGTAATATGTATTCACATCAAAATTATATTTCTTTTTTGAAAAGAAGTTTACGGTAAATAATTTTGTCCACTTATAATTTATAACATCTTCACCTTTTATTCCGTACTCTAAAATCCAACTGGTATCAGTTCCTTGAAGATGTGCAAGATACCAGTTATTCAAGTCAAGATCAAATGTAATATCAGGTTTAATTGTGTTTGAGATAGCGCTGATATTTATTTTTTCATAATCTTTTTGTTCCTGAATAGTTTGTTTTATTAATTCTTTGTAATATTTTTTCCCGTCTTCAGGCATTGATGGCAGGCTTATGGCTTTTTCGTAATAGTCAATTGCAGAGGGTGTTAAATGTTGTGCTCTTTTTATATCTCCTAGAAAAGTATATGCTCTCCATTCATCAGGGAATTTTTGTGTTGCTTTAATTAAAATTTCTTCTGATTTTTGTGGATTATTTGAAAGTCCATAGCTTATCCCTAGCAGCCAATAAGTATCATAAAATTTATCATTTGCCTTCAGAGCTTTTTCAAAATTATAAACTGCTGATTGATAATTTTTATTTTTGTATGCCTTATAACCTGCATTATAGTAATTCTCAAAATCTCCGGCAAAAACCTTTGAACCCAAAAATATGGTTATTAAAACAGCCAATATAAAAATTTTTTTATTCATATACCCTCCTTATTATAATCTTTCTTTTTTATTTTTATGTTTGCTTTGTTTTGTTTCCTTTTCGTCGCAGCCGAGAACCCTGTTCAGATGTTGAATAAGTTCATCGGAATGATATTGTATTGCATGTTCAGACCTGTGGTGAATGTCAACCAAATGATAATGCATTGCCATTTCGACCTGAATTAGGGCAATATTATAATTGTAAAGTGAATTTATATATTCTGTAAGCGCCTGAATATATTCTTTTCTGGCATTTTGGAGTGCGACGTAGTTTAATTGATTTGTTTTATATTGAGTTTCTACAAGTTTAAGATTTTCGAGCGACTGTTCGGTTTCCATTCTGGCTGTCGGAATTTGGTCTTGAGCCTTTTCTACGTTGTTTAGCGCCCTTTTTACTTCAAAATACAAATCCTTTTTAAATAACAAAATTTCATTGTCCGCAAGATTAACCTGAGCATCCGCACCTTTAATACTGTGTTTTAGTTCCATTAGATTTACGTTTGAAGTCAGATTTACTCCGACATGAAAGCTGTTGTTATTTGTCTGGTTTGTATGATTTAGTCCGTATCCGGCATCAGCTGTTAAATCAGGAAGATAAGTTTTTTTTATGTAAGCTAAAGATTGTTCCATTGCTTTTTTTGTGGAAATCAGAATATTTAAATCAGGGCTGTTGTCATAAGCTATTTGAACAGCTCTATCAACCGGAAATGTAAAAGTTTCAGGTATGAAAGGATGCGGATTTTCCATAGCTGATCCGTAGGCAAAATCGTTTGTGTAAGCAAATGTATATGTATCTTTGATATCATAATCAGGCTGGTCATCAAGATACATTGAATTATTTAAATCAACTTTTGCATTTTTATAGTTATTTTTGGCTTCAATGTATTTGACTTTTGCGTTGCTAAGATTTAATTGAGCTGTTGTTAAATCTGTTTTGTTTTTAATTTTGGCAAGTTTAACAAAGTTTTCGTTTATTTTAACATTATTTTCTGCAACATTAAGCATTGCTTTTGCCCTTAAAAGGCTGTAATATTTTATTTTTACATCAAACAAGGTTGAGCACAGACTGTCCATAAACTCATATTCGGCACCGATTTTGTAAAATTCTTCCATTTTAATGTAAGCGGTTGTTTTGCCGAAATTCCAGATAAGTTTGTTAACAGTAACACCAATTGAAGGCAGCTCACGGTAATGACCTATATAGTAATTATTATCTGAATTATTTTCATTATAAAAACCGGCTCCAGCATTTATAACAGGAAAATATTGGGATTTTGCTATTCCGACATTACTTTTTGCAATATCAAGGTTGTATTTTTGACGTCTTATTTTGGGGCTGTTTTGAAATGCAGCGGCAACACAATCCGCTATTGAAAGTGTCATGCCGTTTTTTATATCTATTGGTTTAAACAAATCGTCTTCTTCTATGCCGAAGGCTTTAACATTTCCTGTTACAATAAAGATAAAGCCGAGAAGTAAAAGGCATATAATTTTTTTTGTATCCATATCTTAATTATACAACATGTGTCAAGTTTAAATAGCAAAAATTATTTTTATAAGTTTTATAAAGGTATGTACATCTCAAAAAATAACAATTATACTCCGAGTTTTCAAGCATTCCCCGTTGCGAAAATATCTACACCGAAAGATAAGATAATTCTTTTACAGCTTGAACAAAATCGTGACAGACAGACTATCGGTAAGCTTTTGAATTCTTTTTTAGACGGTAGTATAGGAGATAAATTCCCTAATACTCTCCATGGAGCAATGATAGAATTTATGAAAAACGGTTTTGCTTCTATAAATAAAAAAGGTGTTAAAAGTATTCTTTCCGTAAAAGATGGTGTTCCTACAGGTATGATTAATTATAGTATAAATGATCGAAAAAAAGAAATTTATATTGATTTTTTAGCTTCGTGGTTTCCGCAAAAAAATTCAAAAGTAAAGAATAACGGGAAAATGCTTATAAGGCATGTCTATCAGGAGGTATTAAATAATAGAGCTGAAAAAATAACTTTAATACCCGGTTTTACCTCATCAGGGTATTACAAAAAACTGGGTTTTAAGTTTGTATCGGATGAAGCTCAAATTAATGGAGAGCAGGTAAAGTCCCAGATAAAGAATTTGAATAACATATTTGATTACACAAATATTGATAGGGGCTGAATTGTGGATTAAAAAAAACTGGGCTCAGAGGGGCTCGAACCCTCGACCAATTGATTAAGAGTCAACTGCTCTACCAACTGAGCTATAAGCCCATAAATTTATATAATTTATTATACAACCTGATTTTAAATTTGCAATAAATTGTTTTTTGTTGTACGATAAGCTATTATGAGCGGGATGATTAAAGCTATGGTTATGTCGGCAGGAGTTGGGTCGAGACTTGATCCTTTGACTAAGTTTATCCCGAAGCCGCTTGTGCCTGTTGCAAACAGACCTGTAATGGATATTTTGTTTGAAAAGCTGAATGCAATAGGTATAAATGATGTTATATGCAATACTTATTACCTTGCAGATGAAATAATTAACAGATATAAACATAATAATCTTGGTATTAATTTTAACTATATTAAAGAATCTTCACTGTCAGGTACAGCCGGTGGAGTTAAAAAATGCCAATTTTTCTTTGAAAAAGGTAAACCATTTGTTGTTCTTTCTGCTGACGGACTTACTAATGCTGATATCCAAAAAGGAATTGAAATTCATAATAGCTCAAATGCAATTGCAACAATAGGAATAAAACAAATTGCAATGGAAGAAGTACCGCATTTTGGTGTTGTTGTAACGGATGAAAACGGTTACATTGTGGAATTTCAAGAAAAACCTGCTATAGAAGAGGCAAAAAGTAATTATATAAATACGGGTATTTATATATTTGATTATGAAATATTTAACTATATACCTGAAAATACATTTTATGACTTTGCAAAAAATGTGTTTCCGAAATTATTAAAAGAGCATGCTATAAATACGTTTCCCGTAAATGAATACTGGAGTGATATAGGAACTCTTGAACAATATAAACAATCAATGCAAGACCTTTTTAACAAAAAATGCTCCTTTAATCATGGTGAAATTATTAATACACCTTCAGGGGCTTATATAAGTGAATCTGTAGTTGATAAGTCTGTGGAATTTATCGGAAATTCCACAATTGGAAATAATGCCAAAATAGGTAAGAATGTAGTAATAGAAAACAGCATTATATGGAATAATGTAACAATTGCAGATAATGTGCGCATTGTAAATAGTATAGTTGCATCAAATTGTGTAATTAAAACAGATTTGTTTTCGCAGATAACAGGAGCAAATGAGTTAATTGCACCTGAAACAATAAAAATTTCCACTTGATTTTTAAACTTTTTAATGTTAAATTATTTGTATTGCTTAAAGCTGTGATATATGGACTATGAACGTTTATAGCGTTTATAAAGAAAAATAAAGCTTTAAGACTTGGTTACAAAGTAACTCCGGGACTGTTGGCACTCTGCCGAAAAAATGATTAAGTATCGTTTTTGAGAGGAAGGTAGCGCAGCTACTGCTGGTAAGTCCCAAATACAATTAAATATTTCTGGGACTGTGGCGCAGCGGTAGCGCAGGGGACTCATAATCCCTTGGTCGTGGGTTCGAATCCCTCCGGTCCCAGTTTTTTAATGCGGATATATATATATTATTTATCACTTCCGCCGAATAAGGAGCCGAGTACTAAGCCGACACCTGCTGCTATTGCGCCCCATTTACCTGCGCTTTTCCATTTGAAGTTTTTCAATCCTTTTGAACAAGCTTCTGTAACGTCTTTAGTCGTGGCTTTATTGAATACTTTTTTGTCTTTGTTCCACAGAGAGAATACATCGTCAAGAATTCCTGATGCATTTTTTACAGATTGTTCTTGAGTTTTAATCTTTGTTTTAATTGTAGAATGTATTTTACTGTAAGCTTTTTTATCTTTTAATAAATTATCGACATTCGTCTTTGTCGCTGCATCATCAGCTCCTTTTAATCCAAATTTCTCAGCATTATCTGTTAAGAATTTATGAATTGTTGATTTTTTCTTATCAGGCAGTGCTTTAAAAGTTTCTTCAAGTTTTTTGTATCCGGCTAATTTCTGATTTTGGTAATTAATATCTGTCTTATGGATTTCATCACTTATATTTTTTACAAAACCGGATATCCCTTCAGATGTTTTAGGAACATTATGTTTTGTTAAATAAGCTTTTGCCTGTTTTGATAATTTTGAAATATCGTCGCCTTCTTTAAAGTTTAACAATTCCTGATAAATTTCAGGTTTTAATTTATTAGTTTTTAAGATATTTGCTGTTTGTATTTTTGTATATTCATTTCCGAATTCTTTAATGAAACCGTCTTTTAATGCTTTTTCTCCCACTGGATTTGTTCCGTAGAAATATACTCCTGCAGCTGTTCCCAGACCTGCAACAGCTCCTAATTTTATTCCTTTTGAAACACCTGATTCTCCTGAGTTTGCTTTTTCAAATGAGGCTTGCGGCTCTTGTATCCCATGGAATGTTCTCATATCTCTTCCTGTATATTGTTTGAAATTTTGAAACATCTGTTGACCGTAAAAATCGTCATTAATGCCGCCTGTTGAATAAGGATTGTACGTAGCATATGGATTGTTAAATAATCCTAAACCGTTAATTTGTGCAGACATAAAATACCTTTACCTTTCCAAAAAGTTTAAATAACCTAACCTTATTTATATAAACAATTTTTCAATGTAAAAATTGCCATTTATAACGTTTGATTGTAAATATTTTGTTACAAAGATAAAGTCTTAAATAAATAATCAAATTCGGGAAATGAAATGTTAACCCATTCAAAACCGTTAATCAGAATAGGTTTTTCACAAATAAGTCCTGCAACAAATAAACTCATGGCAAGTCTGTGATCGTGATATGTTTCAACTTCAACCCCGCCTTTTAAATTTGTCTTACCGTTAATGATAAACCCGTCAGGTGTTTCTTTAATATCTGCGCCGATTTTTTTGAGCTCTGTTACAACAGCTTTAATCCTGTCTGATTCTTTGTTGCGTAAATCCTGAGCGTCTTTGATAACGGTTGTTCCTTCAGCCTGAGTCGCAAGAACAGCGATTGCAGGAAGTTCATCAATAAGACGCGGAATTATTTCACCTTCTATCTTGCAGGCTTTTAAATCGGAAAATGATACTTGAACATCGCCGACATCTTCTCCTGAAATATTTTTTTTATCAAGTATCTTTACGTTTCCGCCCATTTTTTCTGTTACTTCAAGAATTCCGGTTCTTGTCGGATTTAGCCCGATATTTTTTAGTATTATTTTGGAATTTGGTACAATTAGAGCTGCAGCTATAAAATATGCAGCTGATGATATATCACCGCAAATTTCTATAGTGCGCGGTTGAAGTTCTGATTTTTTAATTTTAACAGTATTTTTATCGGTGTATATATCTGCTCCCATATATTTGAGCATAATTTCCGTGTGATTACGTGAAATGTATGGTTCTGTGTAGTTTGTTTCTCCCTCGGCATTCAACCCTGCAAGAAGAATGCAGGATTTTACCTGAGCAGATGCAAGTTTTGAAATATAATTAATAGCGTGTAAATTTTGACCGTAGATATTTAGAGGTGCTTTGAAATCGTTTGATTTTATTTCGGCTCCCATAAGTGACAGAGGTTCAATAATCCGTTTCATAGGGCGTTTTGAAAGACTTGCATCTCCGATTAAAGTTGAATTAAAATTTTGTCCTGCAAGAATTCCGGATATCAGTCGCATAGTTGTCCCCGAATTTCCGCAATCAAGCGTTGATGACGGGGCGGATAATTTGCCTGTAGAATTAATAATTAATAAATCATTTTTGAATTCTGCATCAATGCCAAGTATTCTGCATACATTAAGTGACGATAAAGGATCCTGTCCTTTTGAAAAATTTTTAATAACGGATTTCCCTTTTGCAAGAGATGCAAACATGACAGCTCTGTGGGAGATAGATTTGTCAGCAGGGATTGTAACAGAGCCGTTTAGTCCTTTAGTTATTATGTTGACGATTTTTTGCATAAAAAAATTTTAGCATGAAATTAATGTTTGTGATAATATAAGATTACTTGAATTGAACACAATTTGAGCAAATAACTTCAAAACCAAAGAGGGGTGTCCGAGCGGTTTAAGGTGCAATCTTGGAAAGGTTGTGTGGGAGCAATTCCACCGTGGGTTCGAATCCCATCCCCTCTG
>CALUPR010000039.1 GCA_944322705.1 Candidatus Gastranaerophilales bacterium
TTTTAAGCTGTTCTTCCACATTATTATTTTTTATGACCAAAAGAATTTTTATATGCTGCGATTTTAAACGCAATATTATATCTTCCAAAGCAAAAACAGCAGAAATATCCAGCATATCTTCACTGTCGTATACCAAAATTAAATATCTTGTACCTAACAATTCATCAAAATGAGAAATTAACTGTGTTGCAGATCCGAAAAAGAAAGCTCCGTCAATATGAACGACTCTGATTTTATGTTTGTAATCTTTTTCTACAGACTTTTCCAACATAATAATATCTTCGTCATAGACAGGTTTATGTACCAATTTTGCTTTATCAGCAACTCTCTTTGCATATAAAAGAGCAGCAAGAACAATACCGGCACCGACAGCGACTATCAAATTATAAAATACCGTAAGTAAAAAAACAGTTATAAGAACATACAAGTCATCTTTCGGCGCGATTTTTATAACTTTTAGAAACTTGGTATCAATTATGTCATACCCGATTTTTATCAAAATTCCCGCAAGAACCGCAAGAGGTATTTCCGCAACGAAATCAGCAAACTTATAAACCATTAACACTAAAACAATTGAAGTTACAACAGATGCAAATCTGGTTGTTGCTCCTGTTTTTAAAGCAGCTACAGTACGCATAGTTGCGGCAGAACCAGGCATAGTACCAGTCAGAGCGCAGCACATATTCCCGATACCTTGAGCAGCCAAAAGACGTTTTGCAGGTAATTGTATTTTGGTAATAGATGTACAAACAAGACCTGTAAGCAAGCTTTCGGAAGATAATATAATAGCAAGCGTGACCCCGTAATGCAAATAAGTTATTAAATCATGAATATTTGTTTTCGGGAAGACAATATCAGGGATACTAACTGATATTTCCGAAATTCTGAACACATTTAATCCTAGCTTTACAGATAAAATTGTACATATTATCAAAGCTAAAATCTGCGACGGTACATATTTATTCCAACGCTTAGGAAAACCGAATACAATAAACAATGTTAAAGCTCCGATTGCAAATGATTCAATATTTAACATGCCGGCTGATTTTATAAGATTTTCTATACTTGAAATAGTGTTAGAAGATGTCGGAAGCCCCAGCAAAGGATTAATCTGCATTATTATAATAATTACTCCGACACCATTCATAAAACCGGATATTACAGGATATGGAACATATTTAACAATCTGGGGCAGTTTTGTAAGCGATAGAATAATCTGAAAAATTCCTGCTAAAAATAAAATCAATATTACTGCGCTCAAATCCTTATTCAAAGCATGCATAATAGATGCGACTACAATTGCGACAGGTCCTGTAACACCTGATATCATAGGTATTTTTGTTCCTAACACTCCGGCAACAAAAGATAAAATAATTGCACCCCACAAACCTGCACTGGCACCAAATCCGGTTGCGACGCCAAAAGCCAAAGCCTGCGGCAAAGTAATAATTGCAGCATTCAATCCGCCTAAAATATCCCCGGAAAAAATTTGTAATCTGCCTTTTAAATCCATGTGCTTATTATAATTAATCTTTATGGTATAATCAAGCTATGAAGTTAAAAGAAATATATTCGGATAAAACACCTAAACCTGTTATTTCTTTTGAGGTTTTTCCGCCGCATTCTGACTATAACAAACTTCTAAAAGAAATAAAAATCTTAAAAAATTACAATCCCGAATTTATTTCTTTAACATACGGTGCAGGCGGCAAAGGTGGAAAATCGTTTGAACTTTTACAGCAGATAAAATCTCTCGGGATAAATGTTATGCCTCATTTTATCTGTATTACATCTTCAAAAGAAAGTATTGAATCAGCTCTCGTAAAAATGGAACAGACAGGAGTTGAAAATGTTCTTGCGCTCAGAGGAGATATCCCCGATACAGATATAAAACATTATTTTGACTTTAATCATGCTAATGATCTTGTAAAATTTATAAAAGATCGCACAAATCTTTCAATAGGTGTAGCAGGGTATCCTGAAGGTCATATAGAAAGCCAAGATTTATTTTCCGATATTCAAAACTTAAAGAAAAAAACTGAGGCTGGTGCCGATGTAATTTTCACACAGCTGTTTTTTGACAATCAAAAATACTTTGATTACATTGAAATTTTAAAGAAAGAAGGGATTAACCTGCCTGTAATACCGGGCATTATGCCTATAATAAGCGAAAAGCAAATAACAAAAATGACTTCTATGGCAAAAATAACAGTCCCGCATATTGTTAGAGAAAAAATAGAAAAATATAAAGATGATTTAAAATCATTACAGAATTTTGGCATAGATTATGCAACAAAACAATGTATTGAATTGATTGAAAAAGGAGTTGAAGGGCTGCATTTTTTCACATTAAACAAATCATATTCAACATCAAAAATTTTAGATAATATTAAGGGGGAATTATGAACAATTTAAACAAACATATTGAACACACTCTTTTAAAACAGGATGCAAAACACGAAGACTTTATCAGACTTTTTGATGAAGCTAAAAAATACAACTTTTTAGGAGTTTGCATAAATCCTATGTATGTAAAGTTTGCAAAAGAATACTTAAAAGACAGCGGTATAAAAATAGTTACTGTTGTCGGGTTTCCCCTCGGCGCAAACAAAACAGAAGTGAAAACTTTTGAAACTTCTAAAGCTGTTGAAGACGGAGCAGATGAAATAGATATGGTTATTAATGTTACAAAATTAAAAGACAAAGATTATAAATTTGTTATAAACGATATTAAATCAGTAAAACAAGCCTGCAAAGATAAACCGCTCAAGGTAATTTTAGAAACAGATCTTTTAAATAAAGAGGAAATTAAAAAAGCCTGCCAATTATGTATTGAAGCAAAAGCAGATTTTGTAAAAACATCAACCGGCTTTGTAAAAAACGGGGTCGGAGCAAAAGAGGAAGATGTTAAACTGATGTATGAAACAGTTTCTCCTTACGGACTGAAAGTTAAAGCTTCAGGGGGAATAAGGGATAAAGAAACAGCGATAAAAATGCTTGCAGCAGGAGCCGAACGGCTCGGGACCAGTTCCGGTGTTAAAATTGTTTCCTAAATATTGACCATGCTATAATTATAATTAATAAGGAACTAGCATATGGGTGATGAAGACAAGCAATTTGATGCCACTCCGAGGAAACTTGAACAGGCAAGAAAAGAAGGACAGGTTGTTAAATCAAAAGATTTTTCAACGGCTCTTTCATTGCTCATTTTGTTTTCGGTAATTTTCGGACTTGCCCCTTTTGTATGGGATCAAATTGTACAACTATATGTACTTTTATACGAACAAATTCCGAACGGTCATCTATCAGATATTGGGTTGACATATATTTTGACCGTAACCATCAAATGTGCCGTGCTGATAATCGGACCAATTCTTTTTATTGCTTGGTTTGTCGCAATTATGGCTGATTTTATTCAGGTAGGTCCGCTTGTGGCAACTGCTCCGCTGGTACCTAAACTTGATAAATTAAATCCTACAAAATATTTTAAAAATCTTATGTCTATTAAAACCTTGTTTGAATTATTTAAAAATATTTTGAAAGTAATTCTACTCGGCTATATAGGCTACAGCGTCTATATGGAACATATTGAAAACATATTGATGCTTGCGGCAATAGATAACAATTTTGCCGTTATGGTTGAATTCGGCAAACTCATAACTGATTTTATTTTCAAAGCATGTATTGCCTTCCTTGTAATATCTGCTGCAGATTACGGGGTTACAAAATGGAAATTTTTAAAAGACCAGAAGATGTCTTTCAAAGAAATTAAAGATGAATACAAAAACACTGAAGGAGATCCAAACGTAAAAGCAGCACTCCGCCAGCGCCGTATGCAAATGCTTCAAAGAGGTATGATGGATGCCGTTCCTGATGCAGACTTTGTCGTTACAAACCCTACACATATTGCATGCGCATTAAAATATAAAGCGGAAGAAATGGCATCCCCTATGCTTATAGCAAAAGGAACCGAACTTATTGCGAAACAGATTATATCAATCGCCAAAGAACATGGGGTTCCTGTTATTGAAAATGCTCCGGTTGCACGTGCCCTTTTTAAAATGGTTGATTTAAACCAGCAGATACCGCCCGAATTGTACAAAGCAATCGCTGAAATCTTACTTTTTGTTTATAACTTGAAAAATACTACAAATAAAGGTAGAATATAAGAAATTCTATGATAATATTAGACTGTAATCATGATTATACAAGATAAAACTAAACTAAAAGAATACATAGACATAGTCCAAAAAGTTGCCAAAGTGGAACAAAGACGTATACCTGCGCATATGGTAGAATATGAAGAGCTTGTTTCCATAGGTATTATTGCTATACAGGTTTTGATTAAAAACAAATCCCCAGAGCAGCTTGAAAGATATAATGCGGCATATATTGCTACTGCCGTTCGCTGGGCTATAAGGAACGAATTAAGAATAAGATATAAATGGTATTCGTTAAAGCACAAGCCGGATGAAGAATATGATGAGGATGAAGCAGTAGAAGGCATGGACATGCAAAAAGCAAAAGTTCGTGAAGCTATTTACGAAACCGTACTTTCTATTGACGGTTTGGCTGCCGCTGCAAGTGATAACGACTCTCCGTTTGATTTTCTGAAAGATACGCACGCACAACCTGATGAAAATGCTGAAATTACAGAAATGGGCAGAATGATAAGAGAAGCTATTGCAAAACTTCCGCCTAAAGAAAGAACTGTTGTTGAATACAGGTTTTACAGAAATATGCAGGTAAAAGATATTGCGCGTCAGGTAGGGCTTTCACCTTCACGAGTTACACGTATCGTGCAATCATCGCTTAACTCCGTTAAAGAATATCTCAATTCAAAAGAACAGTATGGATATTAGGCATCAACAACTTTTATTCTGCCGTCGTCCTTAATTTCTACCGGAGCATTAAGCTTTTTAACATAATCACAGGTTAATTTATCTTTGTCAAAATCAAATTTTTCATCTATTTTATTTTCTGCGACTTTATTTGAAATTAAATTATCACCGCCTGACGCGAAGAAATCATCAGTCGCAACTGTATAAATCTTATTTGGATCAGGATTGTTTACGTCAATCGGGATTTCCTTACCGGTCTTATCAATAAAAGACATCTCTTTTAAATCACCTTTTTTAGAAACCGTATATTTCAAACCTGAAGGGATTACAATACCTGGTTTACTTCCAGGATTTGTAAAGGATTTGGCACCGTTTTTAATTGCATCAACAACTTCTTTTTCTGTAAGTTTTAGTTTAACCATATTATTTTTTAATGGAACAACTTCAAATACCTGTCTGGAATCTAAAGGTCCCACCTCAAAAAATCCCCTGATATTGCCTACATTGATTAAAGCTAAATCTGTATCAAATTCCTTCCTTACTGCATCCATAATAAAAAATCCGTTTGGATTAGGATCAATTAATCTGTTTTTAACCTGCGGGGCAACAGATTTTATAGTCCCGAGTTGCTCGGGTTTACCTAAAATTTGGTCAAACACACCTTTTAATACCCTGTTGCGCTTAAAGTTATTAGAAGCCGTAACATTATTTTGAGCTTTTACGATTATTCCATTTTCATCATCCCAGGTAATTTTCAAATCACCGAAATATTCGCCGTCTTTACCTGCTTGAGTAATAATTACTGGTTCATTAGATTTTGAATAAAGCAAGTTTTTACCTTCTTTAATTCCTTCAAGCAAATCATGTGTATGACCGCCAATTATAACATCAATTCCAGATGTTTCTCTTGCAATTCTTTGATCTTTTTCAAGTCCGCAGTGAGATAATAATATAACTTTATTTATACCTTGTTTTTTGTATTCATCAGCAACAGATTGAATGTCTTTTAAAGTTTTTTCAAAATCATCAATGCCTATTTGTTTTCTTGATTCATTATCTCTTATACGTTCATGCAAATCCGGCGGAGCAAGACCTATTATTGCGTATTTATGTCCGTTTTTTTCAATCACAAACGATTTTTCTATAACACCGTCAAGCGGATTGCCCTTGGGAATTTGCAAATTCATACCAAGACTTTTGAATTTTGCACCTTTTTTGCTTTCAGCCAATTCCGAGGGACTTGCATCGTATTCATGGTTTCCGTCAGCGGTAGCTTCAACACCGAGTCCGTTCATATAAGTATTTGCAGCTTTTACAATATGAAGATCCGCACCTGCTGATATATCTCCTGCAGCAAGCACAAATTTGTCGGCTTTTGAATCTTTATTTAAGTTATCATACATTTTTTTTGCGGTATAAATGCGAGCCATATTACCGATTCTGCCATGGTTGTCATTTATATAAAAAATATCAGTCTGAACAGTATTATCAGGTGAAAATTTTGTATTTTTTTCAAAAGAATCATTATCTGTACCTTTAAATGTCTGAACATTTGATCTGCGTAATGATAAAGGCATATATCTAAAATTTTGCAAATTATTTATTTTTAAATCCATATTTTTCACCTTTTATTAAACTAATTAAACACTGTCAATATTTTTTTTGCTAAAATTTAGGCTCAATGTAAAAGAACATTAAGCCGCTATTTGTAATCTGTTTACTCCTTGCTGCTGAGCCTGCTTTTTGAGTTCTTTATAAGTTTTTAAACCTTCTACCCAGTTTTCAACAAGATTTACATCATTTGCGACAACTGATTGAGGCAATGCTGCATGATGAATTTTCGGAAGAAGATAGTCTTCTGAATACTCAACAGCTTTTGACATATTGTCATCAGTATCATTACAAATGAATATCATTTTCCCGTCTTTACCTATTTTAGTTCCTGTAATTGTTATTTCATGACCGTTTATAATAGTATTATTATTATCAACCTGAGTATAGCCTATAATAACATTTTCTCCTTGGTTTAAGGAGTCCGTAATTTGTTTTTTCATTGTATCAAAATCGGTTTCATACCCGACAAGTCGGGCATTTTCGTCAACTGTCTGATAAGTAACCGAAATTTTATTCTTATCTTCCACTACAGATTCAGTAAATGTTTTTTCAAACTCTATAAGACCTTTGTCATTCTGGTTAAATTTACCGGCTCTTTTATCCGTTAACGAATCATAAGACTGTTGAGAACCGACCTGCATGAACGTTGACTGCATTAAAACATCAAGCGGTGAACGTTCTAACTTATCTTTATCAACCGTTTGAATATGAGCTCTTATAATTGCATTCTTATCAGGAGCAAAAGTCAGTGTTGCTTTATTAAAATCTTTTGCTTCATAAGGGATTTCAAACGCATTCAAAAGCCAGATAGCATCAAGAGTATTATCCGCAAGATTATTTAATTTAATTTCTTTTTTCACGGACATTGATGGAGAACTTAACCCCTCTGCGAATCTTGCAAATTCCGCAGGATGTTTATCCGCAAGATTAAATTCAATACTCGCCGATACACATGTTCCGGAATGTTCTACATTTGCCTCATTTCCGTTTTCAAGAGATGCTATTTGAGCTTTATATTGCTGCGGAATATTTCCGAATTGCTGTGTAATAATATGCGGATCGGCAATAGAAGCTATAGTATCTTTTAGAATTGTAATATTATTTAGTCCCTGTGCCCTTGGAGTAGTTGCAATTTTATATAAGTTATCCAGAGTTGTAGAATTATCGTTTGACTCTGAATTTAACAAAGCTCCTGTTTTTAAAAGATTATTTAACAACTTTTTAGAATCTTTATCCAGTATTTTAGTTAATTCATTATATTTATTTTTTTCATCTTTTGATGAAAGTTCCGTCCTGAGTTTAGAAGCTGCAAATGCAGGATTAAACGGAACTTGAGTTATTAGAGGGTTAGAGGCAAATGAAGAATTTGAAATTTTAGTCTCTGAATTATTTGAAATATTATCCGTTCTGACAGACTTAACTGTGTTATAATTATTATATGGACAAGTATTAATATTATATGAATACACTATTCCACTCCACTACTACTATTATATAAAAAAATAAAAATACAAAAAATTTGCTAAATTTCACATTTAAAATTAACAAATGTTACAACAGGAATTAAAATATATTGAAAATTAAACCGCTAACAAAAGATCAACTTATAATTTCAGCAGACAGGCTCACAAGGTTCAAAGAAACTGAAACTAAATATCTTCGAGTTTTCAAAGATATTATTCTCAATAACCTAATTGACCCTAAATTTAAAAAGGCAGATCTTGATGAAATGGATTATGAGGAGTTGAAAAATTTTGCTCAAGAAATAATTAATTTTTCAATTGATGAAAAATTTGAAGATGCATTAATTAATCAACGGCTTATGGAGTATGAAAATTCCATATTTAAACTGAGTCAAAATACTCAAAAACTTTTAAAAAATAAAATTAATTACCGGGCAATAATAAAAATTTTGCCGACTGACATTCCTCTAAATTTAAAATTCTTGAAAGCTCTTGAAATTGATAGCCCGCTGAAAGAACGAGAAAAAAATGCTTTTTGTTTTCCGGTAGAAAAAGTCCTGCTTTGCGAAGGAATAACCGAGGAAATTTTATTACCGGAGTTTGCAAAACTATGCGGCTACGACTTTAATAAAAAAGGAATTTATATCGTTTCTGCCGGAGGGAAAAATCAGGTTGTTAAATATTTTTATAACTTTGCGGAATGCCTAAAAATCCCAATATTTGTACTTCTTGATAAAGATGCCGATGAAAATTTTAACGAAATTAAACCCAAATTACGAAAATTTGATAAAATTCATCTTTTAAAAAGCGGAGAATTTGAAGATTTGCTTCCTGATTCTTTAATAATTAAGACACTAAACTATGAAACACAAAATATATCTGCTGCACCTATGGAAAAACTTGAGCAATACAGCTCAAAAGTGGAATTCCTCGAAGAATTTTTCAAACACAGAGGGCTGCACGAATTTAAAAAATCTGAATTTGCTCAGGCTGTCAAAAGTAATATAACAGGAATTGAAGATATTTCGGAAGAAATAAAAGAAATAATAAAAGAAATAAAAGGGACAAAAGTCCCTTTCTAAAATGGAGTTTAAATGTATATGTGTAAGAATTTAGTTGCTTACGAGCCTCATAGCTTCTTCAAGCAGTTCTTTGTTTGAAGAAATCAGTTTATTTGCGACTTCCATCTGCAATTTAGCCATTTGATAATATGAAATGTTATTTTTAAAATCAGCATTAGAAAGTTCTAAAAGACCTGCTCTAATTTCACCTGCGCCTAAAAGAGGTTTGCCTGATTCTACAGTTTCTAAAAACAGACCAGGCTTGAACTCATAAAGAGCTGACGCATTATGGAAATTGCGCGTAGTAACTTTGTACAGCGGAACGGAACGTTTACCCCCGTCAGCTTTACCGTATATAGTGCCGTCACCTTTGATTTCATAATCATCGTATTTCCCTAAAAATTTACCGTTATTAGGATCAATCCACAACTTTATATTTGTAGTAGGTATATCAAGTGCACCGCCTTTCATGGCTGTTTCCTGATAAAGATCGGAAGAAACAGATTTCGTCCCCTGCATAATTTCGCCTTTATCATTGAGAATATACCCTTGAACAGTATTACCGTTTCTGTCACGGTAAACACCTTCATTATCAAATTTAAATTCGCCCAATCTTGTGTAAATACTTTTTCCTTCAGCATCTTTTACAAGGAAAAAGCCTTTTCCTTCAAGAAACAAGTTTTCAGGAGAAGTACCGGGAGTTGATTTTCCCTGATCCATTTTTTTAACATAGTTTTCCGAAACTGCACCTCCCAAAAATGTTTTAAATGTTACCATTTCTTCCCTGAAACCGGGAGTGTAAACATTGGTCATGTTATTTGCAATAACATCCATCCAGTTAACAGTTGATTTTTGAGTATTAAGTGCCGTTATAAATGAATCATTCATTGCTGTTCTCCTTATTGTTTCTTCTTTCTTGCTGCCGTTTGTTTTGATTGCTGTAACTCAATTCCGAATACGGGAGATTTTGTTCATCAAATCTCTGCCTTAGGGAAGAAATATTATTTCTTAAATACTGTTCTACAGCCTTATCACCCGGGATAAAATTAGCAGCAAGACTGCCATCTTTATTAACTTTTATAATGACAGAAACATCTTTGTCAAAATCTATTCTGAAAGGCTGGCTGGTTCTCATTGATTCAGCTAATTTATCCATCAGCACAGATGATACCTGAACGTTTTTTTGAACTGTTTCAGTATTTCCGTTCATCAATGACTGATTGACAGAATCCGATATACTTTTCATTGACATATCAGTATTTTGAACAAGATTTGCAAAGAAATTAGCATCACTGTCAGACATATTTATAACATCATAGTTAAAAATTGAGGCTGAATTTACGGTTGTCATTAAGTCTTTAGTATTCAACAGACTCTGTATATTCTGAGATAGTAAAGACTGGCTTTCGTTATGGTATTTGAAATCTGTAAAATTAACAGTTCCTGTTAAAGAATCAGCAGGCACAATGTCATCTGCATTTTTTTGATCATTAGTTGTTTTATCCGTTTTTTCATTTGAATCATTTTTTATCTCATCAGAAACTTTATTTTCTTCTTCAGTATTAGCTGTTTCTTCACTTTTTTCTTCAGAGGCAGAAACCGTTTTCATTTCATCATCAAATGATTTTTCAGAAGTTTTTGAACTGCTGCTTGTTCTGCTCTGAGATTGAGTTGAACTTACATCCGATGTGCTTGCTGCCGCTGCGGCTGAGCCTACATTCATTTTAACTACCTCCGTCTATTTGTTCTAACTTCTTTAAAATTTCTTGTTCTTCTTCAATTCTTTCCTGACTTTGTCTGAAAAATCTTGTAACACCTAATTCTGAATAAGTTTTAAGCTCAGATTTTTTTTCTTCTTCAATGTAAGCTTCACGGTGTTTTTCTTTATGTTTTTCCAGAACTTTTACGCCTTGTTCAAGTTTTACGAGCTTTGCTGTTTCGTCATCCAATACCCTCTGTGCCTCAGCCCTTATTGCCTCTAACTGCTCCGCTTTTTCCCACAGATGAACAAGATAGTTATCATAAGTTTCATACATCATAGGATCAGCATGGCGCATATTATCTTTTGTTGACTGAATTTCTGCTTCATTTTTTCTGATATTTTCCTCTGCAACAAGAACTGCCATATGAGCTTTTTGGACAACAATAAGCTGTTCTTCTTTTTTGCGGATTCTGAATTCCAGAACTTTCTGAAGTCGGTATCTGAATGGCATTTTATATCACTCTTTGTGTTACATTATTACTGATTTTTTGAGTGTTATAAACATCTATATGTATGATATTAATGATCTTATATAAAAAGTCAATCTAATATTGTTACGCCTGCCCCCGAACTTCTATTCGTCCGGGATTTGTAATAACCTGTGTTTGTTCTGACATCAATATCCCTTCCGCTTCCTGTCATTGCACGTTCAGCTTCAAAGTAATCCATATAAGCAGGATCCATGGCAGGAGTCATACCTGTAGGCATGCCGATAAATTGATTTTTAAAGTTGCCCCACAAAGTATTTTGCCATCCGCTGCCCATAGAACCCGTAAATATTGGAGGTCTGTAATCATTATAAGTATTATAACGATTAGTTGAATACATAGCATCAGGATTATATGCCTTATAATTTTTAGCAATATTTTTCAATGTATTAAAACGAACATTTAAATCACCGGTCTGAACAGCGCCTAATAACTTTTGTTCAAGCCTTTCTATTCGATTTCTGGACGAATCATACTCATAAGTCTGTAAAAGTATCTTTTTTTCCATTTTTGAAAGTCCCGAGAAATTATTTGATACAGGCTTTATACTGCTAATATTTTCACTTTTTCTTATTATTCTTGTTCGTCTTATAACATTCGGTCTGTAATAACTGCCCGGATATCTGTGGTAATATCCGTTGTAACGAGGAGTATAGTAATTTCGGTTATAATAGTTATTATATCTGTATGGATAACCGGTATTTTGATACCTGACGTACGACGGGTTATAGTAATAACCGCTGTTGTATCCGCTGTTTATACCGAATATACTTGATAAAATTCCTGCACCGGCAGATAAAGGAATACACAATAATACACCGATAGTAATAAATATTTTTTTCTTCATATAAACCTCACTCTTTAAAATGAGGATAAACAAACAGATAAAATATTTCATTAACTTTGAAGGCTATTTACATGGATTAATTCATATATAATTTTATATTTAAACTTCTAATTATCTAAAAATAGCGCGTTAAGTTACATTAACCGTGTGCTAAACTCTTTTTATTTAAATAATCAACTAACTCTTTCATTGAATATATATTTTTTACAATAAAGAAACTTTTATTTGTTTGTTTTTTTACATATTCAAGATTTTTCCCGTCCAAAAAATCTTGCGAATACTGTCTTAGCATAACCGAAGGTATTATGACAAGGTCAACATCAAGATTTTTTACGGTCTTTATTAAGTCATCAGTAGTAATTAATCCGGCAACAGTGATATCATCTCCCCAGTAATCTGATTTGACAGGGTTCACAGTGACTGATAAATTTTTTATTTTGTTCAACTTTTTTGCGATTTTTACAATTGCATCTTTTGCAGCATAACTTGTTGCAAAAGATATTTTTAAAGGAAGTGCCAACTTTTCAGGGAGCTTTCTTGATTTAAAATCATCCAGAAGTAGTCTTAACGCTCCTACACCATCCTCTAGCTGTGCATAATTCCCGTAATACTTTGCCTGCGGGATTTCCCGATTCGCAAGCAGGAAAAACTCATCCGAGCAGCAAACTCGTTTGTATCTTGAAGCTATATCTATTGTTTGTTCTGCGCATTTTTTATCAACACGTTTTAAGCCTTCTTTTCTGAACTGTGTAACTCCAACAGGAACAATAGCTGTTGAAAGAACTGTTGTTTTCAATTTTGCGAGATCAGAAAGTGTTCTTTCAAGTTCTTTACCGTCATTATATCCGGGGCAAAGAACAATTTGAGCATGGAAAGGAATTTTGTTTTCACGCAACCATTTTAAATTTTCCAGAGCTTTTCCTGCATTCGGATTTCTCAGCATTTTTACGCGTAATTCGGGATTTGTTGTATGAACGGACACGTAAAAAGGTCCCAACTGCATCCTTTTAATACGTTCTTTGTCTTTTTCTGTCAAATTTGTTAATGTTATGTACGTGCCTTGAAGATAAGAAAGCCTGTAATCGTCATCTTTAATATACAAAGTATCTCTTAAGCCTTTTGGCTGCTGATCGACAAAACAAAAAATACATTTATTTAAACAGGGTTTTACTCTGTCAAATACAGCACTTTCAAAAATAATGCCCAAATCTTCATCAAAATCTTTTTCTATTTCTATGATTTCCGTATTACCATCTGTTTTTTTTACTTCAATAGTAAGTAATTCTGATTTGCACATAAAATTATAATCAATCATATCTGCCATTTTGGTATTATCAATTGATACAATTTCATCTTTGGGCTGAATTTCAAGCTCCGCAGCTATAGAATCTTTTAACACTTCACTAACTATTGCCGGCATTGTCTTTTTCCAACCCTTCAACTATAGTTATAAAATTTGAGAAATCACACACTGTATTATCAAGAACTATTTTTTGATAAAAATTTGTATGAGTATATTCATCGTTCAAAATAGTTTGTGCTTGTGTTTTAAACTGCATTGCACGGGATTTTATATTGAAAAACAGTCTTTTCTTTTCATCAACAGACAAAACATCCGCACAGGCAATTTTTATTCTTGCATTTGAATAAAATTGGAGCGGATTATCACTTAAATCTTCTAATATTAAACGGACTAATTCGTTTTTACCTTTAGCGGTAACAGAATAATACACAGACAATTTACCGCCGTCTGAAAGCATTTTTCTGGCAGATAAACACTCTTTTTCAATCAATCGCCTCAGAGCAGGATTTAATGCGCCGAAACTCGGCTTAGTATAGGGCGCAAAAATATCTTCAATATGCTTTTGCACAGCATACATTGTCAAATCACGTTTTAACAAAACATATAAAATTAAAAGTTCTGTCATAACATAAATATATCACAAAAATTCTTAGCGCATACCCGAACTATCCCAAAATCGTGTAAAATCGTCATCTTCTGTAATTTCTTTATTGCGTAATATATTACGGGGAAGCCTACCGCCTTTTTCTACCATGGTTGCCATTTCATCTGTTAATAAAATACGATTTAAACGTTCATTATGATTTGTCAGCATCATAAAAAATACATCATACCCCCATTTATTAGGACCTTTTTCTCCGTTCACATCAATTATTAACTGGGGACGCATCCAGGTATAAGACTCTCCTAGAGGTACAAACATTATTACCGCACCGTCCTTTGTATTATATATATCAGGTCCTCTCAGAATATAGTCATAACCAAATGTACTATTAACTGTTTTTCCGCCGCCTGCTATAACTTCACTCATTTTGGCATACTTTTCATTCAAATTACTTTCGATTTTTGTCAAATGCATAGACGAAATCAAATTTGTAATTAATGCATCACAATCCTCAGTTACCGGAACATACGTATTAGAACCTGTCGGCAAAGAAAAATAACATTGATAAAGGCTATTTTGGATCATCTCCCATTCCAGAGCATTTTGAATTGTTGAATACTGCTTTTTAAATGCTGTTTCCCATACTTTAAATTGATACTTGGAAATTAATGAAGGAATTGTCATTGCTGCAACTATACCGATGATACCGAGGGTGATGAGTACTTCAGCAAGAGTAAATGCGGCTCGACGTGTATTGTCAAAATGGGCTACGTGCGTAGCACC
>CALUPR010000040.1 GCA_944322705.1 Candidatus Gastranaerophilales bacterium
CAAATTTATTATTGCCTGACTTAATATTGAATAAGCTGATTTAAAGGCTGTTTGAAGCTGTTTATTCTGAGTTTTATGTATCAATGTCGGCATTGTCATTGCGGCTACAACACCAATTATGCCGAGGGTGATTAAAATCTCTGCAAGAGTAAATGCGGCTCGACGGGTATTGTTGGAATGGGCTACGTGCGTAGGAGCTTCAGCAAGAATAAAGGCATACCTGCGTTGATTGTCCGACAGGGCTACGTGCGTAGCACCTTCAGCAAGAGTAAAGGCTGCTTTTTTATAAGGTGAATAAGTTCGTTTCAGAGTATTATTATAGTGATGTACTATACCACTGGTATAACATTTTTTATTATTTTCGCAATTGTTTTGAGATGCTTTTTTGGCACAAAGGCTCAATTTATCTTGCTTGATACAAGCCTGACCTCTTGACCTCCGGGCTTCTTGGCTTCTATTTAGCTGAGGAGTGCCCCCCCCCCGAAATTACATCTCTTAATAATCTTTTCCATTAATAAATCCTCTCTTTTTCTGCAACAAATTTATTATAACAGATGTTTTGTTAAAATTCAACTTTTCTCATTTTTTCTTACGTTCAGGATAACAATTCCATTTTATATCAGGATTTTTTCTAAACCATGTTAATTGACGCTTGGCATAGTTTCTTGTATTTTGTTTAAGTTTGTCAACAGCGTCTTCTAAAGACAATAAACCGTCAAGATACAATATCATTTCACGATAGCCGATTGTATCCACAATATTTGGGATACGACCGTGTTTTTTAAGGAGTTTTTTTGTTTCTTCAACAAGCCCTTTTTCTATCATTAAATCAACTCGCCTGTTAATTCTGTCATATAATTCCTCTCTCGGGAAATTTAATCCTATCCATTCAACATCATATTCATTTTCTTTAAACCCTCTTGCATGAGCCAAAGGCAGATTTGTTTGTTTAATTATCTCAATAAATCTGATTGCCCGTCGCCTGTCATTTTCATTCACAAGAGCAGCCGCATCAGAATCTAATTCATTCAAAATTTTTATAAGATCAGAAAATTCCATTTTTGAAAGTTGTTTTCTAAGCTCTGAATTCGGAACAGTCGCCGGTAAATCATAGTTTTCCAACAGAACCCTGAAATAAAGTCCAGTTCCTCCTGCAACAACCGGAATTTTACCGCGTGACAAAACAGAATCAATACATTTTTTTGCATCTTTAGCATATAATCCGGCTGAATAATCAACCTCCGGCTCAACAATGTCAATCATATGATGAGGTATACCGCCCCGCTCATTCTTATCAGGTTTTGCAGTTCCTATATCAAACCCTTTATAAACGAGTCTTGAATCTGCAGAAACAATCTCACCATCAATTTTTTGAGCAAGTTCAACAGCATAAGAAGTTTTTCCGCTCGCAGTTGGACCAACAACTGCTATGACTTTATTCTTTTTCATCATCGACCTGTTCCATAAATCTTCTGTCATAATATAGGAAGATTAACACAACAAAATAAACAGAGAAATAGAAAAGTGCTATGCTCATAACAATATAAGCTATAGGATTGATAACAGCAAAAGTGTTTATAAACAATAACGCAAATCCCATAAGCCATAACGAGATATATAATTTAAATGATGTAAAGAAATCTTTAAATAATTTAGCAATTGATTTCCATAATGCGGCAAAAGGATTTTGAGTTTTATATATAATTTCCGGGATCCACAACATTAAAAGGTACATTATTATTGAAGTTACAACCATAAACAGCAAACTCCATTTCCCAAAAAATATAATCTGCTCAGGTGTTAACTTATCAATAAATGCAGCCATCCCCTGATTTGACGAAGAGGAAGTATCTATAACCATTTGTTGAAGTCCAAGCATTGAAGCATCATCAAGAGCACCTATTATATTTGCTCCCAAAAGATAAACAAGCGGAGTCACAATTACCTGAATAAAAAAGAACATTATATACACTCCGACAAATGACAGGAAAAATTTTCCTATTCCGTCAGGTATGGTTTTGAACAAATTTAAAGTTGCTTTTGCCCTGTCTTCATCAAGAACAAAAACTTTTTTGGAAAGATTTATTGCACGCTCAACCATATAAAACCATCCCGCACAAAATACTCCGAACATAAACAACATTGTAATTGATGCCAGAATAAATTTTGGCACGGAATCAACTGTATATTTTGAATATAGGGAATACAAATCAAGAATTTTTATAAAAATAATTAACGGAATTGTTAATATTAGATTATAATTCGTAATTTTTATTGCATCTTTAAATAAATTTTTCATATTAAATACAAAACCTCAATTAATCAAAAATTTAAATAACCGTATTACTTAATAAGTTCTTCCGGTTTTTCTTCAACACCGGCATTCGCAGACATCTTTCTTTTACGGCGTTTCATTAAATCAACAAAAGCTTCCAATCGTGTAAGATATCCTGCTTTTCCTGTTTGTTCATCCATAATAAGAGGTAAAATCGGAATATCACAATTTTCCCTCATTGCAGGGAAAATATTTTGCGACATAATCTCAGGCATACAAGTAAACGGGCTTATATGGATAATTCCGTCAATACCTCTTTCATCAGCATAAGCGACATCAGAAACACATTCCAAAGAATCACCGCCTATATCTCGCATAAGGTAAGGTTTTGCCAGTCTGAATGCTCTTTGTAAATGAGTTTCGCCTTTTCTAAATACCTTAGGAATAATAGCATCCTTTAAAAAGCTGCTGATTGTAAGGCTTCTTCTGGTTTGAACCCCCATTTTCCCAAGTTCTCTTGTAATATTTTGATTTGAAAACTCATCACAGACAAGATAGATTTCGCCGGTTAAATCAACATGCAATACTTCTTTCTTAGAATCAATTTTTGTTTTTTTCATTTCAGCAAAAGCAAGTTTTTTTGCCTTCTTTAATTTTCTTGTATTATCCGCATCTTTAATCAATTGTAATGCTTTATTATAATGTTTTTCAGCATCTCCGAAAGTTATTTCTCTTGCTCTGTAATATGATAAAAGATTTTCAAGATCATCAAGTACAAAAACTTTTCTGATAGCTATATTTATTGCACGTGCAAATAATATAGGATCATTCTTCCCGCTTATTGCTTTTAAAAAGTCATACATACCTTTTAAGCCGTCATATAAAGTTAATTCAATATATTTTGCATGATAACCTAAATCAGTAAGAGCATTCTTTATACAATTTCCATACTCCCCTAAACGACAGCAGCCCGGCGAAGAAATCATTGCAACATAATCAGTTCCGCCTTCTATCGCCTCTATAAAATTCCCTAAAATTAACTTATATGGAAGGCAAATAGCTTCAGGGGAATGTTTCGTCCCGAGTGATAATGTTTTTTTACTGGTATAAGGCGGAATAAAAGGTTCTACACCAATTTTTTTCAATGCTGCAGACCAGGCTATATATACTGTTCCCATATGGGGAAATGCGACTTTTAATTTTTTATTTTCTTTACTCATTTTTTATATTCTCTTATTTTATTGTTGTACAAACTTTAAATCAGGATGACGCGCTGCCATTGTCTCATCGACCTTTTTAACAGGAGTCTTATGCGGAGCCGAGTTAACTTTTTCGGGATCAGCTTTAATATCATCAGCAATTTTCAGCATAACCTTTACAAATTCATCCATCATTTCTTTAGTTTCCGATTCCGTAGGTTCAATCATTAATGCTTCATGAACAATCAAAGGGAAATAAACTGTAGGCGGATGAATATTTTCATCCATCAGAGCTTTCGCTATATGAAGCGTTGAAGAGCCTTCCTCTTTTTGCTTGTCGCCGGACAGCACAAATTCATGCATACAAGGTTCATCATAAGGCAAACTAAATTTAGATTTTAACCTTTCTTTTAAATAGTTAGCATTTAAAACAGCATTTTCACTTGCTTCTTTCAAATTTTGACCCATCATAAGAATATAAGCATAAGCCTTTACAAGAACCGAAAAATTACCGTAAAATGCTTTTACCTGTCCGATAGAATGTTTAATATTATAATTTCTTAAATATTTATGATTATCAAAATCAACAACCGGTGCAGGCAAAAAATCTTTTAATTTTTCAACAACAGCTACAGGACCTGCCCCGGGACCGCCGCCCCCATGAGGGGTTGCAAAAGTCTTATGCAAGTTCAGATGCACAACATCAAAACCCATAAGCTTCGGATTTGTATATCCCATAATTGCATTAAAATTAGCGCCGTCGTAATATAACAACGATCCGTTTTCATGCATTATTTTTGAAATTTCAAGAACATTTTCTTCAAATAACCCGAGGGTGTTGGGATTTGTCATCATAATAGCAGCTACGTCTTTGTCAACAAGCTGTTTCAGGGTTTCAATATCTACCTGACCACGGTTGTTTGATTTTACAGAAACAATATCAAAACCGCATAAATGAGCACTTGCAGGATTAGTACCATGTGCCGAATCAGGAATTATAACCTTATTACGATTTTCTCCCTTTACTTCAAAGTACTTTTTTATAATCATCATACCTGTAAGCTCGCCCTGAGCACCTGCAGCAGGCTGCAAACTTACGGCATCCATACCTGTAATCTTCTTTAAAGCTTCCTGAAGCTTATACATAAGTTCCAGTGCACCTTGAGAATCTTCATCATCACTATAAGGATGTAAATCAGCAAAACCTTCTAAAGAGGCAAGCATTTCACTTACTTTTGGATTATATTTCATAGTGCAAGAACCAAGAGGATAAAAACCTTTTTCAATACAAAAATTCATATCCGAAAGTTCTTTATAATGCCTTAATGCTTCCAGCTCACTAACATTGGGCAAACCGACAGATGATTTCCTTTTTAAAGAATCAGGAATAAAATCAAGATATTCCGGAGCATCGCAAAGAGTAATACCTGATACACCTTTATCCTTTTCAAAAATAGTTTTCACTAAATAATCCCCTGCCTTTTCAAATCTCTTTTAATTTTATCCAAACCAGACTGAATAATACGAGAAATTCTCGACTGTGAAATATTAAATTCTTCTGCAATTTCTCTCAATTTTTTATCTTTAAAAAATTTATACTCAATAAGTTCTCTCTCTCTCTGGGGAAGTTTTTTCATAGATTCAATAATCTCAGCTTTCAACTCTGAAAGTTCAATACACTCCTCAGGAGTTTTATCTTCAGCTTTAATTTGAGTAGGAACTTCAGCATCCTGCATCTCATCAATAGAAAGAATAGTTTTATAAACTTCTTCTCTTAAATTATTATCTTCTTCTTCAAGATTTTGTTTTTTATTTTTTAAAGAGTACCACTTATAACGACGTCTGACCTCATTTCTAATAGCCCACTTAATTGCTGTTGCTAAATAAGTATTGTTAAAACTGTCAGGAGAGTTATTTTTAAACAAAATATATAAAGTATGGTTGCCGATATTTATTAGTTCAGGCAAATCAATAAGATGTGATGTTGAAAATTTTTGATATTCTACCTTAGCAATTGTTTCAATTAAAGTTTTATAATCTCTTAAATTAATCTTTTGTTTAACATCTTGCTGTGATGACATAACTATAACACTATTCCTATACAAACATTTCCCATACACACATAATAGCAGAAAAAAATATAGAATACCAGACAATGTAATTTTCCTTAACATAAATTATAAGTATGATGGAAAGGGAAAACAGACAAACAAAAGGAGAAATTATGAAAATACTATTTTGTACAGATGGTTCAAAGATTAGTTTTAACGCTCTGCACAATATATCTTGTTGGATTAAAGATGCAATAATTGACACAATATGCATAATTGACTGGAGCTTTTTGCCAGAACAAATAACTATTGAAGAAGAAAACTTTACTTACTCCTGTGCAAATGTTGCAGATACAATACTTGACTATGCAGAAGAAGAAATAAGAAAAGCCGGGCTTAAAACAGGCAGAAGGATAAAAAACTGCGGTTCAGCGGTTGAAAGCATTCTTGAACAGGCAGAAAAAGAAAATTACGATCTTATATTAATGGGTTCACACGGTAAAAAAGGAATTCAAAAATGGCTTGGCTCGGTATCGCAAGAGATTATCAACAGCAGTAAAATTTCAGACTATATAGCAAAAGAAGAAAATAGCGGGAAAAAAGTTCTTATTACCACGGACGGGACTCAATGTTCATTGGAAATAATAAACGAAATTTTACCGAATATAAAACTTGAAGATAAAGAAATACACATATGTATGGTTAATGAAGACCCGAATTTGCTTTTTTTAGACGGCACACTGGATACAAACTGGCTCCTTGACATTCAAAAACAGCAACAAATATACGCAGCAAAAGCAATAAAAGATATTCAGGCTCTTCTTGAAGAACACAATATTAAAACGACTGAAACGACAATATTAAGCGGTATTCCTGCTCAAAAAATTATAGATTACTCAAGATTAAATAACATTGACTTAATTATATTAGGTTCAAAAAATAAAACAAAACTTGACAGATTTTTAACAGGTTCTGTCAGTAAACGGGTACTTGAAAACGTTGTAAGCGACATCTTGCTTGTAAGATGTAAGATGCCAAATGATTTTTGCGGGTAACCCTATTTTATTTCACAACCGTCAAATCTCTGACATATTTGTTAGTGACTTTAAATGGATTTAATTCTCTTTATGAAATATATAGAAATTATTATAAACTATATTAATCGCTGTTTTAATACTTTAAAAATTATGCTATAATAAATTTTATGGACAGAAAAATTATAACAGCAAACAGAAAAGCTTTTCACGACTACAATATTTTAGAAAAATACGTAGCAGGAATTGTGCTGACCGGAACAGAAATTAAATCAATCCGTAAAAATGCAATAAACCTGAAAGACAGTTTCTGTAAAATAGAAAATAATGAAATTTTTCTGTACAAATGCCATATCTCCCCATACGAGCAAGGAAACAGATTTAACCATGATGCAGAACGTGTAAGAAAACTTCTTTTAAATAAAAAAGAAATTCTTAAAATGCAGACAAAAGTAAAACAGGATAATTATACAATAGTGCCTCTTGAAGTATTTTTGTCGCACGGTTTTGCAAAAGTTGAAATAGCTCTTGCAAAAGGTAAAAAGCTTCATGACAAACGTGAAGACATAGCAAAAAAAGACTTGAAACGAGAAATGGACAGAGCAGGAAAAATACGGTATAATAACTAAAAACTTATTTTATCAATCCTTGTCATTCTGAAGTTATTTAAAAATCTTAATGAGTCTTGAAATTAATCCAGAATGACCAAATAAACGCATAAATGGAATAAAGTATGAAGATAGTAATTTTAGGCAAAGGAGAAATGCTCGCAAATTTAATAGAAGGCACACTCGACGCTAAACATAAAGTTGCCGGCGTCTTAAGGTATGAAAGAACTGTCATGCCTAAAATTTTACTTGCAATAAGAGATTTTTTCAAAAGCTCTTCAGATGTGACAATAATAAAACAGTATAAAATACATGAAATCAAATGCAACAGTGCGAATTCAGAAGAATTTAAAAAAGAAATTTTAAAGTTAAATGCCGACTTAATTCTTGTTGGGACCTGGCATGAAAAGCTTAAAAAAGAAATTATTGATCTTCCGGTAATTGCCTGTGTGAATGTCCATCCGTCATATCTGCCGAAATACAGAGGTCCAAATCCTTATTTACAAACAATCCTACACAGAGAGAATTTTTCAGGTTTAACTTTTCACCTGATGGACGAAAAATTTGATACTGGTGCAATACTTGCGCAGAAACAAATTAAGATTTTTCCCGGCGACACAGGCAAAGAACTAAAAGAAAGAACTGTTTTTCAAGCACGAATAATGTGCGCTGAATTACTGCAAAAATTAGGTTCCGGGCTTTTAATCCCGGTTGAACAAAATGAAAAAGAGGCTTCATATTATCCGAATATAAAACCTGATGATATGATGCTTAATTTTAAGAAAGAAACAGCAGAACAAATACACGCACGAATACGCGCATTTCACCCCTGGATGCCTTGCTATGTTACTTATAAAAACAAATATTTTATCCCGAACCCTTATAAACTCAGAATACTTGATGAGGAACATACCAATAAAATTTTGAAAAAGAATAATATTACACACCCGAAACTCGGTGATATTATAAATACCAACTATAAATCACGTTCAATTACCATTATGTGCAAAGATTGGAAATCTTTAAAAATGACGGGAGTTTATCTATACGGATTTTTCAACAAACCGTTAACTCAATTGTTTATAAAAAAAATGTTATAACTAATTACTAGAATTTAAAATTCCTTTCACCGTTTTCAATTTTTTGCAGATTTTCTTTTACTTTGTTTTTGATTTCTTCTGATTCGATTTTTTCTATTTCTTTTTCTATCAATGCATTTCCGACTTTTTGAGTTTCTTCTGATGCGTAATCCATTAAGTATTCTTTCAAAGTCATAATTGCATTTGGGTGACAGAAGTTATGAATTTGCTGACTTTTGCATATTTCCATAAACCTGTCGCCTGTTCTTCCGCTGCCGTAGCAGGCGGTACAAAAACTTGGAAGATATCCGAGTTCCATGAGCCACTTTAAAACTTCATCCAAAGGACGTCTGTCAGAAACATCAAATTGAGCTGAATCATCTTTTTCAGGCATAGGCTTGAAATATCCGCCAACACTTGTTTTAGACCCACCGGAAATTTGAGAAATTCCCAGATGAAGCAAACGCGCACGGCATTCTTCACTTTCACGGGTAGAAATAATCATGCCGGTATAAGGAACCGAAATCCTTATACACGCAACAATTTTTGCAAAAATATCGTCATCAATTCCATTATCAAAAGTATCAGGGTCAATATCATCGGCTTTTTTAATCCTCGGAACACTTATTGTGTGGGGACCAACACCAAATACGGCTTCTAAATGTTCTGCATGCATTAACAACCCGGCGAATTCATATCTATAAGATTCAAGCCCAAATAAAACTCCTAAGCCGACATCATCAATTCCGCCCTGCATGGCTCTGTCCATAGCTTCAGTGTGGTATTTGTAATTGTGTTTTGGACCTGTCGGATGAAGTTTTTCGTAACTTTCCTTATTATAAGTTTCCTGAAACAGAATATAAGTACCGATACCTGCTTCATGTAATTTTTTATAATTTTCAACAGTAGTTGCTGCAATATTAACATTTACACGGCGGATAGCGCCATTTTTGTGTTTTATGCTATAAATAGTTTTTATAGACTCTAAAATATACTCAATAGGGTTATTAACAGGATCCTCCCCTGATTCTATTGCAAGTCTTTTATGCCCCATATCCTGAAGCGCTATAACTTCATTTTTAATTTCTTCTTGAGTAAGTTTTTTACGCGGAATATGTTTATTTTTAGCATGATAAGGGCAATACACACAACCGTTTACACAATAATTAGATAAATAAAGCGGCGCAAAAAGAACAATTCTGTTACCGTAATAATCTTTTTTTATTTTTTCAGCAAGTTTAAATATCTCATCATTTTTGTCTTCATTATCGCAGGCAAGAAGAACAGAAGCCTCTCTATGAGTTAAACCCTTGCCAAGCTTTGCCTTTTCCAAAATTTTATCAATTAATTCAATATTATTTTTGTTCTCATCAGCGTATTTTAATGTATCAAGAATTTCTGCATGAGAAATAAATTCATCGGCATCATGTGATTTCGGATTATACATAACAAAACTTCCTCCCGCTTATATCTACATGATAAACCTGTAAAAAATAAAAGTAAAGCTTATACGTCTACAATACCGCCACCAATTAAATGCATATCATTTAAATCATAAAATACGCATGATTGTCCGGATGTAACAGAGTTCACAGGTTCATAAAAACTGATATCGGCACATTCATTAATAATTCTTATATGCGCTTTTTTATGATGCATATTATAGCGAATTTTAACCATCGCATCAAATTCATCTTCCTTTAAGGGATACGAAAAATTCAAATCATATGCTCTTAAACTCTGTTTATAATTATCTTCCTCTCGCCCGACATAAACAATATTCTTTTCAGCATCAATATCTATTACATAAAGAGGATAAGGAGCAGCAATTCCTATACCTTTTCTCTGACCTATTGTATATTGATAACATCCCTGATGCTCTCCCCACTTTTTGCCTGTCAGAATATCAATAAAATCACCCTTTTTATAGCCGAATTTATCTATTAAATATTTTTTTGCCGTAACCGGTTTTTGTATAAAACAAATATCCTGACTGTCTTTAGAATCTTTTGGCGGCAGATTAAAATCGACAGCCATCTGCCTTACCTCATCTTTGCTGTATTTATGAAGAGGGAAAACTGTTTTTGACAACTGTTTTTGCCCCAGACGGTAAAGAAAATATAACTGGTCTTTATGCTCATCTTTTGCCGGATAAAGTTTATAGATTCCGTCAACGTATCTGATATCAGCATAATGTCCGGTTGCAAAAATATCCGCGTGTAAATTATTTATTCCATAATCAAATAAATATCCCCATTTTATAAATTGATTACACATAATACAAGGGTTAGGTGTTTTACCGTACTTATAAGAATTTTCAAAATAATTAATAACCCTTTCTTGAAACAAATCTGTTACATCGCATATATAATGTTCAATTTCAAGTTTATCAGCTACTTTTTTCGCATTATCAATTACAGTTTGAGCAGAAGCTGAATTAATCATTTTACCTGTCAAACCTATAACATCATAGCCTTGTTGTTTCAATAAAAGCGCGGAAACAGAGCTGTCAACTCCGCCGCTTAATGCGACTACCGCTTTTTTACGTTTTTCCATATAGAGATTATAGCATAACAACGAAAATCAGCACAAAATATACAAAAACTAATTTCGCGGGTTGAGCGGCACGCTCATTTTTATAGTAAAATAAAAATAAAGGAGAGAAATATGAATAATGAAATTAAATCAGTAATCCTTGCAGCCGGAAAAGGCACAAGAATGAAGTCAAATACATCAAAAGTCCTGCACAAAATCTTTGAAAAACCTATTCTGGGGTATGTTCTTGACAATTCAAAAAACATTGTAAGTGAATCTTTTGTTATTGTGGGACATCACGCCGAGCAGGTAACAGAATTTGTAGAAAAAAATTACACCAATGCAAAAACCATTTTGCAATCACCGCAGTTAGGCACAGGTCATGCTGTTTCAATGGCTTGCCCGTATCTTGAAAACTTTGACGGACAGGTAATTATACTTAACGGGGATTTGCCCTTAATGACGGAAGACAGCATCAAAAAATTTATTGAATATCACAATTCTAAAAATTCCGACCTTACTATAATGAGTACAATACTTGATGATCCTGCAAATTACGGAAGAATTATCAGGGAAAAAGATGATTCTCTAAAATGCATTGTGGAAGCAAAAGATGCAACTCCTGATGAGATATCTGTTAAAGAAATTAATGTCGGGGTTTATCTGCTTAACTGGAGAAAAATTAAACCTGCATTCTCTCAATTAACAACAAACAATGCGCAGGGTGAATATTATCTGACTGATATTATCGGCTGGAGTAAGAAAAATAACCTCAATGTCCATGCCTATATACTTGAAAACAGCGATGAAAGCTACGGAATAAATTCTCGCAAAGACCTTGCTTATGCAACAAAAGTTATGAACGACAGAAAGCTGAATTCATTGATGGATAACGGGGTCACAATTGTTGATCCTGCATCGACCTGGATTTCCGAAGACACAGAAATCGGGACAGACACAATAATTTACCCGTCAACTTATATTGAAGGCAAAAACAAAATCGGCAAAAATTGTAAAATAGGTCCCTGCGCACATTTACGCGGCGATGTTGAAATTGATGACAACTGCAAAATAGGTAACTTTGTAGAAGTTAAAAAAGCAAAAATTGCTCATAACACAAATGCAGGGCATTTAAGCTACATCGGCGATAGTGAACTCGGTGCACATGTAAATATAGGTGCAGGTACAATTACAGCGAACTTTGACCCGATTACAAACACAAAAAATAAAACCATACTTAAAGATAATGTAAAAATCGGTTCAAATACCGTACTTGTAGCCCCTGTAGAAATCGGTGAAGGCACAAATATCGGAGCAGGAAGCGTTATCACAAAAAACATCGGGAAATGGGCTCTTGGATTAACTCGTGCTCCTTTGAGAATTATTGAAAACTGGGTAAAACACTAAAATGACTACCAAAGAAATTAAGTGGACAATGTTTGTAATCACGGCGATTGGTAATTTTATCGCCATGCTTGATTCAACAACAGTAAACCTTGCATTATACCCCATGTCAGTTGATTTGCATGTAACAATGGGGCAAATTCAATGGGTTATGATTGCGTATATGCTTGTTTTAACCGTATTTTTGCCTTTTTTCGGCAAACTCGGCGATATTTTTCCGAAAAACAAACTTTATGCAGCAGGCTTTTCATTGTTCGCACTCGGAGCTTTTTTAAACACAACAGCAAATTCATTCGGACTTTTAATAGCTTACAGATGCCTTGAAGCTCTTGGCGCTTCCATAATGCTTTCAAACGCTCAGGCAATTATTGCAACAATTTTCAAGAATGAACGCAGAGGGAAAGCCCTCGGACTTAACGGCTGTCTGGTTGCAATCGGCGGAATGAGCGGGCCGGCACTCGGCGGCATTTTATTAAACTTTTTCGGATGGCATTCGGTATTTATACCATGCATTCCGGTTGCGCTTGCAGGAGCTTATTACGCTTATAGAGTTCTTCCTCACCACAGTATTACAGACAGAAAAAATTTCAAATTCGATTACAGGGGATTTTTCTATTTTACGGTAAGTTTATTCGCACTTCTTCTTGCAATATCAGAAGGACACAGCTGGGGCTGGAATTCGCTCAAAATTATAATTCTCGGTATTGTGACACTGATTTTCGGAGTTCTTTTCTATATCAGAGATCACCACATTAATTATCCGCTTATTGATTTTTCACTGTTCAAAATAAGAACTTTTACGTTCGGAAATCTCGGCGTAATGACTTCATACATGGCAATGTACACAAACAGCATACTTTTGCCGTTCTTTTTGCAGGAAATTTTAAAATACAATCCGCTTGTTACAGGTCTTTTAATTCTTCCGTATTCTCTGACGCTTTCATTTATTGCTCCTGTTGCAGGAAGATTATCCGGCAAATACGGAAGCAGATATTTAACCCTTGCAGGTCCTGTTGTATACTGCATAGC
>CALUPR010000041.1 GCA_944322705.1 Candidatus Gastranaerophilales bacterium
TTTTCGTTCAATGTGATTTCGCCTAATTTTTCTCCATTTGTACTTAATATTTCTTTTGACATTTTTGTTTTTCCTTTGCTTTCCGCTTACCCCTTTCGGTTTCCCGTTTTATATGGTAAGAGCGGGTTAAAATTATTACTTATTTAGAAGATCTGAGGTCAGGATGTCAAGAGGTCATGCTATTATCAAAAGTAACTTGCCTTCTTGCCTTTCACCGGATTGCCTTCTGGATTAGTTCCACTTAGTTCTTGTCGGAACTATTGTAACGAGTCTGCCTTCACAGCCCGGTACTGAACCTTTGATTAATACTAAGCTGTTTGCGGCATCGACTTTAACTAATTTTAATTTAGTGATTGTAACTCTTTCATTGCCCATGTTACCTGCCATTCTTTTGCCTTTGATAACACGTGAAGGAGTTGTACCTGCACCTATTGAACCTGGTTCTCTGTGGTTTTTAGAACCGTGTCCCATAGGTCCTCTTGAAAAGTTCCATCTTTTTACTGTACCCTGGAAGCCTTTACCTATTGATTTACCTGTAACGTCTACTTTTTCAACGTTATCAAGAACTGATAATTCAATCTTGTCGCCTACTTTGTAATCAGACGGGTTATCAACTCTGAATTCCTGAAGGTGTCTGAAGTTTTCAAGATTATTTTTCTTAAAGTGACCTATTTCAGCTTTTGTTAAATGTTTTTCCTTTGCTGAAACAGTACCTACCTGAATTGCATTGTAGCCGTCAGTTTCAACTGTTTTTACCTGAGTAACAACAATCGGATCAACTTTAATTACGGTTACGGGAATTGCCAAACCTTGTTCGTCAAAGATCTGTGTCATTCCAAGTTTTTTACCTATTACACCTAGTGTCATATTCTTACCTTTCATTTTTCTTGGATTATTCGCGGTTCAAAACGTTTCATTCCATTTCGTAATTTTAATAAATTACTCCATTCCATCATGTTTTTCACCTGGATGAGTTTCAATCCTTCGGGTTTCACTCTTGCGAAAATCCGTTTCTCTTGCGAGCGCTACGTCTTGCTAATCTTTACCTAATTTGAGGACTTACACCTCACAGTCTTTCGACTGTTCCGACTTTTGACTTAAAACGAGGGACCCCTCTTTTTGCCTATGCCGGTTGTAGTTCACATTACATGCATAATGCTTATTTAATTTTCAAAAGGTTAAATATTAAAGTTTAACTTCAATATCTACACCTGCAGGAAGGTCTAATCTTCCCAATTCTTCAACTGTCTGTTGAGTAGGTTCGTATATATCAATAATACGTTTATGAGTTCTCATTTCAAAATGTTCACGGGATTTTTTATCAACGTGGGGTGAACGCAAAACGCAATATATACGTCTTTTTGTAGGTAAAGGAATAGGGCCGGCTACTTTAGCGTCTGTTCTTTTTGCTGTTTCTACGATTTTGTCTGAAGATACGTCAATTAATTTATGATCATAAGCTTTCAAACAAACTCTGATTCTTTGTCTAGTTGTGGTTGCCATTTGCATTCCTTTTTCTTTTTTTTATTGTAATACACCGCCCGGAACTGCTATTCTACAAATATTTCGGATATTGTGTAATTACATTATTCCAAGCATACCAATGGTAAAACAAACAAATTCAGCTGTCAACACGCCCGGTTTAATTTTGTATATAATTTGTTACAAAATTTTAATTAAAAAAAAGAACCACGTTATAAAGTGGTTCTTTTTTAGAATTTTTATTTTTTATGATCTTTATTTGTCTTTATTTTTATCTTTATCTTCTTTTTGGGCTGTTTCTATTTCTTCATCAGCTTTTTTAGTTTTTTCTTCTGAATTCAAATCATTTTCTGATGTTTTGTCAGAAATTTCGTTGTCGTCAAGGTTTTCATCATTATTTTCTGAAGATTCTTCTTCATCATCTTCTGATTCTTCAGAAATTTCTTCTGTGTCTTCTTTTGCTTTATCTTCTTCTTCCAGAGCTGCTTTTATTTCATCTTCGTCTTTCGCTCTGATAACAGGAATTGAAAGCATTAATGCCACTTGATCTCCGTCTTGTTCCAGATTAAGTTCAAGAGCTTCTTTATCCATTTCAACATATTTTGAAAGAAGTTCAACAAGTTCTTTGCGCATACGTTCCATAAGTTCGGGCGTAAGATTTGTTCTGTCTTGCATCAGAACAACGCGTAATCTGTTGCGGGCGGTATCTTTTGAAGATTCTTCAGCCTCTTTTTCTGTCTGGCGGAAAAAACCTAAAACTTTGTTATATAAATTTGCTAAAATCATCTTACTTCTCCTTTCCTGTTAAACCGGAGAAGAACTTTTTAATTTTAGCCATAACGCCTTGAGGTTCTTCCAAATTCAAAAACGGAACATCTTCGCCTATTATTCGTCTTGCCACATTATTGTAAGCTTTACCGGCGAGAGATTTTTCATCATTAACAATCGGTTCGCCTTTGTTTGTAGATGTAATAATTCCTGTGTCTTCAGGAATTATACCTATTAAATCGGCTGAAAGTATTTCAACGACATCATCTACACTCATCATATCATTTGATTTGATAAGGTTAGGACGTACTCTGTTTATTAACAGCTTGTAAGATTTGATTTCTTCTTTAGCTTCCAACAAACCGATAATTCTATCAGCATCACGTACTGCGGACATTTCCGGTGTTGTAACAACAATTGCTTCTGAAGCTCCTGCTACGGCATTTTGAAATCCCTGTTCTATACCTGCAGGGCAGTCAACTAAAATAAAATCAAAATCTTTTTTTAACTTTTCGCATATATCTTTCAGCTGCTCTTCAGTAACTGCAGATTTGTCACGGGTTTGTGCTGCGGCTAAAAGACAAAGATTAGGATTTTTTTTGTCTTTCACTAAAGCTTGTTTTAACTTGCAGCGTTCTTCAACAACGTCTACTATTGTATATACTATTCTGTTTTCCAATCCGAGCAACAGATCTAAGTTTCTTAAACCTAAGTCGGTGTCTATCATTACAACTTTTTTGCCGGCTCTTGCAAGAGCTGTTCCAATATTGGCATTAGTTGTAGTCTTACCGACTCCGCCTTTTCCGGATGTTATTACGATAACTCTACCGCTCATTATTTCTCCTTTTATACTTCATGTATTTTATGTATAATAATTTGTTTTTTTCTAATACAGGCTTCTTCCGGTATAAATGTGTCTGTTTTTTGAATATACGGAATATTTATATTATCTGGACGCCGTGCAAAGATATCTGCTATTCTTAATTGAATGGCATTCATTTTTAATGCTCGTATTCTGGCATACTGGTTGCCTTCCGATCCGGCATGTGCAATACCGCCCAGAATACCCCAAACGGTTATATCACCTTTTGCAATAATTTCGGATCCAGGATTTACGTCCCCGATTATTACAATATTGCCGTCAGATGTAATACTTTGTCCGGAACGCAGTGTCCTTTGTATGTATAGTGTCGGAAGTTTTTCAGTTTCTCTTAAAGATTTTCTCAAATCATCAAGATTGAAATCTACATCTTTTAATTCATCACCATCAATTTTATTTGCATTTTCAAGCCGGCTGTTAAAATTTTGAAGTTCACTTTCAATATTTCCTGAAGAAACTTTAATATTTTCAGTCGTTTCAGCATCAAATTTTTCAATGGGTTCCATCTGACTGTCCGGAGTTATTGCTTCAGGGTTTATATTTGCAATCTTTTCAAGATCATCTGCAGGAATTTCCTCTTTTAATTTTTTAATATCTTCTTCCTGTGCAAAAGTTTTGATTTCAGCATTTTCATCGCCGAAAATTTTATCTAATGCTTTTTCTAGTTCTTTATTTACTTTTTCCTGATCCGCGTTGAATTCAGGTGTCGGAACCTTATTTTCTAAAACTGATACTTTTATATTCAAATCTTCTGCAGATTTTACAGTTTCGTCAGAACTGGTACTGATAAATTCTATTTCGGAATTCATAGATTCAACAAGAGCTTTAATGCTTGTAAGTTCCGTGGATGTTAAATCAACAGAGCCTAATTTTAGACATACTTTTTTGCTTTGAGCATCAGGAAGATCTAAAATTCTGCTTAATTCATATATTATTTCAGAAGTCTTGTTAGCATTTGAAACATCTACAATAAATCCGTTTTCAATATATCCCTTATCCATTTTTTAGCCTTTCCGCAAATCTTTAATATATTTCATGAACATACATGAAACATTTTTCAACATCAATGGATTATTTAGTTTGTTTAAGCAACGGAATAATTTTCGTAATTATTATAGATTTTGTCAACGTAATTTCTTGTTTCTTCAAACGGCGGAATACCATCGTATTTATCGACATTACCGGGTCCGGCATTATAAGCTGCAAGTGCAAGCTTTACATTTCCGTTATATTTTTCAAGTAATTGTTTAATATATCTGATGCCGCCGTCTAAATTTTGTTCGGGGTCATAAGGATTTGTAACTCCTAATGACGATGCAGTTCCGGGCATAAGCTGCATTAAACCTTTTGCTCCTGCATGAGATGTTGCATTCGGGTTAAATCCTGATTCAGCATCAATCATAGCTAGAACTAGTCTTTTATCAACTCCGTATTGTTCTGCCTTTCTGCATGCCAGATCAACTATTTCAGATCTTGGAATTACTCTTCTTTCTCCGCTGTTGCTGCTATTTAATGATGATGAAGTATTTATACTGAAATTAAAGAAATTATTAGAATCAAATGCCGGTATCTTAATTTTTGTCAGATCAGGCTTCCATACTAATGAATTTAAAAACTGTTGTGAAGGTATTTGGGGAGATAACATCGGTGTGAAGCTTACGGGAGGAGTAAAATTATTATTCAATGCAAAAACAGGCATAGTTGTCTGGAACTGAAATCTTGGCACTGAAAAGTTAAACAGTGAAGTTAACATTCCGAATCCGAATCCGGAATTAAAAGCATTGCATCCGCCTCCAAACGGTCTAAAACCGCATGGCATAAACGGTCTATTCATAAATATATTATTGTGTATGCAATGAAATCCCATTTTTTCCCCGTAATTTTTAGTCCCCGTATATATATAAAGTATTTTTTACGCATAATATTGATAATTTTTTGATACATGTTAAAATTTGTTAATAAAAATCAACCATTAACTAATGTAAAATAATATTTTTATTATATTATTAAAGCTAAGGGTAGAGATAATATGATTTTTAACGAAACAAAAACACATGAAATTACTGTGGACGTGGTTATACTTACGTTAAAAAATAATGCACTCCATGTGCTTCTTGTCAAACGTACAAATGAGCCGTTTAAAGATAAATGGGCAATTCCCGGCGGTTATGTAAGGTTGTCAGAAAATCTTGATCAGGCTGCTTTAAGGGTTTTGAAAGAACGAACCAATGTCGATAATATTTATCTTGAACAGCTTTACACTTTTGGAGATCCTTTACGCCACCCGAATGCAAGGGTTATTACATGTGCTTATTTTGCGCTTGTAAGAGCTGAGGATATTAAAGTCGTTACAACGCCGGAACTCGGATGGCACAAAGTTTCTGACCTCCCTCCTTTAGCATTTGACCACAAAGAAATTATTGAATACTCATTAAAAAGAACACGTGAAAGATTAGAGCTTTGTCCGGTCGCTTATCAACTTTTAAATGAAAAATTTACTTTGACTGAAATGCAAAAAGCTTATGAATTAATTATGGGTAAAAAGTTAGATAAGAGAAATTTTAGAAAGAAAGCTCTTGCAACGGACGGTTTAATAGAACTTGATGAATATACAAAATCTTCATCAAAAAGACCTGCTAGACTTTATACTTTTGAAAATATTAAGCTGAACTCTAAAAGAGCTCATTTTATTTCAAAGAAAAAGGAGAAAAAATAGATGTTAGTTAATATAGTTTGGGCTGTACAAATAATTTCAGCTTTATTGTTAATAGTATTGATATTATTGCATTCCCCGAAAGGCGATGGAATTGCAGGCATGGGCGGAGCATCTCATGTTTTTGCTTCTCAAAAAAGTGCGGAAAAAGGTCTGAATAAGCTGACCGGAATAGTTTCCGCAATATTTTTAATTTGTACATTCCTTATCGGATTCGGGATTATTAAGTAGTGAAGGAGTGAAGAGTGAAGAGTGAAGGATACTTTTCACGCAATGAACTTTTTTGGGGAGAAGATAATCAAAAACTTCTCTCTTTTAAGCATGTTGCTGTTTTCGGACTCGGCGGTGTCGGAGGATTTTGTGCGGAAGCTCTTGTAAGAGCAGGAGTCGGAGAGCTGACTATTGTTGATTTTGATACAGTTTCTGAATCTAATATTAATCGTCAGCTTGTGGCATTGCATTCTACTGTCGGACAAAGCAAGACGTATCTTTTTGAACAGAGGCTGAAAGACATTAATCCTGATATAAAATTGCATGTTATTGATGATTTTTACAGCGGTAATTTGGATTTAAAAAATATTGACTATGTTGCCGATGCAATTGATACAATGCGTTCTAAAATAGAATTGCTTGAAACCTGTGTAAACTCAAATATTCCTGTTATAAGTTCAATGGGTGCCGGTAACAGAATTGATCCCACACAATTATATATATGTGATATTTCGCAAATAGAAAATAAGAATGTTTCTTTTGTGTCTAATATAATTTATCAGTTAAAAAAATGCGGGATTGAAAAAGGAATTACGGTTGTTGCAAGCAGGGAAAAACCTTTTGTTCAGAAAAAGATTTCTGAGGCTGAAAAAATAATGACAAAATCAGGTGAAAATATTGAATTTACAAAAATTACTCCATCGTCAACTCCGTTTGTGGCAAGCTGCGCCGGAATATTTATGGCATCATTTATTGTCCGAAATTTTTTAAAGGAGTATACATCATGAATATATTAGTAACTGGTGCTTCTAAAGGAATTGGTAATGCTATTGCCAGAGAACTTCAAAATGTCGGTGAAGTTTATGTAACCGGAAGAAATGAACATGCCCTTGCGGCATGTAATGCTAAAGGTTTTTGCGTTTGTGACTTATCAAAAGATATAAATAATCTAGCAAAATTTATTGCTGATAAAAATATTGATGTTCTTGTAAATAATGCCGGCGAATATATTTATGCGGCTCTTGAAACTATGAATATAGCTGATATTCAAAGACTTTATCAGACAAATCTAATCGCTCCCGCTTATCTTATATCAAAAGCAATTCCTTATATGAAAGATCAGAGATGGGGAAGAATTATCAATATTGGTTCAATTTCAGGCGTTATGGGAGAAGCTTATGCAAGTATTTATTCTTCATCAAAAGCAGGATTAACAGGTTTGACAAAAGCTCTGGCACTTGAACTTGCAGAATTTAATATTACAGTAAATACAATAAACCCCGGCTGGGTTGAAACAGAACTCGGAATGAATTCTATTGAAGAAAGTGAGTTTTCACAACAAGAAATAATGGATACAATTCCTCAGAAGCGTTTTGTAAAACCTGAAGAAGTTGCAAAACTTTGCAAATATTTAATTTCAGAGGATGCAAAAGGAATTACCGGTCAGTCAATAAATCTTTGCGCGGGTTTAAGTGTCGGGATTTAATTGTTTTCCAGTTTTTGTACGATATTTTCTGCCGTAATTTTTAAGCAGTCAAGATTTTCGCAGGTAGTTTGTCTGTGTTCCCACAGGCATGGTTTTATCGGACAATTATCATTTGCTTTTATTGCAATAACATTGTCAGATTGCGGAATTAATTTTTTATCATCGGTTGGTCCGAAAATTACATAGGTTTTTGTCCCCATAGCAACTGCAACATGAAGAGGAGCAGAATCCGAACAGATAAATTTTTCTGCTTTTCCAATAAGTACAGCCAGGTCTTTTAAGCTTTTTGTTTTGCCGTAATAGTTCGTGAAGAGTGAAGAGTGAAGAGTGATGCGCGAAAGAATTGTTTCTATCACTTCCTTATCGTCAGGACCGCCGGCTAAGATGACATGTTTACCGTTTTTAATAAGTAAGTCAACTGTTTGTGCCCATATATCTGCCGTAACAGTTTTTACCATCCCTTTTTGTACGCTCATTTTGCTGACACCGGGGTGTATGAGAACGGAATTTGGTATTTTTTCCTGCTGCTCGACATTTATTTCCGGCAGGTATGTTTTATGGTTTGTAACAGGTGTTACAAGATCGTGATACATTGCACAGGCATACTGATTTTTGTTCAGAGGAACTGTTTTTGTGAGTAATATTTGGCTTAATTTCCCTGTATTATAGCCGTATCTTTTTTTAATCCCTGTTAGTGTCAAAAGGATACTGATAAATTTGTTTCCTCCTGATGAAATTACCATGTCAAAATGCCCTCTGCGTGCAAGATATACAAGTTTTAAAAGTTCAGAGTATTTATTTTTACCCTTGATATCAATCAAAAACAAATCATCTATAATATCTGTTAAATTTTTTACACTTTTGCTTCGCGGCTCCAGTGCAAGTGTAATTTTTGACTCGGGAAATTCTTTTTTTAAAGATATAAGCGCGGGCAGAAAAAATATTTCATCACCTATTCCGCCAAAATTTATTGCTAAAATATTCATAGATAAATTATACAATAAAAAACTTTTAATTATTGCGAACTTGTTTCAGAATTTGTTTTATATTAATATTTATTTATGGTAAATAAAGTTACAAGTGCAGCTGTAATAGGTCTTAATGCGTATAAGGTTTCCGTTGAAACTGATGTATTAAACGGACTTCCAGGTTTTGCGATAGTTGGTCTGCCTGATGCATCAATTAATGAAGCACGTGACAGAGTTCGTTCAGCTATTAAAAATTCAGGCTTTACTTTCCCTGCTAAAAAAGTTGTTATAAATCTGGCTCCTGCGGATTTAAAAAAAGAGGGTTCAAATTTTGATCTTCCGATTGCGGTTGGTTTGCTTGTAGAAGAAGGAGTTCTTGAAGAAGAGAAGATAAAAGATTGTGCATTTATCGGAGAACTTTCTCTTGACGGGACTTTGCGTGGTGTAAACGGGGTTTTACCTTTAATTCTCGGCTTAAAAGAGGAAGGTGTAAAAAATATATTTGTACCTCAGGTAAATGCTGTTGAAGCTGCACTTGCGGGTAATGTCAATATTTTTGGCGCTATGTGCCTCGGAGATGTTGTTAATCACTTTGCTGATGTTCAGATAAAACCTACTATAATTGATATAAACAGATATTTAACTGATTGTGCAAAACAAGAATATATTTATGATTTTAAAGACGTAAAAGGACAGCAGAAAGCCAAACGTGCTTTGGAAATTGCAGCTGCCGGCGGACATAATATGTTGATGACAGGTTCCCCGGGATCAGGTAAAACTCTTATGGCAAAGTGTTTTGCATCAATTTTGCCACCTCTGGAGCTTTCTGAAGCATTAGAGTTAACAAAAATCTACAGTATTTCAGGACTTTTATCGTCTGATGAGCCATTAATGACAAAACGTCCATTCAGGGCTGTTCATCATACGGCTTCTGCAAACGGTATTATAGGCGGCGGTTCCAGTCCGAAGCCGGGAGAAATTACACTCGCTCACAGAGGTGTTTTATTTTTAGATGAAATGGTTGAATTTCCGAGAAATGTATTGGAGGTTTTGCGGCAGCCTTTGGAAGATGGAGAAATTGTTATTTCTCGTGCAAAACATTCAATAAAATATCCTGCAAAATTTATGCTTTTGGGTGCAATGAATCCATGTCCATGCGGTTACCTTGGTGATAAAGAAAAACAGTGCACTTGTTCGGAATTTCAGATAAGCAGATATAAATCAAGATTATCTGGTCCCTTGCTTGACAGAATTGATTTGCAGGTAGAAGTTCCCAGATTGACGGCAAATGAACTTTTGAATATCGTACCGTCTGCAGAAACTTCTTCAGATATAAGAAAAAGAGTTATTAAAGCCAGAAAAATTCAAGCTGAACGTTATAAAAATGAAGGTATTTTGACAAATTCTGAGCTTACGTCAAAATTAATAAAAAAATATTGTCAAATAGATAAGGAAAGTGCTGATTTGTTGAAAACGGCTGTTGTAAAATATCAGCTTTCAGGCAGACGTTATGACAGAATTTTGAAACTTGCAAGAACAATTGCGGATCTGGACAATTCGGAAAATATTAAACAAACTCATGTAATGCAGGCTCTTCAGTATAGAATGTCTAACCAGTCAGGTTAAAAAATCCTGCAATTAATCCGACAAGAGCTGATACTCCTAAATAAAACAGAGGATCGCGTTTTTCCGTCAAACTTGCAAAAAATAATCCTGCAAGTAAGATCATACCCGGAATATTTATATTATTAATAAACATATCAACACCTACGGCTGCTAAAAGCCCGCAACCCGCCGGTTTTAGCGTATAAATTACAGAGCGCACGTATTTGTTGTGTTTAAATTGTTCTAAAACTTTTGAAATAATTACAACAATAATAAATGACGGCAGTATAACAGAAGTTGTAGCAATAAGTGAGCCTAAAATCCCTGCGGTTTTAAATCCTGCAAATGTTGCAACATTTACACCTATAGGTCCGGGAGTTATAGAAGATATTGCAATCATATCTGCTAATTCCTTTGTGGTATACCATTTTTGAACATCGGCAATATGGTATAAAAATGGCAGCGTTGCATATCCTCCCCCAAATGAAAATAAACCGATATGGAAAAATTCTAAAAATAATTTTAAATATATCATTCTTGATTTTCTCCATGTTCAATCTTTTTCTGATACTCAATCCAAATTCCTATAAATATAGAAAGGACAATAAGCGCAGCAGGCGGAGCTTTAAAGCATGCCGATAGTATAAATATTAAAAAGAAAATCCAGCATGTAAATTTATCAACAATACTTTTTTTCCACATTTCTTTTATTGCAAGAAAAACAAGCAGTACAACACCTATTCCTACTCCCCAGAATATACTTTGTATAAATTTTAGTCTGATAATTTCTTCAATTAATTTAGCAATAATAATTATTGAAATAAATGCCGGTAATGTTATTCCGACAGTTGCGGCTAATGCTCCCGCTGTTTTTTTTAATTTATATCCGACAAAAATGGCGGTATTGGCTGCAATAATCCCCGGAACACTCTGTCCGAGAGCATAGTATTCACACAGCTCATCATCGTTAATCCAATTTTTCTTTTCTACAAGTTCTGACTGCAAAAGCGGCAAGATAACATATCCGCCGCCAAGTAATAAAGTACCTACTTTAAAAAATGTTTTAAATATTTGATATAACGTCTTTTCCATACTTTGTTTTTATGAATTCAGGGTGGCTTTTAATCTTGCCATTGCTCTGGCAAGAGCAGCTTCTGCGCGTTTAGCGTCAATTTCAGCATTTTTGTTTGCAAGTCTTTCTTTAGCACGTTTTAATGCTTCTTTTGCACGTGTAACATCAATTTCATCTCCGCTTTCTGCAGTTGATGTTAAAATAAGCGCTTCATCATTCTTGAATTGAAAAATTCCGCCCATAGTTGTAAAATACTTTGAATCATTATTTTTTACAGCTTTTGTTACACCTATATCCAGAGCTGCCATAACAGGAACGTGATTTTTTAAAATCCCTATTTCGCCATCTGTTGTTTTTGTATAGACCTCATCAACATCTTCGTCAAATACAACTCTTTCCTGTGTAATTATTTTTAAATGCATAAATACCCTTTCAGAGGGCAGGATATCAGGAGGGCAAGAGGTCAAAGTTTTTTAATCTTTTATACCTGCCTTCCTGTCTTTCTTGCCTTCTATTTTAACGTTTTTGCTTTTTCAACGGCTTCTTCGATTGTACCTACCATATAAAATGCTTGTTCCGGCAGATCATCGTGTTTGCCTTCAATAATTTCCTTGAAGCCCTTGATAGTATCTTCAAGTTTTACATATTTACCCGGAATTCCTGAGAACTGTTCAGCAACAAAGAAAGGTTGAGATAAAAATCTTTGGATTTTTCTTGCTCTGTTAACAGTTTCTTTGTCTTCCTCTGACAATTCATCCATACCCAGGATTGCGATAATATCTTGAAGTTCTTTGTATTTTTGAAGTATTTCAAGAACTTTTCTTGTTGTATTGTAATGTTCTTCTCCGATAATATTCGGGTCAAGAACTCTTGATGTTGATTCAAGCGGGTCAACCGCAGGATAAATACCTAATGATGCAATTTGTCTTGACAATACTGTTGAAGCATCAAGGTGTGAGAAGGTTGTTGCAGGAGCCGGGTCAGTCAAGTCATCTGCAGGTACATAAATTGCCTGAACAGATGTGATAGATCCGTCTTTAGTTGATGTAATTCTTTCCTGAAGTTCACCCATTTCATTTGCCAGTGTAGGCTGATAACCAACAGCTGACGGCATACGCCCTAGAAGAGCCGATACTTCGGAACCTGCTTGAGTAAATCTGAAAATGTTATCAACGAATAAAAGTACGTCTTGTTTTGAAAAATCTCTGAAATATTCAGCAGCAGTCAAAGCAGAAAGACCAACTCTCATTCTGGCTCCCGGCGGTTCATTCATCTGCCCGTAAATCAGTGCAACTTTATCGATAACGCCGGATTCTTTCATCTCATTCCAGAGGTCGTTCCCTTCACGGGTTCTTTCGCCTACACCTCCGAAAACAGAAACACCTGAATGTTCCATTGCTATGTTGTGGATAAGTTCCATGATAAGAACTGTTTTCCCGACGCCTGCACCGCCGAACAGACCTATTTTACCGCCTTTTTGGTACGGTTGCAAAAGGTCAATTGCTTTAATACCTGTTTCCAGAATTTCAATATTTGTATTTTGGTCTGTTAATTTTGGCGATTCTCTATGTATCGGAAGGTAAGTATCAGTTTCAATTGGTCCCATTTTGTCAACGGGCTCGCCTGTTACATTTAAAATTCTTCCTAAGATAGGTTTCCCGACCGGTATTTTAATCGGTTCGTTAGTATTAACAACTTTCATGCCTCTTTTAAGACCATCAGTTGAGGACATAGCAACGGTTCTGACTTTATTTGAACCGAGCATTTGTTGAACTTCCGCAACAACGTAAGAGCCGTCCTCTTTATAGATATGTAAAGCTGTATAAATTTCAGGAAGTTCACCTTGCTGAAATTCAACATCAATAACAGGTCCGATAATTTTAGTTATCAATCCTTCATTTTTAGTTAATGTATCCATTTTCCCTCTCCTTTAATAAACTTATTATAATACAAGAAAAAAAAATAACAAATAATAATATTTTATTATTTACATAGGGCATGTTATCGGAAGT
>CALUPR010000042.1 GCA_944322705.1 Candidatus Gastranaerophilales bacterium
GAATTTGCTTCAATTTCCTTATCCCCGATTACGCATACGTAAGGGATTTTCTTATCTTGTAAGCTTTCTCTGATTTTGTAATTCATGCTTTCGGAACGGTCGTCGAGTTTTACTCTTATGCCTGCATCACGCATTTTTCTGTATACTTTTTCAGCAAAATCAACGTGTTTTTCATTTGAAATAGGAACAATTGCAACCTGTGTCGGGGCTAACCATGTTGGGAATGCTCCTGCATAGTGTTCTATTAAAATTCCGTGGAAGCGTTCCATAGAACCGAAAATTACACGGTGAAGCATTACAGGAGTTTTCATAGACCCGTCTTTGTCCTGATATTTAATATCAAATCTTTCAGGAAGGTTAAAGTCAAGCTGAATTGTTGCACATTGCCATGTTCTGCCTAGTGCATCTTTTACTTTGAAGTCGATTTTCGGACCGTAAAAAGCTCCGTCGCCTTCGTTAATTTCATATTTCATACCGCGTCTGTCCATAGCTTCTTTTAAGCCGGCTTCTGCTCTGTTCCAGTTTTCAATCTCGCCTACATAACTTTCAGGTCGGGTAGAAAGTTCAACTTCAAATGACATATTGAAAATTTTCATTGTATCTGCAACAAAATCAATAATTTCGTTGATTTCATCAACCAATTGTTCAGGTGTACAGAAGATATGCGCATCATCCTGCGTGAAACCTTGAACACGGGTCAGACCTGACAGCGCACCTGATTTTTCTTTTCTGTAAACAGTACCGAGTTCAGCCATTCTCAAAGGCAGAGAACGATAAGAATATCTGTTTGCCTGATAAATCAGGATATGGAACGGACAGTTCATCGGTTTTAAAATAAATTGATCGTCGCTATCCTCATCTTTTTGAATAAAGAACATATTTTCTCTGTAATGGTCTGCGTGACCTGAAATTTCCCAGAGTTTTGATTTTGCGATATGCGGTGTATTAACGATTACATATCCGCGTTTTCTGTGTTCTGTTCTCCAGTAATTTTCTATTTCTTCTCTTACAACAGCCAGATTTGGATGCCACAAAACAAGTCCGCCTCCGAGTTCTTCTCTTGTAGAGAACAAGTCGAGTTTTGCACCGAGTTTTCTGTGATCGCGTTTTTCAGCTTCTTCCAAAAAGTGCAGATAATCCGCTAAATCTTCTTTTGTCCAGAAGGCAGTTGCATAAATTCTCTGGAGCATTTTATTGTTTTCGTTTCCTCTCCAGTATGCACCTGCAACTTTCAATAATTTAAAAGCATTAGCCTTAATATATGATGTGTTTGGAAGGTGAGGACCTGCACAAAGGTCGTTAAACAAAACATTTCCGTCTTTATCTTTTGTTAAATACAAAGTCGGATTGTCATTTCTGTGTTCTTCAAGAAGTTCTGCTTTGTAAATCTCGCCTTCTGATTTGAATTCTGCAATTTGTTTGTCAACATCAGGAATTACATACTTTTCAAATGTAAGATTTTGTTTAACAATATTTTTCATTTCTTCTTCAATTTTTGTCAAATCTTCTTGAGTGAAGGCATGACCGTCAGTTAAATCAAAATCATAGTAAAAACCGTTTTCAACGGCCGGTCCGATTGCTAACTTTGCTGACGGAAACAGCTTCTGAACGGCTTGAGCCATAATGTGTGATGTTGAGTGTCTTAAAACACTTAAAGTTTCATTGTTCTTTTCCATAAATATCCTTTCGTACCCTGTTTGGGTTATGGCAAATTCGGTTTAAATAACAACTCTTTATATAAACTTTCTTTGCCCCCCGGGGTGGATCCCCCTAACTGCTACAATTAAGGTTATACTACCAAAAGGATTTAATTACAAGTTTTATCTCTTGTAACAAAAAGTTACACTGTTTTGCAGGCATGAAATTATTTGTTGTAAAATATCATTATATTTTTTAAAGAAAGAGGTTAAAATGAATACAGCAGTTTTGGTAGGCAGAGTAGGCAGAGATGCTGAAATAAGATATTTTGAATCAGGAAAGGTTAAGGCTAATTTTTCGATTGCCGTTAACCGTTGGGATCCTAAAACGAAATCAGAAGTTGCTGACTGGTTTAACATTGATGTGTGGGATAAACTTGCTGAATTTGCAGGCGAATATGTAAAAAAAGGTGTTCAGGTTGTTGTTGACGGCAGAATCGGTCAAAACAAATGGACAGATAAAGTTACCGGCAATGACAGAGAAAATTTTTTAATTATAGCTAACAGTATAAGATTATTGGGTTCTAAAAGAGACGTTCAGGAAATATGATAATTAATTCTAACATAGTTGGTATAATAGCAGATGATTTGACCGGTGCAAATCATACGGCTCTCCAATTTCATTTAAAAGGCGCTAATACTCAGATTTTACTATCTGATGAAATTGAACCTTTAAATATTAAAGGGACTCAAACATGGGCAATATCAACGGAATCACGAAATGTGGAGCCGCAGATTGCTTATGAAAGAGTTGTAAGAGCTGCAAACATGCTTAAGGAAAAAATTAACCCTGATTATGTTTATAAAAAAATTGACTCTACAGTCAGAGGAAATATTGCAGTTGAAGTTTTAGGCTTGATGCATGCCCTTGAATATGATGCAGCTATTGTTTTGCCGGCTTTTCCTGCGGAGGTCAGAACGACTGTGGGCGGGTATCATTTGTTGAGAGGTATTCCTATTGAACGAACCGAAATGGCAAGGGATCCGCATTCTCCTATATTTGAATCCCATCTGCCGACTCTTTTAAAATCTCAAATTCTACCGGAATATCAAGATTTGGTAAGCCAGATAGAGTTGAAAACAGTTATGAAAGGTGCCGGTCCTGTTCTGCAAAAAATAAATGAACTTGTAAATGCAGGCAAAAAATTAATAGTAGTTGATGCAGTTTCAACGGTAGATATTGAACAGGTTGCTCTTGCTATCAAAAAGAGCGAACACAAAATTCTGCCGGCAGGGACATCCGCTTTTGCTCAGGCATTGAGTGAATTCTGGCTTGCTGATTTAAATGGTGAACATATTATAAAGACCTTTCCAAGATTGCCGAAATTTATTGTGTCAGGCAGTGCTACACAAATTACCGCAAACCAGATTGATAAACTTGAGAAGAGTGATGAATTTGATGATGTCCTTTCAATAAGTCTGGATTTAAAAACTGTTTTAAACGGAGTAACAGATGAACTTGTAAACAGAGTTGTTTCAAATTTACGTTTTGATAATACCGTAATTGTACATACTTCAAATTTAATCAGGGAATTTGACGGGTTTTCGGAGGATTCACTTAATGCTGAATTGACAAAGGCTAATTTAGCTACAGTAATTACTGATTTTCTTGCAGACTTGACAAGGCGTGTTACTGCACAAAAGGATGCTATTTTGATTACTCTTGGCGGTGAAACTTCTTACAAATGCTGCAATGCTATAGATGCCTGTCAGCTTCAGCTTGTTGATGAAGTTGCGCCGGCAATTGCTCTGTGTTTGGATCATAACGCACAGTGGATTGTGACTAAATCAGGCAATCTTGGCAATGCTAATACATTAATAGATATTTTGAGATATTTTGATACACACGGCGGTTTACAAGATGTCTAAGATTGCAATTACAACAGGTGATCCCAACGGCATAGGTGCGGAAATAACAATAAAAGCTCTGAATAAACTTGATTTGTCCGAAGATAAAGTTTTGCTTATATCAAATAAAAAAATAATTGATTTTTACGGGAAATTAAACAGGGATTACGAGATTATAAATATTCCTTATGCTACAGATGTTGTTCCAGGACAGGTTACAAAAGAAGCCGGAGAGTTTTCGTTTCAATCGGTGAAAAAAGCTTGTGAAATAAAACCTAAAGCTATCGTAACAGCTCCTGTTGCAAAAAACGCGTTATATCTTGCAGGACATCAATTTAACGGGCAAACAGAAATTTTACAAAAATATTTGGCTCATGGAAATCAGCTTGCAGAAATGCTTTTTGTCGCAGGTAATTTCAGGGTTCTTCTTTTGACACGTCATGCCCCTTTAAAAGATATTGTTCTGACAAAAGATATGGTCGTTGAAAAAATTCTTAATTTAAAAGAATTTTTTGTTAAACATTTAAATATAAAACAACCCAAATTTGCACTTTGCGGATTTAATCCTCATGCCGGAGAAGATGGGATTTTAGGGCGCGAGGAAATTGATATTTTAATCCCCGCGGCAGAAGAATTACGTGCAAAAGGAGTGAATATTACCAATCCTCTGCCTGCAGACACACTGTTTGTGAATGTCGCAAAAGAATATTTATCAGAAGTTCAGAAGGTCGGGGAGGGTAAGCTGCTATCAAAAAATGTCCTGACATCTTGCCTTCCTGCCCTCCGTTCTTCTGTTTTTGACTGCTGTATTGCAAACTATCATGATCAAGGATTAATTCCGATAAAAACTGTTGCAGGTGATAAAACAGTAAATATGACAATAGGTCTTGATATTATCAGAACATCCCCCGGACATGGAACAGCTTTTGATATCGCGGGAAAAAATATTGCGGATGAAACAGGTATGGTTGAGGCTATAAAAGCTGTTTTATAAATTATTATATGGATATTAAAAATAACAACCTCTGTTTTAGAGGTTGTTATTTTAGTGTATTATTTTTTATTATGCTGTTACTTTCGCTTTTGTTTGTTTATCGTTCCAAAAATCAACAAGCATTGAACAGAAGAATATACTTGAATATGTTCCGATAGCAATACCGAGTATCATACAAAGAACGAAATCTTTTGTTGTTACACCGCCCCAGAAGTATAATGCAAGTAGTGTTATCAATGTTGTTAATGATGTATTGATACTTCTTGTCAATGTCTGGTTTACTGATGCGTCTACTATTTCGCCGAATGACATTTTCTTTGAGTAATAACGAAGATTTTCTCTTATTCTGTCAAATACAACGATTGTATCGTGAACAGAGAAACCAATAACCGTTAAGATTGCCGTGATGAATAATCCGTCAATCTGTACGTTGTAAACAAGTCCGAGTATTGAAAAGATCCCGCAGACAAACAATACATCGTGCAGTACACCAAGTATTGCTGCGAGCGCATAATCAAATCTAAATCTGAATGACAGATATGCTACAATTCCTAAAAATGCAAGAGTTACTGCTAGCAAAGAGTTTTTAAAAAGCTCTTTACCCATTGTCGGACCTACCGAACTTACTGAAATCAATTCAGGATTTGTGTAATCTTTTTGTAATTGTTCAGTAATCACTTCAGTTGTGTTTGAGTTTTTATCAATAAATTTTGTTCTGATTGAGATAATAGAACTGATATTTGATTTAGTATTTTTTTGCTGGTCGCTGTTTACATTCAAAATTTGGATATAAGGATTTTCAATTCCTGCTTTTTCCAGATTTTCTCTTGTTTTGGCAACGTCGCTGTTAGATAATTTTTGCTCCAACCCGTATTGCAAAATTGTTCCGCCTGTGTAGTCAATACCGACTTTCATTGGTGCATGGTTCGGGTAAGTCACTGATGAATATATCATTGCGATAATCCCCGGAACAAGAAGAAGACAGGTTAATGCCATCCACCACCATCTGAATTTAACTATATGAACTAAATGTTTTCTACCTGTATTTATCATTTTTTTACTCCTGTTTTTTATCTAATCAAGAATACCGAAACGAGCTTTTTCGCGTTTTGTTTCAGTTGCTTCATAACTCTGTCCGATTTCATCTTTTCTTAATCCGAACAGTGCCGGGTGTTTGAGTTCACCTGTACCGAAGATTAAGTGCATGAAGTTTTTAGTAACAGTGATTGCACTGAACATTGAAACAAGAACACCGATTGCAAGTGTAAGAGCAAAACCTTTTACAACACTTGTACCCAGAAGATAAAGTATTGTACAGGTAATGATTGTTGTCATATTTGAATCGAAAATACTTGTAAATGCTCTGTCAAACCCTGAATTAATAGCTGTGAATAGGTTTCTTCCGGCTCTTAATTCTTCTTTTGTTCTTTCAAAAATAAGAATGTTTGCATCAACAGCCATACCTATTGACAGGATAAAACCTGCAATCCCCGCAAGGGTTAAGGTTACTGGAATAGTTTTGAATAACGCAAACAAAATTATACTGTAAATTATTAAAGCAATATCAGCAATCAAACCTGGTACGTGATAAAAGACTATCATAAATATCATAACTGCTGATAAACCAATTATACCTGCTTTTTGAGATTTTGCTATACTATCTGCACCAAGTGTCGGACCTACAGTGTTTTCTTCAACGATTTTAGCAGGAACTGGCAGGGCACCTGCATTTAATAGATTTACCATACGTTCTGCTTCATCATAAGCAAAACCGCTTTCACCGCCGGAGATTTGAGCTTTTCCGCCGTAAATAGCTTCATTTACTCTCGGAGCTGATTGAAGTTCTCCGTCAAAGAAAATAGCCATCTGCTGACCTACCAGTGCTTTGGTTAAATCTGCGAATTTTTTAGCACCTTCACCGTTGAATTCAAGAGATACAACCCACTGACCTGTTGCATCGGTACTTAGTGTAGATTTCGCAAGGTCACGTCCTGTCAGACCTGTAGATATCCAGATTGGTGTTCCGTCGGGAGCTTTGCCTTCTTTTTTAAATTCCAGTTGAGCAGTTTCGCCGATAAAAGCTTTAGCTTCTTTTAAATCGGTTACGTTAGGAATTTCTATCATCAATCTTTTGTCGCCGACCTGCTGAACAACGGTTTCTGCAACACCGAGTTTATTAACACGTTGTTCAATGGCAAATTGTAATCTATTCATTACATCGGGCGTAATTTTTGCGATACTGTCGGTTGTTTCAGCTTCTAGAACGAGTCTTGAACCGCCGACAAGATCAAGTCCCAGTTTTGTTGGTTTAACGAAGATAAGTACGGTTGAAACAATTACTACCGCTACGATAAACCAGAACATTAAAATTTTGTTTTTCATTTTTTCTATCCTTATATACTTATATTATTTTTTCTTATCCTATTTTAATAGAAATTAGAATTTTGTTATAACCCTTTCAGGCTAATCTTCATTAATTTCATCAAGAACCATAAATAGTTCTTTCTTTTCAATTGAAGAAAGTTCAACAAGCGGTCGTCTTACAAAATCTTCAATCAAACCTTTATGAGCTAGTGCAGCTTTAACCGGCACCGGATTTGGCGCCATAAAAAGTTTTCTAAACGCAGGATACAATTTTTTGTGCATATTAACTGCTGCCAAAAATTCTCCTGTTTTGTAGTTTCTAATCATTGATTTAATTTCTGAACCAAAGATATGGGATGCAACGGAAACTACTCCTCTTGCACCTAGTGACATCATAGGAAGTGTTAAACTGTCATCTCCTGAATATATTGAAAAGTCCGGCGGACAGCATATTTTCATTTCCGTAACGGCATCCATATCGCTGCAGCTTTGTTTAATTCCAACGATATTTAAATATTTTTCTGCGAGAGCTGCTACTGTTTCCGGAAGCATGTTAACCCCTGTTCTGCCCGGAATATTATAAATAATAACCGGAATATCAACACTTTCCGCTACCGCTGAAAAGTGTTCAATCATTCCCTGCTGAGAAGGCTTGTTATAGTATGGCACAACGGAAAGAATTGCGTCAACGTTTTCTTTTTGTGCCCATTTTGCAGCCATAACGGCAGTTTCCGTACAGTTTGAACCGGCATTCATAATAACTTTTGCTTTGTTGACTGCAGCTCTTTTTACTGTGCTTAAAAGTTCAAATTCTTCTTCATGGGTTAATGTCGGACCTTCCCCTGTTGTACCTGCAACTAAAAGAGCATCACTCCCGTGTGCTATCAGGTATTTTGCAAGTTTTTCGGCAGTGTCATAATCAATTTCTCTTTTGTTGTTAAACGGTGTAACCATTGCTGTTATGACTTCACCCGCATCGTATCTCAATGCCATAGAAACCTCTTTCCCTAATCCTTTGTCTATCCCTATAGATGTATTAATTATAAAACAAACTAACAGAAAATGTATAAAATATTAAGTTATTTATTGCAAATATATCAAAAAAGTGTAATAATTTTAAATTTAAAGCGCCCCCCCCCAAAAAAAAAGATTCTTAAAAGAATTGCAAAAAGGATAAAAAATATGTGGCAATAGTATTGAGGTTTAATGCGGGTTATTCATATAAATTAAAGTTTTTACATTCAAACTTGTTTTCGTGTTAAAATTTTTATATATGGATTTGATAGAAAAACTGAAAAATCTAAGTAGAAAACAAAAGGCATATATTGGAGCTTTAGCCGCTATAATCGGGCTTTTGGCGTGGGCTTTTATTTCAGCCGGTGTTATTACGCATAATTTTAACAGAAGCCAGCTGCAAACCGATCAGGACAGGCAGGAAGCTTTAATTCACGGTATTATTTTGACAGAAACTAAAGATGAGCAAAAATACTGGGAAATATATGGTGAAACAGGCAACTATGACAGTAAAAACGGTGTTGCCATGCTTGATAACGTAGTCGGGAATTTTTATGACGATGACAATCAGGTTTCTATGAGTTTTGAATCTTCTAAAGGTACATATAACGAGAATAAAAAACAAATTATTCTATATGAAGATACATTTATTGTACTGAAAGATTTAACGACATTACGGGCTAACAAACTTGTTTGGTCAGGCAGGGATATTCCGATTATTGCACAGGGGGATGTCAGAATTACACGACAGGATCAATTTCTGGCAACGGCATCTAAAGTCGAAATCAGCCCGAATTATGAACAGTTTACAATTAAAGGAAACACTGTTTCCAAAATTTATGATAATAAGGAGAAAAAGTGAAAAAGTTTTTTATTGCTTTAATGATATCTTTGTTTACGGCAGCTCTGGTTGTTCAGGCTTCGGATTTGGTTATTGAATCAAAAACACAGAGTTATGAAGAAAAGGAAAACAAGATTAAATTTGAAGGGGATGTAAAAGTCTCAGTAGATGATTTACGTGTTGTCGGCGATAAAGCTGATGTAACAATGGATGAAAACCAGAAACTTGATACTGCAACTTTTTATGACAAACCGTATGCCTATGAGATTAAGAAAAACAAAAAAAGAGAAGTTAAGGCAAATATTTTAAAACTTTCGCTTATTACAAAAGTTGTAAAAGCTCAGGGAGATACACAATCGATTGTTTTTGACGGGAAAGTACCTGTTGTTGTAATTAACGCAGATGAACAGGAGTATAACACTGAAACAGGTGTAATGACAGCAACAGGAGCTGTTACTATAAAATATAAGGATTTAGATACATTTTCAAATAAAGCAAAGATTAAAACCGACAAAAACGGTGATTTAAAAGATATTGAGCTTATGGGTGAAGCAAGGATAAAACAACAGGGAAGCGAATCTTTAGCAGACAATTTTTATTATAATGCGGATTCAAAAGTCTTAACAGCTGTTGGTAATACAACAACTAATGCTCTGATGGAAGATGGTAATAAACTTGTATTAAAATCAAACCGTCAGGAGTATGTGCAGGATAAAAATGTATTTAATGCATCAGGAAATGTTCGTGTCTGGTATCAGGATTACTATGCTGCAGGACCGAAAATTGCAATTTATCCTAATAAAGAAGGAAAACCGAATGATGTATACTTTGTCGGACGTTCGAGTATAACTCAGGGTGTTAGAACGATTTACGCAGACAGAATTAAAATGACTATGAACCCTAAAGATTTTCATGCTGACGGCAATACAAGAACTGTTATAAAAAATATAGGTTCAGGTGACAACGGCGGCAATTCGGAAAACGGAATAGGATTGGGATTATAAATTATGAGTGAAAAAGAAAAAGTCGATAAAGCAATAGAATTATACAGAAAAGGAAATTATAAAGAGGCAATAGATGTTTTCAGTTCTGTTCTTGAAACATGTCAGGATAATGCGGAGTTATATAACAATATTGCACTCTGTTATGCAAATCTTGCTGATTATGATAAGGCTGAAAAGCATTATTTGAAAGCATTGCATTTAAACCCTAAACTCCCTCAGGTTTATATAAATCTTGCAGATATTTATTACCGTAAAAAAGATATGGGAAGCGGTATTGAACTTATTACGCACGGGATTTGTGAAATTCCTGACAATCTTGTTCTCCGGCATTATCTTGCAAGATTTTATATGGAAGATGCAAAGCTTGATCTTGCAATAGATGAACTTGAGCATATTTTAGAAAAACAGCCTGATAATTACGATGTTTATTATGACCTCGGGAAAGTTCATTTTGAACTGGGAAATTATGAATGCGCGATTGAAAATTTTGAAAATGTCCTTCAATATAAGAGTGAAAATCCGTGGATTTATTATTATCTTGGAGAAGCATATGAGGCAAACGATGAGATCGACAAAGCACTTTCAAATTATCTGAAAGCTATTGCACATAATGATTCGTTTTCACCTGCATATAAAAAAGCAGGGATACTATTTCTTGCCCGCGGGGATTACGATGATGCAATCGAATATTTTGAGGATTATATAAATCTCGGCATCCCCGAAGAAGAAGCAGGAAAAATCAGAGAGTTAATAGAAAGAATTAATAAGAAAAAATGAATTCGGATAAATACTGGATAGCTTTATCATCAATAGAGGAAATTGACAGCCGTTTTATACAACGGTTGTACAATTATTTCGGTGACATTGAAAAAGCATTTAATGCAAATGATTTATCCTCAATTGACGGTTTAAGCGTTAAAAAAGCCGAACATTTTTTGCGGCTCAGAGATAAAGTTAATCCTGATAAAGCGATTGGTGATATTTTAGACAGAGGTATAAACTATCTGACTTTTGAAAGTGAAAAATATCCTTATATGCTTAAAAATATTGATAATCCTCCGTCTGTTATTTACTATAAAGGCGATTTAAATAGTTGTAACTTAGACAGAACACTTGCTGTTGTGGGTTCGCGCCGCGCGACATCTTATGCTAAAGAGGCTTTAAAAAAGATTATATCGGAATTTATAAATACTGATATCTGTATAGTTTCAGGTCTTGCGTCAGGTATTGATACAACTGCGCATGTCGCAGCTCTCGATAACAACTTAAAAACAATAGGTGTTATTGCAAGCGGATTTGATTACACTTATCCTGCGGCAAATAAAGAGTTGTATAAAAAAATTGAAGAGGGCTCAGGAGCTGTTGTAACTGAATACTACCCGACATTTCAGCCGATAAAATTTAGATTCCCGCAGAGAAACAGGATTGTATCAGGGCTTTCTTACGGAACGCTTGTAGCTGAAGCTTCTTTAAAAAGCGGAGCATTGATTACTGCAAATTTGACGCTTGAGCAGGGACGGGAATTGATGTGTATTCCCGGGCTTATCACAAATCCTAACACTGAGGGGATTTATAAACTCTTGAAAAACGGTGCGACACTTGTAACTTGTGCTGATGATATTCTTGAAGCTTTCGGGTGGGAAGTGAAAACAGAACAGCAAAAATTGTTTAATCTTCCTGATTTAAGCGAGGATGAAAAAATTATTTATGAAGCTCTTGAAATCGAAGAAAAAAGTGTGGATGAACTGCAGGCATTTACAAAGTTGAGTATAGATAATCTTCTGATGTACTTGACAACCATGGAGCTTAAAGGCATAATTAAACAAGTCGACGGAGACAGGTATAAGAGAGCGGTTAAGGTTTAAACGGAAATAAAAATGGCAAAAACAGCTGAAAAAAATGAGAAAGCATTAGTAATAGTTGAGTCTCCAGCAAAATCAAAGACTATTAGAAAGATTTTGGGGGACGGATACCAGATTGAGGCAAGCTACGGGCATGTCAGAAATTTGCCGACAAAAGATCCTTCAACGGAAAATTTAGGATTTGATATCCAAAATCATTTTCAGCCCAAGTTTGAAATTATTCCCGGCAAACAGGCTGTTGTAAAAAAATTAAATGATATGGCAAAAAAAGCAGATAAAGTTTACCTTGCCTCCGACCCTGACCGCGAGGGAGAAGCTATTGCATGGCATGTAAGACAGATTTTGAAAGTTCCTGATGATAAAATCTGCCGTATTGTATTTAACGAAATTACCCCGAAAGCCGTAAAACATTCTGTCGAAAATCCGCGCGGAATTGATATGGATATGGTTCAGGCACAGCAGACAAGACAGATTCTTGACAAACTTGTAGGTTACAAGTTAAGTCCCGTTTTGTGGAAACAGATAGGTAACAGAAATCTTTCGGCAGGCAGGGTGCAATCTGTAGCTTTGCGAATGATCTGTGAAAGAGAAGAAGAAATTGAAGCATTTGTTCCGCAGGAATACTGGTCAATACACGCAAATCTCGATAAAGACGGCAAAACTTTTGAAGCTGAACTTTCAAA
>CALUPR010000043.1 GCA_944322705.1 Candidatus Gastranaerophilales bacterium
CTTGCAAGCTATAAACACCATCTTTTCCTGTAAATTCTCCATCCCATTTGTTGTTATAATTACCATTCGGTTTCGGTTTATAATAACCGGCATCAACCATGGCAGCTTCTCCCATCTGATACTTACCAACAAATCCCCAAGGATTTATTACTTCATAATTTCCGCTTGATTCCCTAGCGCCTAAATCATTGTAAAAATCATCTAGTGTTTTTCCCATAAATATTTCCTTTCAAGTTTTCATTGCAAAGTTCAGGTACCTTTTTTGATACCCGTTTGCTAGTGTAATATCTATATTTCTGTGTTTACTGCTGAAGTTTTCTTTCTAAACTTGTCGTTTGATCATCGTTCTGATAATATCCGTTTCTATACTTCACAATAAACGGTTTAAAATTATATGCTACTGAACCTGACAACTTTATATCACTGTAGCCGTTTGTTTTGGCATTCAATATCTTTAATTCCTTTTGCGGTTCTATGTTTAGCATATAAGCTATATTTTTATACTCGCCCTTCTGTAACTGTAAAATAAACAAGGAATATCCAGCAGTTCCAAGGTAAAATGTTGAATATACAATACCTACAATCTCATTTTCTCCGTCATCATTCAGGTCAACCTCAAAGGCTCTAACTGTTTCAGGTTCTATTCGTGCAAAATCCTTAATCTCGGCAGGTGTCATTTTTTGTTCCTGCAAAACATATTCATATAGAATTTTGCCTGCCTGTTCGTCTGATTCTCCGTCCGAAAAATCCAGCTTGCGTTTGCCGGAGGCTAACGCCGTTTGTCCGAATAAAATTATTGCCATTACAAGGATTAGAAATTTTTTCATCAACCGCATATCCCTTATTTAAACTTCCTGCTTATTTTACCATTTGTTTCTTTATTCCGTCAATATTTAACTTTAAAAATATCTCCGAAAATAAAATTTTTTATTATATTTTCACAAATCTCACCGCCTTTCAAAGTTGTTATAAAAAAAGAGTAAGACAGAATTTTAAATTTTAATTCAATTTAAAAAATCTTACCTTACTCTAATTTTTTGTTTTATTCAATTTTGTACTACGATTATAACATCTGATTTCTATTTCTGTCAAGCGGTCATGTTTGTGCTTTTACGGCTGATATGACCCGACCGAAACTGTAGCTGTTTTTTATTACATCAACTTCTTTTCATCCCTGTCCATAGCCTGTTTCAGGGTGGATTTTAGATATGTTTGATAGGGCATACCAAGTTTTTGAGCAATTTTTTTTGCTCTTTTAATCTCAAATTCAGACCAGCAGAAATTTACGTTTGCAGTCTGCATCATAGCGGCGATATCGAAATCCGCCTGCGCTTCAAACTCGTGAATTAATTCTTCTTCGGCAGGTGACGGAATGTAATCGCTTACCTCTGCCATTCCGACAGTCGGAATATGTTCAATTTTATTTTCATCCATCTTGACCTCCTTGATGAAATGCTGTAATCAACAATATATCCTGTTCTTTCATATATGTGAGTAAACTGTTATATCCAGACTGCTGCTGTACAACTCATAGCGGCAGCGTTCTTCGTTGTAGATTTCGGATGTTTTGGGAAAATATGCGGCGATTGCTTACTGCGGGGTAACTAAATGTCGGATGTACATGTGATATTCAAACTCGTTGGTGAGAGGGTTCAAGTCCATTTTAACAACGAACTTTTGACCTTTAATTTTGAACATCCGGTACTTGTGCTGCATAATTATATTATTTCATATTGTATTGACACTAAACTGAAAATCATACAGCGTCCTTCAGAATTGCCAGATTCTAATCTTGCGTGCCAGATGGTAATAAGACAGGATGCCTTTTGTTATCCTGTCTTATTTGGATAGCGAGGAAAATGCCACATGCGTTTGAGCGGGAGCGAGCAGAGGGCGGAGGAGCTTTCTTTGGAAGAAGCATAACTTATAAAAAGAAAGTCCGCAGACCCGTTAAACGCGAGCGACCAAGACAATCGCATCCAGGGTAAATAAAAAAGGACGGGTTTTATCCCGTCTTTTTATTTACTGGTTAAGTCCCCTCTTTTAAAATTTCCAAATACTCTTTATACGCAAAAGTTCTATTTCTGCTTTGTGTTGAAGTTTGTTCAAGAACCCCGATACTAATCAGGTCTTTGACTATGCTTGATATTGTATTGAATGCTATATCAAGCTCTCTGGCTGTTTTTTGAATTTCAATAATAGGATTTGATTCTAAGTATTCAAATACTCGCATTGCATTTTTAGCTCTGCGTCCCAAACCTTCAATTTTTAAGCAATAATTATCATGCAATGTTGTCAACTTATCAATCGTTTCAACAGCATCTTTAGCGGATACATAAACAGCTTCCAAGAAAAACTTAATCCATTGTTCGTAGTTTCCTTTTAATCGCACTTCATTCATTCTGTCGTAGTATTCAATTCTATTTTTCTTCAAGAAGTAAGAAATATACAATGCCGGAGTGCTTAAAACCTTCTTTTCCATTAAAAACAAGGTTATTAAAAGGCGCCCGATTCTGCCGTTACCATCCAAAAACGGGTGGATAGTTTCAAATTGATAATGAATTAAAGCTGCTCTAATTAAAACATCAAGGTCATCATCACCATTAATATATTTTTCTAAATCAGACATCGCTTGAATCATATCTTCAACAGAAGGCGGAATATAGCGTGCATTTTGTAAATTACAACCTGCTGCACCTATCCAGTTTTGAGAATGACGAAATTCCCCTGGACTTTTATTTTGTCCTCTAACACCTGATAATAAAACTTCATGTGCTTCTTTAATTAGGCGATTACACAATGGTAATTCTTTTAATCTGCTAATTGCATAATCAGTTGCTTTTATGTAGTTTACAACATCACCAACTGGTCGATTAGTATTTTCTTCTAAGCACGGGTCTAAGACATCTTCTAAAGTTGCCTGAGTTCCTTCAATTTGAGAAGACATAAGTGCTTCTTTCCTTACATACATAGAAATAAACAAACGAATATTAGGAATTCTGTTTGAAATTCCTTCAAGTAATGCAAGCTGCTTATTGGCTTTTACTAATAAATCTATAATATCCTTATCTAGTTCTATTGACGGATTTGGGGGCAATACACTCGGCATAAATGATTTGTATGCCATTTCCCCTGACAAATTATTTTTGTATGTTCCTGCTCTATTATTCATGGCAACTCCGAAATTGAAATAACATGTTTATTATATCATTCTTATTTCAATTTAACAACTTAAATTGAAATAAGATTAAACAATTTGTTACAGTATTTCAATCTCATATCCAGTTCAACTGAATTTTCTCAAAAAGCAGAATATTTCTTTTGCTTGTACTTACAATCAATTTACGCAACATTTTTCATCAGCCAGGTTCTGAACTCGTAAACTCTATGGCAAATAAGATAGGATAGGTTTTTCTTATCCAGTTTTATTTTTTTCATTAACTGTATCTCCCGACATTTAAGAAATTAATTCTTTTGAAAATGTTTTGTATTGAAAAATCTATACGAAAAAATTCCCTAAGTTATTATTCAAAATAAATTTTTATACCGGACCGGTTTAAACCTGTTATGGAATTATTATCTTTAATTTTTATTTTATTTTGCCGGTAGAAAGGAGTAAAATAATGTTTTACAATGTATTAAAAGCAAAAGATATCATTGATTTAGGCGAAGAAAAATTCAAACGTGAAATTTTAATGGAAGATAATAACAACAATTTATCTGTTATCGCCATTAAAAAGAACGAAATCATTGACACTCACACATCAACCTGCGATGCAGCTGTTTATGTTATTGAAGGCGAACTGGAATTGCATTTTGATGCTGAAAAATTTAAAGTTGATAAGGGTGAAATTTTGTTGTTTAAAAAGGATACTGAACATAAAGTTCTGGCTTTAAAAGACAGCAAATTCTTTTTAATTAAAATCTAAAAAATAAAAGGAGCTTCAATGCTCCTTTTTATTTTTGTTTTTCAATAAAAAAATTTATTGTTTCAATTCTCGTGCCGGCATAAAAAAACAGACTTGACGTCTGTTTTTAATCGGCGGCAACGGGAATTGAACCCGTGTCAACAGAATGAGAATCTGCTATCCTAACCCCTAGACGATGCCGCTAAGTAACTTTATTCTAGCACTGAAAATTGATTTGTTCAAGCACTGCTGTATAAAAATTACTATTCACAATTTTTCGGAAGATTTAAATCTTCACATAATATTATTGTTATAACTTCTCCTGCTTTGGCATGATATTTTAGTCCGGGTGTTATTAAACCTGTTATTAAACCTACCGTTGTACCGACAGGGATACCTATAGCATAACCTACACCAAGTTTTGCAGGGTTAGGGATAAACGCAAACCCTGTACCGGCACCGGCACCCACTATCCCTAATCCCAGAGTGTAAGCCGTTAATTTACCTGCGGTATTCCACGGTCCTTCTTTTAATGAACCGTCCTTTGTCAAAGGTTTGGCAGACATTTCAAATGCCGAGCCGTCAGGAAAAACTAGACATTCAAAATTCAAATATACTCTGGCATTTTTATTAGGAACTCTCTGTTTATCAATTCTGATAATCGTTGCGACAACCTTTGAACCTGCAGGAATTAACAAAGTGCCCTCCTGTGTGTAAATTGCATCGGGAACATCAAAGTTTACCCTGTCACCGGCTTTTGCACAGTCTGACCAAAACTTGCAGGAAAATGCTACTTTAAATGCATTTCCTTTGCATATTATATTTCGCAAATTTGTAATAGTAACAGTATTTGATAATGCGCCTTTTTCACAGAACATGTGTTCCTGAGCGCAAATCTGTTCCGGACATTCTTGTGCGTAAACAGAAATTCCAACAACTAAAATTGACAATAAAATAAACAGTTTTTTCATAACAAATTATTATTTATTCGTTTTAAAAATTAATACAATTGACCGAACGGCTATAAATAATCTCAATATTGTTACAGGTCTTTCGGACAATTTATAAAAAACTTCATTCTAATAAAAATAATAAAAAAAGGAGGATATATGAGCGAACCGTCATCAAAACACCCGTATTTAGACAATATTGCAAAAAATTTTTTGGAAAATCTTGATAAAAAAGCCAAACCGCTTTACGAAATCGACCCTGAAGATGCAAGGGAATTTTTAACCTTTGTACAAGAAAAAGGTTACAGAGATATTGAAGCACAGGTTGAAGATATTTCTTTTTCGGATGAAATCGCAGGAGAAATCAGTGTAAGACTAGTTCGTCCGAAAAATTATACAGGAGAAGAAAACCTGCCGCTTATTATTTACTGCCACGGAGGCGGCTGGGTAATGGGTGATGCAGATGACTTTGATATGACAATAAAAACTATATCAAACCACACTAATTCAGCTTTAGCGTTTGTAAATTATTCAAGGGCACCAGAATTTCAATATCCGACAGCCTTAAATCAAATTTATGCTACATTGGAACATTTTTACAATAACGGGAATGAATACAACATAAATTCTGAACGTATTGCAATTATGGGCGACAGTGCAGGAGGGAATATGGCTGCTGCAACGGCAATCAGGACAAAGTTAGAAAACGGACCCGAACTTGTTTTTCAGGTTCTTGTTTATCCTGTAACAGATGCAGAGATGAAAACCGACTCATATAAAGAATTCAAAGACGGTCCATGGTTGAGTAAAAAAGCCATGGAATACTTCTGGGATTGTTATATGCCTGATAAAGACAAAAGAAACGGAATTTATCTATCTCCTTTAAAGGCTGACATTGAATATTTAAAAGGAGTAGCACCGGCTCTTGTTATAACAACTGAAAACGACGTTTTAAGAGATGAAGGGGAAGCTTATGCAAGAAAGCTTATTGAAGCAGGGGTTGATACAGCCTGCGTCAGAATAAATAACACATTCCATGATTTTCTTCTTCTCAACGGTTTGAGGGAAAGCAGAGGGGTAAAATCAGCATATAAACTGATTTGCAAAACATTAAAACATGTACTGCACAATTAAGAGGGGATTTCTCCTCTTAATTTTTTATCGCTATTTTCAAGCACCCGTCTGATTTGCTTTCAAAAAATTTGTAAGCTTCAACAATATCATCAAGTTTGTAGCGATGGGTAATCAAAAAATCAGTATTAATCTTGTTTTCAGATATCAGTTTTACAAGCTCTCTGCATTTTGAAGCGTCAACCCCGCCGGTTTTAAATGTTAGGTTTTTGCCGTACATTTCAGGCAGCGGCAGAATTTGATTTTCTTCATACATAGCAACTACTGCAACAATTGCATTAGGACGGGCAATTTTATATGCAAGTTCAAACGTATTTTTTGCGCCTGCGGCTTCTATTACGCAATCCGCACCGCGCCCTTGAGTTAAATCTTTTATAATTTTGCAAACATCGTCTTTTAGAGGATTGATAAAATAATCGGCGAGATTTTCACGTTTTGCAATCTCTAATCTTGTTTCATCAATATCTATTGCGACAATTTTTGAAGCTCCTTGAAGCTTTGCGCTAAGCATAGAACAAAGCCCGACAGGTCCTGCTCCGATAACTGCAATAATATCACCATCTTTTATTTCACAGATTTCAGCACCCCACCATCCGCTTGACAAAATATCTCCGACAAACAATGCGTTTTCAAAACTCACATTATCAGGAAGTTTTGTCAAACCGGTGTCAGCATAAGGCACCCTGACATATTGCGCATGGCATCCGTCAATACGGCATCCAAGCTCCCATCCGCCATTTTCGCAGTTGTTTACAAAACCGCGCTGGCAAAACCAGCATTCACCGCAAAAAGTTTCACAATTTGCGCTCACTCTGTCACCAGGTTTGAGATTTTTAACGGCTGCACCGACACTTACAACAGTACCCGCAAATTCATGTCCGAGCACGATATTTTTATTGGCTCTTGGTACAAACCCTCTTACAATATGCAAATCACTTGTGCAAATTGAGGATAATTCAACTTTTACAACAGCATCTCTGTCTGATTGCAAAACAGGCATTGGCTTTTCAACCAGTTCAATTTTACCCGTATCTTTATAAACCAGCGACTTCATACATAAATAATAGCATAAAAAGTAAAATCCATGTCATTCTGAGACGAATTATGAGATTCTTCGCTTACGCTCAGAATGACATTTGTCGAAGAATCGCATTATCCTTCTAATAATGCGATTCCTGACAAAAAAGTTTTTTTGTTAATCTTTGCCGTCATTTAAGGTAATCATATTTATAATAAGCCCCAAGAATGAGAGAACAACAGACCCCAAAAACGCCGCCAGAAATCCGTCGACATAAAAACCCGGGGCAATGTATCCCGCGAGCATAAATAAAAGCGCGTTAACAACAAGTCCGAATAACCCCAGAGTTAAAATATTTATCGGCAGCGTAATAAATACAATCAACGGTCTTATAAATATGTTAATAAGTGCCATGATAACCGTTACAAGCATTGCACTCTGGAAATTCTCGACAAAAATACCGGGTACAAGCCATGCCACAAAAAGTATTGCAAGCGTAAAAAATATCCATCTTATAAGTAATACCATAAAGCTTTTTCCTTTCTCATATACAAGTTTAAAAGTTTATATTAAAAATTTCATTATGCTAAAGTACAATAATAAACTTGCGAATCCTAAGCATTAAGTGTATAATAATGCGGTAAACAAAACAGGAAGGGAACTTTATATGAAAGACAATATTTTAATGGCACTTGCTGTAGTTATACTTGCTACAATGTGGTTTCAATATGCTAATCAAAATACAAACAACAGATATGCAGTCATTACAGGAAGCAATATGATGACTGTACTACTCGACAAAAAAACAGGTGTAACCTGGAGAAACTGTATCTGTGATACAAAATCAAATATCCCCGGCTGCTGGGAAAGAATGTACACACTCAATGCTGAAGACTACAGCAAACCAATTGGGGAAGTTGTAATTAATAAAAAATTAATAAAAGATCTTGAAAAACAAGCAAAACAAGCTCCTGCTCAGCCGGCTCAGCCGCAAACTCAAACTCCGGCAGAAGAACAAAAATAACAGTTTAGAAAAATCCCCTCTCTAAATAAGAGGGGATTTTTATGATAATAGCTTTGCATCTTTGCCTCTAAGCGTCTTTGCATCCTGTATTACTTTTTGTCCAGCACTTTAATCAAATGCCATCCGAATTGTGTGTAAACAGGTTTTGAAACTTCTCCTACCGGAGTAGAAAATGCTGCTTTTTCAAATTCCGGCACCATCTGTCCATGCCCGAAATACCCCAAATCCCCGCCGTTTTGACCCGACGGACAAATTGAATAAGCCCTTGCATAATATTCGAAATCTCCGCCTTCATCAATAGCTTTTTTAATCTGTTGAGCTTCAACAGCAGTCTTTACAAGAATATGCTCGGCATGCACAGACTGATACTCCTCAGCTGACACAACCCCGCTCAACAGCATAACAAATACAAACAATTTACATAAATTTTTTATCATAAACACCATCCTATACTATTTTAAACAATATTCCTATAACCCGAATGTCCTAACCCTGTTGCGCCCTTCTTCTTTTGCCGTATATAAAGCTTTATCCGCTTTATCAAACATTTCACAGGAATCATTCACATCTTTATTAGAAGAAATCCCCGCACTAATTGTAACATCTATATCATACCCTTTATATCTGAATTTATTTTCTTCAACAATTTTTCTTAACCGTTCAATAGGAATACCGGCAGTTTCAGAAGGAGTTTCCGTAAGAAGAATAACAAATTCTTCCCCGCCATAGCGGAATATTATATCAGTCTGACGGAAATTTTCCGCCATCAGCCAGCTTAGCTCCTTTAAAACAAAATCTCCGCAGGAATGCCCGTATGTATCATTAATTTTCTTAAACCAGTCTATATCGACAATAACAAGCGACAAGTCCGAATTATATCTCTTTGCCCTTGCAAATTCCCGTGCAAAAGCCGTTTCAAAATATCTTCTGTTATAAAGATTTGTCAGAGCATCCGTAATTGATAATTGCTTTGTTTGAGTGTACATAAAATTAATTTTTCTTATTACATCAAACTTATTGTCATCAGGAATATCAAAACTCTCAATTATATTTTGAATATTCTGTTGAATTTCATCTAAAATATCCGAAGGTAAATCAAAATTTATATCTGTCATATTACTATTTTCCATAACCTTCTTTATAATAACAGAAATATTGCAGGTAATCCATTTTTTTGCTAAATTTAATATTATTATGAAACCTTCTGCTGATGAAATGTTAGACAAATATGGAAAAGATAAAGCCCACGCAAATGAAGTTAAACGGCTTTCTCTTATAATATTTGACGAAGTTTACAAAAAAATAACTGAAATATCTCAAATAGAAAGGGAATATCTTGAAGCAGCATCCCTTTTACATGATATAGGTTATTTTATTGAACCTCAGAGCCACAACAAACATTCAATGGAAATGATTATAAAAGAAGGTTTGTACGGTTTTGACGACAGGGAAGCAAAAATTATAGGCTGTATTGCAAGATATCACAGAGGCGGACTGCCTGATAAACATGAACATGAAATTTACGGCTCGCTTGAAAAAAAAGACCGCAAAATTGTGAAACGCTTAGGCGGCATACTGAAACTCGCAGACGGACTCTGTAAAGACCACTTAAACCTTTTTAAAAATATAGAAATTAACTATGATAATAAAAATAACGTTGCAAAATTCATTCTTTACCCCTTGAATTTGAAACCTGACATAAAAACAGCAATAAGAAAACGCGACCTGTTCGAAATAGGGTTTAAATGCCAGAGTGTTTTATTATTCGGAGAATAACATATTGTAAATTTTTTGTTACAATTTAGTTAAAATTGTAACATTTCTTCATGAAAAATACTTTATATATGTAAGGGAAAAATATGAAAGGATTACGGCAGCTAAAAAGTCGTAAGTAACGGTAAAAAAAATGTCATTCGATGTAAATGTTTTGAGCACAAAACCGGTTATCAAGGCAGCAGCATCCATGCAAAATGACGGCGGCGGCGGCAACCTTGGCTACATGGCTCAGGGCAGAAGGGAAGAAAAAAAAGAAAAGAAATATTTGGAAGAAAGCATCTTCTCAACAAAACCGGAAGTTGATACATTTGAATTTGACAAAAAAGAACCGGAAATGCCGGATGAAAAATTTTCACTTTCAAAATTTACTGCGGAATTAATTTATAAATTAAAAAATATTTTTACTAACAGGGAATGAATTAATATTTTCAAGTTTTAAATTAATAAAAATTACTAATAATTTTAATGAATTCTATTGACATTTTTCCGTATAATTTCTAGAATTTCATGTAATTATTAGAAATTCTAGAAATTGACAAAATGGTAAAAATAAGCATTATTATCCCTGTTTACAACAGTGAAAAATTTTTAAATAAATGTCTGGAGAGTATTGTTAATCAAACATTAAAAGATATCGAAATTATCTGTATCAATGACGGTTCAACAGATAATAGTTTGTCTATACTCAACTCCTTTGCACAAAAGGATAGCAGAGTTATTGTAATTAATCAAGACAATCAAGGGCAATCATGCGCAAGAAATGCAGGGTTAGCAATCGCAAAAGGTGAATATATCGGATTTGTAGATTCTGATGACTGGATAGATTTAGATTTTTATGAAAAACTTTATAAGGCAGCAAAAAAATATGATGCAGATATTGCTGCAGCCGGGATTAAAAGATTAAGACCGTACAAATGGAAATATCACCTCAAAATAAAAAATGAAGAATACACAGAAAATACAGACCAAAAATTTTTGCTTTGTGACGTACCAGACAAATGTTATGTAGTGAATAAAATTTATAAAACATCAGAGCTCAAAAAATACAACATTATTTTTGAACCTCATGTATTTTTTGAGGACAGGTGTTTTACTTGTGAAGCACTTATTAAACTGAATACACTCGTAACAGTTCCAGATATTTATTACAACTACTGGACTAATAACAAATCTACCGTCAAAACAACATCCCCTAAAAAATCAAAAGATGCACGGTATACTTACAACAAAATGATGCAATACTTAAAAGAAAATAATATTAATCTTGATCATTACTTTACAGAATTTAAAAAAATCAAACTTTTCGGATTGACAGTATTAAAAATTAAAACATTTAAAGATAAAAAACAATACCTTCTTTGTAATTGTATAAAATTTGAAATTAAACAACCTGTATCAAAAAAATAAGATTTATGATATTATTTTTTGTATGATGATTAAAGTAAGTGTAATAGTTCCTGTTTATAATACCAGCAAGTTTCTTGAAAAATGTTTAAACTCGCTTATAAATCAAACTCTTCAGGATATTGAGATTATTTGTATCAATGACGGTTCAACTGACAATTCTTTAGAAATTTTAGAAAAAATCAGCAAGTCTGCCCCCCCCCCGAAACTCCGTATTATTACGACTACAAATCAAGGAATTTCCTGCGCCAGAAATACAGGGATGAGCGTTGCACAGGGAGAATATATCGGATTTGTTGATTCCGATGACTGGGTTGATATTGATTTTTTTGAAAAACTCTACAATACCGCAAAAAAATACGACTGTGACATAGCCTGCGCGGATTTTATAAGACAGCATCCCAAACAACAAAAAATCAGACTTAACATAACAGAAGAAAAAGTTTATACAAAACCGGAAGATAAATATCTTGTCTGCAAAACCTACAGAGAAGGCTGCGTCTGGAACAAAATTTACAGAACAAATTTTTTAAAAGGCATAAATCTGGAATTTATTACGGGAATGTATTATGAAGACAGAGATTTTACGGCACGCGCGCTGTATTTTGCCAATAAACTCGTGACTGTTCCGGGAACTTATTACTATTATTTTGTTAACCCAGAATCCATTGTAAAAAAAGGCGGAAACAAACTTCAGGGCGAACATTATATTCTTTCCCGCCGTCAGGTGCTTGATTTTATTAAAGAAAAAAATATAAATGTTCCGGACGGACTTTACAAAGCAGAAAAATCAAGATTTAAGATATTTGGCAAAACCCTGTTTTCCATCCGCGAAAGTATTCACACTGAATATGTATTACTCTTCGGAAAAATTAATATTTTTAAGTATAAAAAGAGGAAAATATGACCGAAATTAATGTCTGTATATCATGCGATGAAAATTATGCAAAATACGCATCCGTTGTTATTGCCTCAATTCTTTCAAATGCCTGTGGTGATGATATTTTACATTTCTACATTCTTGACGGCAATATCTCTGATGAGAGCAGATCAAAAATTCTAACCCTCACAAAAATTAAAAACTG
>CALUPR010000044.1 GCA_944322705.1 Candidatus Gastranaerophilales bacterium
AGTAAAAAGCTGCTTAACGCAACATTTGTTATAATATTAGCGGATTTTGCGACTTTGGAATTTCTTACAAACTGTTTAAACGTTGCTTCTGACATTCCTTTTGTTTTTTCAGCAAATATTTTAATATCATTTCTGAATTTTGCAAGACCTTTTATATCTACATAAGCTCTTGGGTCTCTTACACCATTATCCAGCATTTTAAGTTTATTGAATTTTTTTGCAAATTTAACAAATTGTGTATCTTTATTTGAAATATCATCGACAAATTTAAACAAATCTTCAGATTTGTCGGATTTTGGCAGATAATTCAATATACTTCCGTCTTTAACCTGTTTTATAAATTCTTTATCAGCAAGTATAACAGGATCAAGTTCGACTCCTGTCACCTTGTTCAAGGCTTTTTCAATCCACTTCGGTGCGACAAAGTTTAAAAACATCATGCCAGCCATTTTAAAAGAAATATCATAAGCTTCATTTTTATTCCTTGCCGTGCCTACACGCCCAAGAGCATAACCGCCGTCTGTAACAGCCATTTTATCCTGCGCGGAAAAATTCGCAGCCTTTGCTATCCAGTTACCGGTAAAATTGACAACATCATTATTTTTGTAAAATCTTTCTTTTTGTAAAAAACTTATCTTGCCAGTTGATTTCTGCAAGGCTTCTTTTTTTCTCAAATTTTCAATTTTTCTTGCAGATGATGCAAAAATGAGTTTCGGAAGAATAAATCCCATAAATAAAATCGGAATTGTTGTTGAAGCAACAAATTTAAATGCAAGTAACTTTTCAAAAAGTTTTTTATTTTGTTTAACTTTTAACAAATCTTTAACAGCATCAGGGGCAATATCTTTAAATTTGTTAATATTATAGTCAATACCTTGAACACCGTTTTCTTCCTTAAATAATTTTAAATTGACTTTTGGATTTAAGCCTCTATTTTTTATATATTTATCACACAACCATCCAACCAGAGGGATTCCGCCAAGCCAAACTGCAGACACGGAATATTCATCTAAAAATCGTTCTCTTGCCGCGAGATAGGCTATGCCTTTTGATTCTTTTTTATTTTGATTATAGGTGAGTGCAATTTTAGTAGGAACTTCTATTCCGCAGTCTCGTACTATTAAGGGGTAAACACTGCTATTATTACCGATTGCTGATATTATATTCGCTATTGTCATTTTATTTTCTCCAATTCCTTAAGTAAAAAAATAGTCCCTCACGCATTGAAAGCTCCTTGAAAGACTATTTTTAACGGAATTGTTTTTATCTGAAAATCTTTAAAGCGTGCACATCAATTCCATAGCCTTCCAAGGCAGCTATGATGATGAATATGATGTAGTTTTAAAGAATTTGTATAAATCATTTTTTCCTTTGAAAATAATATTAACTTAAATCTTATTTTTTTGCAATAGTTATACAATGGGATTTATATAATAAATTTTACAGATACAATAAAAACTCTGTCATTTTGAGGGCTTTTGCCCGAAGAATCTTTTTTACTTTGATACTTCGCTAACGCTCAGTATGACGCAGTTTAGAAATCTTTAATGGAATTTGCTATATAAATTCATATACAATTTATGTTTTATATTAATGTTTTTTCATTATTTTTTCACGGAGAGCTTTTGTTTGTTCATACTTAGGAGCATATCTCTGTTCAAGAAGAATATTAGCTTGTTTTAGTTCTTTAGAATCAATATTCAAAAATGCCTCAGCAATATTTTCACCGTGAGAAATAATTTTTTGAGGTGTAATATCTCTTAAGCCTATAATATTTTTAATATTATCCGAAGCTGTTAAAAAGAATTCAGCGATTTTTTCCTGTGCATTAAATATTGCGTGATCAATAATAAAATCCGGGTTATTTATTCTATTTATAGACTTTGCCTTTACAAAAAAATCTTTCATTAAAATCTGATTTCTGGTTATATCCGAAAAAAGTTTGGGACTCACTCCGCCTTTAAAAGACAAATTTTGTTTTTGAGTTACATTAAATCTTGGTTGAATATTTTTTACATCCATTTGATATCTCCTTTTTTAAGGATTAAACCTCGTAAAAAAAATTTTTGTCAGTTTATTTACAATTTTTCATAAATCTGTTTTATTGTATTAATTTTTTCTAAATCCGAAACGTTTATGAAAATTGTTTTGTCTTTAGATGATTGACCTTTTACTATTTCAAAATTTGATTTTGGCACCTTAAACAGTTTTGAGAGAAATTCAATTACAGATTTATTTGCCTTGCCGTCAACCGGCTGTGATGCAATTTTAATCTTTATACCGTCAGTTGTTTTTATTATTTCATTTTTTTTTGCATTAGGAGAAACCCTTACTGTAATTAAAAATCCATCTTTAACTTCTTTTATCATTTTTATAATCCTTATGAATGAATTTTTCGGATTTACTTGAAAATTTCAAATAAAATCTGTATTATGATTATATCATGAGCGAAAAACCTCTTTTTGATGATATAAAAAAAGAACTTATTGCACAAAACAGAGAACCGGACGAAATTGAAGAAATTGAAAAGGCATATCTGTTTGCCAAACGTCTGCACGAAGGTCAATACAGGATTTCAGAAGAACCATATATTATTCATCCTGTTGAGGTTGCGAAGATTCTGGTCGGTTTAAAAGTTGATTCTCATACGCTGGAAGCCGCATTTTTACACGACATTCTTGAAGACACTGACACTCAGCCCGAAGAAATTGAAAAACTATTCGGAAAAGATGTGCTCTCGCTTGTTCAAGGGGTTACAAAACTCGGCAAACTGCAGTTTAAGTCAAAAGAAGAGCGACAGGCAGAAAATTTCAGACGTCTGTTCATTGCAATGGCAAAAGATATAAGAATTGTATTTTTAAAACTTGCTGACAGACTTCATAACATGCGAACTCTCAATTTTATGACAACCGTTAAACAGCAAAAAATTGCCCGCGAAACTCTTGATATTTTTGCCCCTCTTGCAAACCGCTTAGGGATTTATAAAATCAAAGCCGAACTTGAGGATTTGTCACTTCGATATCTTGAACCTGACAAATATTTTGAAATAGCGCGCCTTGTATCTCAAACAAAGGCAGACAGAGAAGCAACAGTCAAAATTCTTATTGATAAAATTACTGCTGATGTAAAAAAGGCAGGTATAAATGCTCAAATTACAGGCAGAGCCAAACATTATTACAGTATTTACAGCAAAATGAAACGCTTAAACATAGCATTTCACGATCTTTACGATATCACGGCCGTACGTGTAATAGTTGATACCGAAAAAGAATGCTATGAAGTTCTGGGGCTTATTCATTCACAATTTAAACCAATTCCGGGGCGGTTTAAAGATTATATTGCAATGCCGAAAGGCAATATGTATCAATCTTTACACACATCCGTTATAGGACCGCGTTCAAAACCTTTGGAAGTTCAAATCAGGACCTGGGAAATGCATGAGGTTGCTGAATACGGTATTGCAGCGCACTGGAGATATAAAGAAAAAGGCTCTCAAAAGGCGAATGCACCATCTGACATGCAATTTTCATGGATGAGAAAACTTGTTGAATATGATAAAGATATGGCATCAGCCGAAGATTTTGTTAACTCTGTTAAACTTGATTTATTTTCGGATCAGGTCTTTGCATTCACTCCTAACGGAGATGTTTTTGACCTTCCGGTTAACGCAACCCCCGTAGATTTTGCATACAGAATTCACACAGAAGTCGGGAACAAAACTGTCGGTGCACTTATAAACGGAAGAATTGCACAGCTTGATACAAAACTCCATAACGGAGATATTGTAGAAATTCTTACATCTAAAACTCCTGCCCCGCGTCTTGACTGGCTGAATTTCGTTGTTACAAAACAGGCTTCATCAAAGATTAAACAATGGTTTAAGAAAAACAACAGAGAAGAACATATTGAACTCGGCAAAACTAACCTTGAACATGAATTAACCAAATCAGTATTTGACGAATATACAAAATCAGGCGAATTTGAAAAAATTGCAAAGCAAATGAATTATCTGACAGCGGAAGATTTATTTGCTGCACTGGGTTACGGTGAAACAACCGTAAATAAAATAATAAACAAACTCAAAAAACCTGAAAGTCCAAAACAACCTGAAAATACTTTTCACAGCGGAACAAGAAGAAAATCTGAAAAAGATATTACAGGTCTTGAAGGTCTGATGTATTCAATTGCGAAATGTTGTTCGCCAATTCCGGGAGAACCGATTGTAGGAGTCGTTACAAGAGCAAAAGGTGTAACCGTTCACAGAATGGATTGTCCGATGCTTGATCACATAGAACCTGAAAGATTGATGACCATTAACTGGTCAGGGGACAATGTAAACAAAACTTATAACACGACAATAAGAGTTGAAACCGCTGAAAAAATGGGGCTTTTAAAAGATATTATAGCAGCCGTATCGGACAACAATACAAATATTAACTATGCAAACGTAAAATCAAAAAGCGGTAAAATCGGTATTGTTGAACTCGGCATTGAGCTTGATAATATAGATACTTTAAAAAAAGTCATTTTGAGTATTCAGGCAATTCCGGACGTATACAGTGTAAAAAGAATACAAACATCATACTCTGCTCCTAATATGCCAAAACGAAATAACGGTAAACAAAAACACAATAAAAAGAAACGAGGCAGCTAATTATAGGCATAGGTTAAAGGCATAGGAACTCTTTTCCCTCTCTCGGGAGAGGTATTTTGCTAACCCGTCACAGCGAACAGCAAAGCTGATCAGCAATCGCATAATCGTTACGATACTGAGATTCTTCACTTCGTTCAGAAGAACATGAAAACTCTTTACGAGAATGCTTTAAATGAACGTTCAACGTTCTTATCAATGACACTTTTTATTGAATCGTATTCCGTTTGAAGCGCACTGTGTTCGGTATCTAGTTTTTTCAAATCCTGATCGATTTTCTTGTCTTCATTTTCTATCTCACGAACTGCATTTTCATACTCTACTTCTGCACGGGCAATGGCGGCTTCATCTTCAACTGAAACTATGTCGGAGGCATTACTATAAATTATTGATGTCCAGTCGTAAGTGCCCATATTTTTGTAGACAGCCGAACCTTTTTCACTGTATTGTGCCTGTTCAAGTGTTATTATGCCATGTTCCAGCGCAAATTCAAGCCATTCAGAATTGTTTAACAAATTCGGATCAAGTTCTTTATAATTCTTGCCGCTTTCATCCTTCTCTGTTTCGGATATGCCGCCCATACGGTACCACAAGTTCTTGTACCACTGGTAACGGGAATCAGAAGTATCTAAAAGTTTTGGTTCAATATTTGATAAATCTTCAAGTTTTATACGGAACTCTTTTAACATAGTATCACAATCTTCAGCCCAGTCTGTAATAGCTTTTTCAAAATCAATAAGTTCCTGATCCCAGGCATCATGTGATGCATCATATTCAGCATCCATTTCTGCTTTAAGATTGTCTTTGAGCTTAGATATACTATCAATTAGCTCATTAAAGCCTTCTTCTAATTTGGATAGTGGAGAAGCACTCGCGCTAAAAGTTATCCCCTCCGATGATGCTGTAGCCATATCTATTATTAAAGAATTTGAAGTACTAGAATCAAGTATAGTATCACTATGGAGTGAAAAACAAGCTTTGACATATAAATCTTTAATTTGATCTATGATATTTTGAACAACAGTGTAATTACTGTTATCTTTTAAAAATTTTAAAATTTCAGGAAATTGTGGAATATTTGAAATAACAGCACCTGTTAATGAGCAATCATTTTTTGCTAAATAATCATTAGTTACACTAATGCTTTTTTCTCCGTTTGATATCATTTTTCCCTTTCCGGGATTCATTTCCGGTTCCTCTGCTAGCCCGTCAGAACTCCATATTAAAGAACATAACATATGTTCAATGTATCCGGCAACAGCAGTAGGGTTCGTAGTATCTTTTTTAAATGCATCATAATCATGTATAGAGGTACCAGTTTCATCATAATAAGAAACACTATTAAAAGCGGTTTCAAAAATTTGCTGCATATTTCCTGCTGAGTCCAAAAGCTTGGATAATTCTTCAGATTCCGAAGGTCGGCTTTGAGATGGAGCATCTCCAAGTGAAGGTGGATTTTGTAATTTATTAATATATTCTCCTAATAAGCCATCATAGCTTTCTGCTCCTAAAATTCCGCTGATAGAATTTTGATAATTTGAAAGCCACTCATCATATTCTTCTTTGGGCATAGTACCGGTTTTATCCGCCAATATGGCAGAAAGAGTATTTTCATCTATTAAACCTGTACCATCCTCATTATGCAGAAGTTTTTCAATATCATTCAGATAAGTATTATTAATATAGTCAACAATACTTTCTTCCCCGTTATAACCCTCTAATAACGTTTCATAATCTTCGCCAAAAATTTCAGTCATTTTGTCTATATATTCTTGATTGTCAACATAGCCTACACCGTATTTCGTAATAAAATCACTCATTGTTTCTGAGGATTCAAAGTTTTTTATATCAGTGCCGCTTACAAGAACCTGACCGGATGTATTGACCATGGCATACTGATTTTTTAAATCAGCAAAAGATAAAATTGTATTAGCTGTCAATGCCTGACTAATTTTATTGCCCGAGCCGTCATAACTTGTATACATTAATTTCTGGCTGTTTAAGGCATCCATGTATTTGCTGCTCGCTTCTGTTGATTTGTCTGCAAGACGAAGTTTTGAATTCGTTAACATCTGTGAACGTAATTCATTGTCGGTCAATCGTGCCGTGACGCTTAATAATCTTGCTTGTCCTGCTGACATTCCCATAATTGAGTTTCCTTTAGTTAATAAATTACATGCAGTATATCGGCATAATGAGTAATTTTCTTTAAAAATGTTTATAAATATTAGATAGTTTTTTACATTTTGTAACATTAGTACAAATATTTAACTTAGTTGATGAATATAATCAAATTTGATAAAATTATAAATATGGTTAAAATTTTAGTAATCTCAGAAAGAAAAGAAAAGTGTAATTATTTCAATACGATTTTTAATAAAAATTCGTATGACCTTGAATGTTTGTCTGATGAAAATCTTATATATGACACAGTGAGTGCGGATAACCCTGATGTTATAATTATCGACACTCAAATTAGCAGTTTAAAAAATCTCAACAAAAAAATTAAAAATTTATGCCCTAATACCATAATAATCTATTTGACATCTTCATCAGTAATAGACAAAGAATTAATAAAATATGCCAATGCTTTCCTGACGGAGGATATGTCCGATGATTTTATTATTTCAACAATTAACGTAAATCTCAGAATGAAGAGTTCACTTGAAATGCTTTCAAACTCCAATAAAGATTTGGCTGACAGTTTGTACAGGCTAAATGCATTATATACAACAAGTTCTCAATTCTCGGGAACTCTTGATAAAGCAAAACTCATCCAATACATGATTGAAGGAATGGATAAAGCTTTGAGCTTTTCTTTAACCTGTACTCTTTCATTCTGCACCGAAGAAAAACCTGTTTTAATTCTCAATTCTCTGTATGAACTTTCAGATGAACTTATTGAAGCGTTAAAATTGCGGACTATATTAAACTATAACTCGCTGTTTGACGGTAAGAAAATGCCTTTTGAAGTTAATTCGGATACTTTAAAAGTTGTAAAACAAATAAAATATCCGGCAAGCAGATTTACATTCAGCCTTTTCAGATTTGATAATATGTTTGCGCCAATAAGTCTTGGTGAAAACTTCTTCGGATGCGTTGAAATATTTAAAGAAGCACCGTTTTCTCCCGATGATGCAACTTGTTTTCAAACAATTGCGCAACAGGTATCTCTGCCCTTGAAAAGTGCAACATTGTATCAGGAAATTATTGAGGCAAATATTAAACTTGCAAAACTTGAAAGATTAAAATCTGAATTTATCTCAATTGTTTCACACGAGCTGAGAACTCCTCTCACTTCAATAAAAAATTCTCTGGATATTTTGATGAGCGGTAGATGCGGTGAAATAACGGAGTCCGCCGACAAATTTTTATCCATGGCAATGCGAAATGCCCAAAGACTCTCAGGAATCATAAATGATTTGCTGGATTTGTCAAAAATTGAAGCAGGTAAAATGGATTTCAATTTTGCACCTACAAACATAAATACTGTAATAGATTATGTTAAATCAGCTTTATCCGAAGTTGCAAAATCAAAGGGCTTAACAATTATAACCGAACAGGAACAATCACTTCCTGACATAAGTGCCGATGCTCAAAGATTAGAACAGGTTCTGACAAATCTGGTATCAAACGCAATTAAATTTACACCGGAAAACAAAACAATAACAATATCGTCAAAACTTATTAACTCTAAAAATATTCCTATAAACGAGTATTTTAAGGACAATATAAAACTTTGCGACGGTGATTATATACTTGTTTGTGTAAAAGATGAAGGAATAGGAATTGCTGAAAAAGATCTGCTCCATGCGTTTGACAAATTTGCACAGATTGAGAATTCTTTATCCAGAAAAGCCGGCGGAACAGGTCTGGGGCTTCCGATAGCAAAACAATTATTAGAAGCTCACAAAGGCGCCATATGGTGCGATAGTGAGCTTAATAAAGGATCTGAATTCTATTTTGCAATTCCTGTAGCCAAAATAGAACAGTTAGTATAAATTAGTATTATTGTTTACAAAATCAACTATATTTAATGTTTTTCCTTCTTTTGCAAACATTTTTGCGACATTCGGAATTACTTCTATATTTTCTTCTACCTGTTTTAGGGGAGTATTACTTTTGACAAAATCATCCAGATATAATATATTTTCCCCTGGAACTTCATCTGCAACTTTTGCAAGTTTGTTTATCATTGCAATTTTTTCTGGATTTGAATTTGGATTTATCAAAAATTTAATAAAGTTCATAAAATTTTTTTCTTTTGCAAAATCCACAAGATATCCGCCATTTAGGGTCTGTTCTGCAATATCTTTTACAAGTGGTTTTGTTGTCGCTAAATGTTTTGAAGCTTCTGGAACTTCCATTATTTTTGCAAAATCTGCAAGAAAATATTTTGAAGCTGTAGAATCAGTTTGATTAATAACCTCCTGAGTAAATGCCAAAGCGTTAGGATTATTTTTTGAAGCCTTTGGCAGCTGCTCCATTAAATATCCAAATAATGTTTTTCCGTCTTTTAAACGAAGTTCTTTAATATTTATAGATTGAGGCATCATCTCTGCCTTGTTTGCCAATTCACAGATATCGGAAACCAACCCTAAATGTTTCGGGTTCATTGATTTTAATTCATTTTTAAACTTCGCTACTTCAGGATTCCGTTCTGCAAAATATTCTATATTTTCTAATAATTGTTCTGTTGTTCTTTTATCAACGTTTTTTGTAAATGCTCCCATTGGCTGAAATCCGCCAAATCTAAATGTCGGGGTATGGTTAACCAGAGAATTAAATAAAGACATAATTACTTCCTTTCACTTTTAACTTTATAAGAATGCTGAACACTTAAATTTGTCATAACTGCAATAATTTATTACAAAATTTAACAATATAGAAGAAGATTTTTAATATGTTATAATATTTATAGGTATATCCAGATTAGGGGAATTGTATGAAAAAAATATTAATTGTTGATGATGAGCAGGATATTGTAGAGAGCTTAAAGTTTGTGCTTGAAGCAGCTGATTTTACCTGCTATTGCGCATATAACGGAGAAGACGGACTCAGGCTTGCTAAAGAAATTATACCTGATTTAATTATACTTGATGTTATGATGCCAAAAATAAACGGATATAAAATAAGCCGCTTGTTAAAATACGATGCAAAATACAAAAATATTCCGATTTTAATGGTTACCGCACGCTCACAGGAAGAAGACAAACTTATAGGCGAAGAAACCGGTGCAGATGAATATATTACCAAGCCATTTGAACTTGATGAAGTTGTAAAAAAAGTAGAACAGTATTTAAAATAATATGGAAACAACAGTCACTAATAAAACACTCGAAAAATTAAAATATGATATGGTTAGAGCAGGTCTTGTGCCTTATGAAACAATTGAACAGGCAGAAGAAATTGCAAGCGCTCAAAATATTAACATAGGACAGGCTCTTATAAATTCCGGAGTGATATCCGAAGAAGCAATCCTTAAATTTTTGGAAGCCAAACTTCATATTCCGTATGTAAATTTGGAAGATTACACTCTTGATCCGAAGTGTTTAAAATTTATAAACTTTTCTGATGCAAAAAAATACCGTATAATACCGCTTTTTAAAATTGAAGACACTCTTACGGTTGCAATGGCAGACCCTTTGGATCTTTTTGCTATCGACAAAATTATTGAAACTGCTGAATGCTCTATTGAACCTGTCGTGTCATCGGAAAACAGTATTTTAAAAAAAATTGATGAATATTACAGAAAAGATTCTGCAATAGGCGACATTCAAACAGAAGACGGTATTGAATATGACTGGCGGGATGAACTTCACAGTCAAGATTTGTCAGATAACCATATCCAAAAAATTATTACAGCGATATTAAAACAGGCAATTCTTGAAGGAGTGCATGAAGTAACTTTTCAAAGCACTGAAGAAGGTTTCGGAGTTAATTTTAAGAAAAACGGGGAATTGCTTAACAAGGGAAGTATTCCCTCTGTGCTGACATCATCTTTTACCGCAAAATTAAAAACTCTTGCCGAACTTGACGCCGCAGTAAGCGAAGTTCCCCAGCTGGGGAAGTTGTCATTCAAAGTTGACAAAATGGAAGTTGTTGCAAGTATTTCAACTTTCCCGACAATAATGGGTGAAAGAATTTTCTTAAAAATTTACAAACCTCCAAAACATTTAAATCAAATTATAAAATCCGAAAAATCTCTGAATTTAATTAAATCAGCATTGAATATTCCGGGCATTATTATTGTATGCGGCTCACCTTTGAGCGGAAAAACTCATATCATTTATTCACTGCTTATTGAAGCTGCAGAAATGAGTAAAAATATTATGACTCTTGAAAGTATAGCGAAATATCACCTTAAAGACGTCCATCAATGCGAATTAAATGAAAATGTCGGTTTTAATATGGACAAAGCTTCCCGCTTTATTGAATTCCAGTCTCCCGATCTTATCTATCTGGAAGGTATTAAAACTAAAGAATCTTTTGACTATTTTGCAAGTCTTGTATTTGACAACAAAACAATTATTATGGAATTTCTTGCAAATAATATGGACGATTTGAGATATAAGCTCTCATTTTCCGATTTTGAAACACTTAAATCACTAATAAGCTGCATGATATTTATTCATTCACAGGACAGCATAGAAGTGTTTTCTAAAGAAGCTGTTCAAAAATATCTTACATAACAAAGGGCTACGGCAGACTCTCCCAGTAACCTTTTGTATTGTCATCAGGATTTCGGTCTATCATTGCATAATAAGCACAACCCGCACCGTTACCGCCTTGTTTGGATTTGATTGAGCATGGGACTCCTGCTACAAATGCGAAATCTTCATCTTCTAATTCTTCATCAGTATATAATTTTGACATCTTTCTTGGTTTTAACATGTCATTTTTATCAACCGTGAAATAAAAAATATCATGACCTAACTGATTTGGACGTTTTGTTCCGTTTACATCCACAGTTATATTTATATTAGCCGCATTTATATAAATATAAGAACACATACCGTTTGAAAGGGCATCCCGTATATATTCCCTGCCGACAGCCGTATAAGAAGTATTTCCTTCTGCCGTATTATTATAGTTCATTATTTTTCCGGTATAGCTGCATTCTCCCACAACTTTCAATTTTGAATATTTAAAAAACTTTTCATAAAATTCATCCGCATTTACATACTTTTGCTCATCAGCATCGTAAACGGTATATCTGTCTTTTAAATTTTCGCCCTCTTCCATTTTCATATTCATTA
>CALUPR010000045.1 GCA_944322705.1 Candidatus Gastranaerophilales bacterium
TTTCTGGCAGTCAGACCTAAAAATCTGGCTTGCGAAGCTGCCATACCCATGACATGTTCCCTTTCGTTTTGTTTCCTCTCTACAGTTAACGGCAGAATTAGGGAAATACTTTAATAATTATACCAAAAAACTTTACATTTTGTAATATAAATCATCTGTTTAAATCAGAAAAATTTTAAAAAATACTTATAACGGATGATAAGTTAATCTATTATTTTCTTTAATTTGTCAATAACGAATTCTAAAGCTCCTTGTTGCGATGCAAAAACATTTTTGCAGTCATTACAGCTTTCGTTATAAAAATCTTTATCATAGAGAAGTTTTTTCATTTGAAGATATAGTTCCTGGGGATTTTTTACGATTTTTCCGGCATTTGATCGGGATAAAATCCAATAAATATCTCTAAAATTATGGATAGACGGACCGGAAATCACAGGTTTGTTGTAAACAACAGCTTCAAGAGGATTATGACCGCCTGTTTTATTAAAACTGCCGCCAATAAATGCAAAATCGCATATTTGATAAATTCGGCTTAATTCACCTAAAGTATCAAGTATTATAATATCATTTTTATCGAATTTGTCATCACAGGAGCGCAGACCAAATGTAAGTTCTGTTTTTTCTGCAAGTCCTTTTACATTGTTTACTCTTGTTAAATGTCTTGGGGCAAGTAAAAGCTTTATATCTGGAAACTCCGATTTTAGTTTTTTAAAGGTGTCAAGAACTATTTCGTCCTCGCCTTTGTGAGTGCTGCCGGCAATTATTACTCTAAAATTTTGTTGTTTTAAATCAAAATCTGCATCAATACGTTTTACATCAAATTTAAGATTTTTCATAACTTCACTTTTATCTGCCGGTGCACCTATTTTTATGAATTTTTCTCGGTCAAGTTCACTCTGGGTAAAAATCCCTGTGTAATTTTTAAAAAGACCGGCAAAAAAAGGTTTCATAAATCTGTATAATTTGTATGTGGAATCTGAAATTCTTCCGTTAATAACAAAGAGCGGAATATTTCTTTTTTTACAGTCATCTGCAAATGTAGGCCAGAGTTCTGTTTCCGCAATCAGAACAACAGACGGCTTGATTTTGTCAAGGAATGTTTTTACACATATTGTAATGTCAAACGGAAAATATGTAATGAAATCTGCAGTGTTCTTAAATTTCTTTTTTGCTATTTCCTGACCGGTGTTTGTACCTGTGGTTACAACGATTTTATAATCAGGAAATGTATCTTTTGTTTTTTTAATAAGGTTTTCTAAAGCTATAACTTCACCCACTGACACGCCATGGAACATAATAACTTTTTCTCCTAAATCCGGAGGTGTAAATTTGCCAAGTTTTTCTTTCCAGCCTGATAATTCCTTGCCGCGGCAAAGTCTTGATACTGCATATAAAGGCAGTGAAATTAAAAATAAAGTTGTAGAAAGTATTTTGTATATAAAAAACATAATTTCAAACGAATTATACATTAAAAATTTTTAGTGTTCAAATTTATATATAAATATTGACACAACTTGATAAAAACCATAAAATATTGTTATGGCAATTGTTTATTTGAGTTTAGGTTCAAACAGCGGAGACCGCATAGGATATGTTCAGCAGGCAACGAGTTTACTCGGGGCATCTGACGGAATTAGTGTTATCAGAACTTCTGCTTTTTATGAAACAGAACCATGGAATATGAATTCTGATGTCTGGTTTGTTAATGCTGTTTTAGAAATTAAAACCACTCTTTCGCCTCAGGATCTTTTGAAAGAATGTGGCAGAATAGAGCAGCAGTTAGGACGTAAACGTGTTGAAAATTCAAATGAATACAGTGACAGAACAATTGATATAGATATTCTTTTTTACAACAAAGATATTATAAATGATGAAAATTTAACTATTCCGCATAAATATCTTCATCTGAGGGCATTTACTCTAGTTCCTCTTCTTGAATTAATCCCTAATTTTGAACATCCAGTGCTGCATAAGACCATAAGTGAACTTCACAGTGATTTGGAAAATCCTGAAATGGTATTTTTATATGGAACAAGAGTCGAAATCTAAAGTTGCAATCATAGGCGGCGGGCCTGCCGGATGTATGTGTGCATATTTTTTGCAGAATAAGTTTGATGTTTATGTATTTGAGAAAAATTCGCCTTTAAAAACTCTCTTGCCGACAGGCGGCGGAAGATGTAATCTGGCTCATGCAGAATATGATTTTAAAGAGCTTGCGAGGAATTATCCGCGAGGTGAAAAATTTTTGTATTCTGTTTTTTCAAAGTTTTCAACATCGGATACCGTAGAATTTTTTGAAAATCTAGGTGTAAAAACTTATATTCAGGAGGATATGAGGATTTTTCCCGTGTCAAACAGTGCAAAAGATGTCAGAGAAAAATTCTTGAATTCTCTCAAAAAAGTAAAATTTGTCAAAGAAGAAGTTTTGCGAATAAATGAAGGATTTTCTATCGTGACGAATATGGGAGTTCACAAAGTTGATTATATTATAATTTCAACCGGCGGGCATTCTTCTTATGGTTTGATAGAAAATCTAGGACACACCGTTATTGAACCCAGACCTGCGCTGACAGGACTTGAAACAAAAGAAGATTTTTCATCTCTTGCAGGTGTATCAATAAATGGCATTTTGTTTACGCATAAAGGAATTTCAGGACCTGAAATTTACAAAATTTCATCGCAGCGGGCAAGAGATAGTTTCCCGTATAAACTGGAATTTGATATGACAGGAGATATTGATTTACAAGGAAAACTTAATGAAAATCCTCATAAAAGTATTAAAAATCTTTTGGCAGAATTCATCCCGAAATCTCTAGCTGAATTTATTTTGAACAATTTGAGCATAAATCCTGCTGAAAAATGTCATATGATAATCGGCTCCATACGCGACAAAATTCTTGATAGTCTGAGGCATTTTAGTGTTACAGTTATCGGGACTGTTCCTGACGGCGAAGTTGTGACATCGGGCGGCATTAGTTTAAATGAGATTAACCCGAAAACAATGGAATCAAAACTAGTTCCGGGAATTTATTTTTGCGGTGAAGTTATGGATATTGACGGATTTTGCGGAGGGTTTAATCTGCAAAACTGCTGGTCAACAGCTTATGTAGCAGCTCAGGCTGTTTTAGACAGTTCTTTTTGATTTTCTTTTTTTGCCATTTCCATAACTTTATATTCTCTGTTATTCGGCAAAATATATCTCATTGCAATCATAATTGCCGGAACTGCAACCCCGAGTGCGCCTATGCATATTCCGATATTTTTTAATACGGCAATTCTTTTTGATTTGACGACTTGTTTTAAATATTTATCAATATTGTCTTGAGGAGCTTTTTTATATAATTCTTCAATGTTTGATTTTAAATTTTTAAAGTCTGTAATGTCAATATATGCCCTTGTATCAATTTTATCTGATTTTTTAAGTGTTTTTATTAATTTTGATTGTTTTGCCATTTTGACAATAAAGTTATCAGGATTTTCATGGATGAAATTGTAAATATCAATTTCTTTTGATGTATCTTTTATTACTTTTTCATAAGCATCAAGGCTTGTTTTAATTGAGTTATCTTTAAATGCCTGTTTCAATTCTTTGCTTTCAATAATCATTGAATCAAGCTTAATAGGGACTTTAGCTTTGTTTTCAAGATGTTTTTGAATCATTGAGCCGGCAAAATACATAAAAAACCAGGTACCTGCCTCTTTGATAGTATAATTAATTAATTCCTGTTGGCTCTGAGAGCTTGCAAGTCTTTCGGCTGTAATAGAACCGTCTAAAATCATAAGATTTTTGACCGGATTGAACATAAAATCCTGGAGTGCACCGCTGAATGACACATCTTTTCCCTTTTTAGAAGAGTGAACAGGTGCAAATGCCTGCGGAACTTTTTGCTGCATCAGGTTTGATGTTTTTGCCGAGGGATGTTTATTCTGAGCTTTTTCTTTAAGTTCTTCTTTTGCCTCTTCCAGTCTGTAATGCTGTCTGAATTTGGTAAGTCCTGCATATGTTGCGATTGCGGCTAAAGTTGAAAATGCAAATTTTGCAATAGCCAGATTTTTTGTATATTTTGGATTTTTAGAGATTTTGATAATACTCTGTTTAATTTCTTCTGTCGGGGCTTTTTCAATAGCTTTTGCTAAAATATCTTTATTTTTAAGGTTTCTTACATCAAATTTCGGGTCAATTCCAAGCAGTTTATAAAAAGTCAAGTCAGTAAATTTCTTGAAAAACGGAATTCCGCCGAGCCATATTGCTTCTGTACCGAATTCATCAATAAATCTGTCTTTGCCCTCTACATCTTTTCCTGTAATATATGAGCCTGCCGTAAGTCCTGAGCTGTTTGCCAGATCTTTTACTGCAAGCGGCAAAAGAGATGCATTGCTGCCTAATTTTGAGTATATATATTCACTTGCCGTTATTGCGGGTATCATATATTATTTTCACCTTTCACTTTTTTCATAAATATGCTGAATATTTTTTCTTGCGTAAAAATTTCTCATTTTTAACGTTTATTAACATAAAAAAAAAGACCTTTCGGGGGGAAAGGTCGAGTAATAAAAACTTTTTTACGACAAAAGTAAGCTGTTTTTAAAACAAACCTTTCATAAGTCTTACAATTCGTCGTGTTCTATTCTGCATGCCTTTATTATATACATGTAAAAACGATTTGTAAAGAGTTTTTTATTGGGACTTATATCGCAGTTCACTCCAAACAATATCTAAATTGTCACCCTGAACTTGTTTCAGGGTCTAATTTCTAGAAGATGCTGGACTTCGTAAGGACAGTCTCACTCAAAATTTTTAAGATCCTGAAATAAATTCAGGATGACAAAAATTTTGGTTCGCTTTGTCAAACAAGTTCAGAGCCTGCCCTGAATTTATTTCAGGGGTTACGTTTTTACTCGTAATTGATGTAAGCTGCGATATAAATCTCTTTTTTCATTTACTTTTTCCCTGAAATTTTATATAATAATTTTATGAAAAAGATTATTTTATCAATTTTGTTTTTGTTTTTTGTTTCTAATGCGGGTTTTGCAGACGACAGTACATTAGTGAAAGATAATAACAAAGGGCTTTCTGTAAAAGTTATATCAACAGGAGCTTCATCATTTATTAAAATTAATTATGAACCTTATATCAATAAGCTTGCACATTTAATTTTTGCAAATTGGGATTATAATGAACCCGAAAGTTCAGCTTCCGCAACGTTTTTGTTAAATATTGACAGAAATGGTATTGTCAAGGATTATAAAACTTTCTTTGATGAACATAATGAAAATTCAAAATTTTATGCGTCGGTTATGGATGCCGTAAAATCAGTTAAAGTTTATAATGAATCTTTCCCTAAAAATTATACCCCTGACACTATGCAGGTACAGTTAATTTTTTTAGGAGGTAAAGAGGCTGTTGATTTTGCTCCTTACATGAGAGATTTGCAGTATAATATCCGTTCAAAATGGGATCCGCCGAAATTCAGCGAGAGTAAGAGAGTTATTTTGTTGATGAAAATAGCGAAAGACGGAAGACTGTTGGCTGCCAGTATATTTCAATCTTCAGGGAATAAGGTTTATGATGATGCCGCATTAGAGGCCGTATATAATGCTCAACCTTTTAAACCGTTGCCGGAAGGGTTTAAAGGATGGAGTATAGATATTCAATTTACATTGGATTATAATGTCAATGGAGTTTCCTATATTCATCATCCGCCTAAACCTGCTGTAAACTGGCAAAATGCTTCAGGAAATCACCGTATTGATTATATTACAGAACTTGATAAAACTCTGCATATAGTCAATAAAAATTTAATGCGCTATGAAAACGGATTTAATTATATATATGCATTAAAACTTCCTCCGTTTACATCGAACGCTTATCTTCTACGCTGTAAGATTGACTGTAAAAACAGACAAATCGGAGTGAAGAAATCTTACGAGGGTATTGTTTCGAACATTTCTTATCCTTTGCCAAGATATGTAAAAATATTTACTGATAAAGTAAAGATGACTAAACCTGAGAGTAATCAAGATTATTTAAAAATTTATAACTTTGTCTGTGAGCCTTAATTTTTCATTTTAGCCAAACTCAAGTTTCTGGAGTAGGCGCAAAAAAAATGACCTCAACAGGTCATCACTTTTTTAAATGGTACCCCCAAGCGAATTCGAATCGCTGTCTACACCGTGAAAGGGTGTTGTCCTAGGCCTCTAGACGATGGGGGCTTATTTCTTTCGACAAGTTCAATTCTACATGAAGCAAAATTAAATGTCAACCATTTTTTTATTTGAATATATTTTTTATAATAATAGAAGTTATTAAGCCTCTATGAGATATCACTTTACCCCTTGAAAGTTTTTTATTTTTTATGTAAAATATATATATTATAAGAGAGAGATAGGAGTAAATATATAAATGTTTGAACGTTTTACGGAGAAAGCTATAAAAGTTATAATGTTAGCTCAGGAAGAAGCGCGCAGACTCGGTCATAATTTCGTTGGCACGGAGCAGGTTTTGCTCGGGCTTATCGGTGAAGGTACAGGGGTTGCTGCCAAAACTTTAAAATCCATGGGGGTAACATTAAAAGATGCAAGAGCTGAGGTTGAAAAAATTATCGGCAGGGGCTCAGGATTTGTTGCTGTTGAAATCCCCTTTACACCCAGAGCAAAGAGAGTTCTTGAACTGTCATGGGATGAGGCAAGACAGCTGGGGCACAATTATATAGGCACGGAACATCTTCTGCTCGGACTTATAAGAGAAGGTGAAGGTGTTGCTGCACGTGTTCTTGAAAATTTGGGTGTAGACCTAAATAAAGTCAGAAGCAATGTTGTGAAAATGCTCGGCGAATCTAAGCCGCAAACTGTTTCTTCAGGAAGTTCCAGTTCATCATCTTCAACAGGCGGAAAGACAAAAACTCCGAGTCTGGATGAATTCGGACGTGATTTGACTCTTGCCGCACAAGAATTACGTTTAGATCCGGTTGTCGGCAGAGAAAAAGAGATTGAAAGAGTTATTCAAATCCTTGCAAGACGTACAAAAAACAACCCCGTACTTATTGGTGAACCGGGTGTAGGTAAAACTGCTGTAGCAGAGGGACTTGCAACGAGAATTGTTAATGCTGAAGTGCCGGATATCTTGGACGGCAAGAAAGTTATTCAGCTTGATATGGGGCTTCTGGTTGCAGGTACAAAATACCGCGGTGAATTTGAAGAACGTCTGAAAAAAATTATGGATGAAATCCGTCAAGCTGGAAACATTATTCTTGTAATTGATGAGATGCACACACTTATTGGTGCAGGTGCCGCAGAAGGCGCTATTGATGCCGCTAATATTTTGAAACCTGCACTGTCAAGAGGCGAAATTCAGGTTATCGGTGCAACAACTCTGGATGAATACAGAAAATATGTTGAAAAAGATTCAGCTCTGGAACGCCGTTTTCAACCTGTAATCATTGATGAGCCGACTGAGGAAGAATCTATTGAAATTATAAAAGGTTTAAAACCTAAGTATGAAGAACACCACAAATTGATAATTTCTGATGAAGCTATTGTTGCTGCGGTAAAATTATCTAACAAATATATTACAGACAGATTTTTGCCGGATAAAGCAATTGACGTAATTGATGAAGCATCTTCTAAAGTTCGTCTTAAAGTTTCAAATCTTTCACCGGAAGGCAAGGAACTTGAAAAAGAACTGCGCGGATTAATCAAGGAGAAAGAAGAAGCTATCAGAAATCAGGAATTTGAAAAAGCTTCTCAACTAAGAGATGACGAAGCTGATTTGAAAGAGCGTATACGTGAAATGGCTCAGAAATATAAAGAAGAGCATGAAGCAAATAAGCCGACTGTTACTGCTGAAAATGTTGCTGAAGTTATTTCTACTATGACAGGCGTTCCTGTTACGAAATTGACCGAAGGAGAAAGTGAAAGACTTCTTAAACTTGAAGATACACTTCATGAAAGAGTTATCGGTCAGCATGACGCTGTCGTTGCAATTTCTAAAGCAATAAGACGTGCCCGTGTAGGATTGAAAAGTCCGAACAGACCTATCGGAAGCTTTATCTTCTGCGGACCGACAGGCGTTGGTAAAACAGAACTTGCAAAGGCTCTTGCAGAAGCCGTATTTGGCTCTGAAGATAATATGATAAGAGTTGATATGTCAGAATTTATGGAAAAACATTCAACCGCAAAACTTATCGGTTCTCCTCCGGGATATGTTGGTTATGATGACGGCGGTCATTTGACTGAACTCGTCCGCAAAAAGCCTTATAGCGTAATTCTTTTTGACGAAATCGAAAAGGCTCACCCTGATGTATTTAATATCATGCTTCAAATTCTTGATGACGGTCGTTTAACGGACGCAAAAGGACGTCACATCAACTTTAAAAATACAATTATAATCATGACATCAAACGTTGGTGCAAGCATGATTACAACGACATCAAAACTAGGTTTCTCTACAAGTGACGATGAATCAAAAGACAAGTACGAAAAACTCAAAGAAACGGTTACTGAAGAAATGAAAAAAGCCTTCAGACCTGAGTTCTTGAACCGTATTGATGAAACAATCGTATTCTCTCACCTGTCACAGGAAGAAATCAGACAGATTGTTGACTTGATGCTTAAAGACTTGTTCAAACGTCTTGCAGAAAGAGAATTGTCTGTTGAGGTAACTGATGAAGTTAAAGATCATCTGGCTAAAAACGGATACTCCGAAGCTTATGGCGCAAGACCTCTGAGAAGACTAATTCAGCGTAAGATTGAAGATATGCTTGCTGAAGAAATTCTTTCGGGCAAGTACGCTCCGGGGGATACGATTGTTATAAAACTCGTAGATGACAAAATTGCTTTTGAAAAGAAATCAAAACGGTCTAAAAAAGAGCAAGCAGAGCCATCCGAAGTAGCTCAATAATTTAAAAGTTCCGCTTAAAAAGCGGAACTTTTTTTGTTGCTATTTTTATAAAAATGGTTTAAAGTATTTATATTGGTTATGGCAAAATTTCAATACAGTGCATTAAAAAACAATAATGAGATTATTAAAGGCGAAGTTGAGGCATCTTCCCTGAGAGAAGCTCGTGAAAAAATTCGTCTGCTGGGTTTTGTTCCGACAAAAGTTTATACGGAAGATGTTCAGCAGGCTGCGGGTGTTGACTATAATGCTTCAGTTTCACCGTTGCACGGGCAAAATATAACATTTATCAGCCTTAAAGATAAAATAAGTTTTACTAATGAATTGGAAGTTTTGCTATCAGCAGGTATTCCTATACTTGAAGCTTTACAGAGTATAGAAAAAAATTCTCCGTCATTGAAAATTAAAACTGTATGTTCGAGCATACAACAAAAAATTATGAGTGGTGCTACGTTTTCACAGGCATTAGGCAGGCTTTACGGAAAGGCTTTTGGACCTGTTTATACCTCTCTGGTGAAAGCTGGCGAAGAATCCGGAGAATTGGAAGAAACTTTAAGCAGGATGCTTGTACTTTTAAGAAACCAGGATAATATAAAAGGAAAAATAATAAGAGCCTCTATTTACCCTGCTGTTTTGATATTATTAATGTTCGGTGTTCTATTATTGTTTGCAAAATTTATTTTTCCTGCATTTTACGGTGTAATTCAATTTGCAGGTGGCACTGTTCCTCTTCTGGCAGAAATCCTCATTGGTTTTTGTACATTTGTCGGAAATTTCTGGTGGTTGATTCTTATAGGATTTGGCGCATTTTGTTATATTATTTCGTCATTGTTTAAGAATCCCGTAATTAAAAACAAATGGGATGAATTTATATTGAAAGTACCTGCTGTTTCCGAATTTGTCAGATATATTAATTTATCTAATTTTATCACAGTTTTACAGATTTCTTACGATGCGGGACTGCCTGTAATGTCTGGCTTAGATTTGTCAGTAAAAACTCTCGGAAATCTTGTTATGAAAAGACAGGCAGCAAACACAGCCAGTTTTGCAAAAAAGGGAAAATCTTTAACAGAAGCTTTTCAACTGTCAAATCTTATGCCGGAGGCTTTGATGACAATGATTGCAACCGGTGAAAAATCGGGAACGCTCGGTAAAATGTTAAAAGATGCTGCTGAGGTTATTGATAAAAAAGTAGATATGGCACTGGATGCGCTGCTGAAACTGTTTGAACCGACACTTATTATAATAATGGGTGGTTTTGTATTATTTATAGCTATAGCATTTTATCAGCTTTATGCGGGAATGCTTGGTACTCTTTTTTAATCCCTGTTAAACCATTTCATTATTTTATCAATAAATCCTTCTTCCTCCTGCATTTCGGTGTTATTAAGTTTTTCCAGTTTATGCTGGATTTTAGAGTAATCAGGATTGCCTTTGCCGATTTCAAGGTATTTTTCATAGCATTCAAATGCTGCAGGTTTGTTGCGCAGTTTTTCATAAGCTTCACCAAGTTTTCTGACATTTTCTGCGTTCCTTTTATCAAGATGATAAAGTTTCAAGAGATAATCCGTCTGGGTTTTATAGTCGCCTATGCTTTCTCTAAATTCAGCGAGTTTTTGCAATGATTTTTTATCTGTTTCATCAAGTTTAGCAATTTTTTCATAAAATTCCATAGCATGATTTCTGTCACCTGATTCTTCCAGAAGCATTGCAAGAGTGTTTAATAAATCAATGTCATCATTTTTTATCTGGTATGCATTAAGATATTCATTGATTGCAATGTCTTTGTTACCTCTGACAAGATTGTATTTGCCCCAGTTGAGATGTGCATTAAAGTCATCGTTTTTTTCTTCATAAATAAGAGCGCGCATTTGATATGTGAGCGGAGAATTTTTTTCAAATTCATCAAATTTATTTACGCATTCAAGAGCTCTATCATAATCTTTAGTCATATAGTAATACTGAGCTTTTAGCGAATGGAATTGCGCAATATGATTGTATTCTCCTTCCATTCCCTGAAGTTTTGTGAAAGCTTCTTTCTCCCGTTCCATATCAAGCAGACATTTTACTTTTGTTAATTCATCTGATGTAACTTCAATGGCTTTTTCGGGATTCCCGTTTTTAAGATAAAGGTCTGCAAGTTGTTCTTTGATATCAGTTAAATCAAGTCCGTTTTTTCTGCCTCTTTCAAGAATTTCTATAGCACTGGGTGTAGCATTTTCTTTTACATAAAGATTAGAAAGTTTTATATAAGCTTCCTGCGGAGCATCCTCATAATCAAGTACTTTCAAATATTCATCAATAGCTTTTAAGTTGTTTCCGCATTGTTCGTAAAGAGTGGCAAGAACAAAGCGGGCAGATAGCATTTCCTTATCTTCCTGAGCAACGTTAATCGCTTTTTTGTAGTCATTTATTGCATGTTCAAGTTTGTGCTCCACAGAATGCATGTTGCCTCTGTAGATATAATATTTATACTTATCTTTTGTAACATAAATATCCATCAATTGTTCATATGCAAGAACATTGGTGGCATCATATTCAAGAATTTTTGAGTAATATTCGGCAGCTTGATCCTTGTTATCCAGAAGCATTGAGATATGACCCAGTCTTTCTAATAAGCTTAGATCTTTCGGATTTCTGTTATAAAGTTTTAGATATTCTTCAAATGCCTGTGTATATTGTTCGTTTTCTTCAAACTGTTCTGCTGTCTGTAAACTCATTTTTACTCCTTTATTTTATACTTTATTTTATTATATATAAAAAACGGATATTGTAATAGTTTATGTGGATATTTTAATAAATAGTTGGAATTTTAACTAAAATATGTTAAAATAAAACTGTTATACATAAAGACAGGAGTTGAGATGAAAAGATTTCAAGAACTTAAAGATTTATTAGGACTTCTATGTGCCGGGTCAATTGGCTATGCTTTCGGGGGGGGGGCACTTTAGGCTCCGCCGGAGGAAAAGATGCCAAGAGGCAAAGAAGCGAAGCCAATTTAAAGATA
>CALUPR010000046.1 GCA_944322705.1 Candidatus Gastranaerophilales bacterium
TTAATACATCTTCACACAATATTTGATTTTGTATATTTTTGGTTGTACACTGTTTCTTAATGACATTGCCGGGTCGGAATTAAAAACCTTACCGGCTGGATTGACGGTGATAGGTTCGCCGGATCCGAAATACAAATTAAGGAGAATTTGAAATGACACCAAGAAACTTTTTATTCACTTCCGAATCTGTTACGGAAGGACACCCCGACAAAGTATGCGATCAGATTTCTGACGCGATTTTGGACGAATTTTTGACAAAGTACCCTCAGGCTCGTGTTGCCGCTGAAACAACGGTAACAACAGGCATGGCACTTGTCTGCGGCGAAATTACTGCTGACTGTTATGTTGATATCCCGTCAGTTGTTCGTAACACAATTAAAAATATCGGTTACAACGGCACTCAAGGCGGCGGTTTTGACTATAAAACCTGTGCTGTTTTAACAAGTATTGATGAACAGTCTTGCGATATCGCAGGCGGCGTAAACAAAGCTTTTGAAACAAGAAATGACAATGCTGATACATCTGTTTCCGAAACCGAAAACATCGGCGCAGGCGATCAGGGAATTATGTTCGGTTATGCATGTAACGAAACACCTGAATTGATGCCTTTGCCTATAAGTTTAGCTCATAAATTGTCACACAGATTAGCTCAGGTTAGAAAACAAGGGATTTTAAATTACCTAAGACCTGACGGGAAATCTCAGGTTACTGTTGAATATGTTGACGGAAAACCGTCAAGAATTCATACAATATTAATATCTACACAGCACGATCCTGAAATTAACGGTGAATGCGACAATTCAAAAGTTCAGGAAATTATAAAAAGAGATATTACGGCATACGTAATTGATGAAGTTTTTGCTCACGAAACAATCAAAATTGACAGCGAAACAAAAATTCTTGTTAACCCGTCAGGAAGATTTGTTGTGGGAGGACCTCAAGGCGATGCCGGTTTGACAGGTCGTAAAATTATTGTTGATACTTACGGCGGTTATTCAAGACACGGCGGCGGAGCTTTCTCGGGGAAAGATCCTACAAAGGTTGACAGATCTGCTGCTTATGCTGCAAGATGGGTTGCTAAAAACGTGGTTGCTTCAGGTTTGGCAGAAAAATGCGAAATTGAACTCGCTTATGCAATCGGTGTTGCAGAACCTGTTTCAATCATGGTTGATACTTTTGGCACAGGTAAAATTTCAGATGATGAAATTTCTGCTTTAGTATCTAAAAACTTTGATTTAAGACCGGCATCAATTATTAACCAGTTTGACCTTCGCGGTTTGCCTGCTAAAAACGGCGGCAAGTTCTATCAATTATTAGCTGCTTACGGTCATATGGGCAGAACTGATATTGATGTGCCGTGGGAAAGAACAGACAAGGCTGATGTTTTAAAATCAGCTTTGTGCGGATGTTGTTCCTGTTCAAAATAAATTATAAAAAAGCGGTCTTTAAGACCGCTTTTCTTATCAAACCTATATGGAAATTTAAAACCGTCACCCTTGAAATAAATTCAAGGCAGGCTCTGAACTTGTTTCAGGGGCTGAATTTTTGTTTTTTACTAGCAAAATTTTTTATGTTTGATTTTTATAATAAAGTATTCATTTAATAAGGAGAAAAATTTATGTTACCTGTTTTACCGCAGATTACACCAAAAAATATTATGCCTAACCCTGTTACAAGTTTTACCCCGAACAGATATATGCCGTTATTGATGCCTAATGATGCTATACATCCGCAGGCAAGCGTAATCGGTAATGTTATAATAGGACGTGATGTAAATATTGCACCGTTTGCTTCTGTCAGAGGTGATGAAGGTACGCCAATATATATTGGTGAAGGTTCGAATGTTCAGGACGGTGTTGTAATCCACGGGCTTAAACACGGGCGTGTAAAACAGGACGGTCAGGAATATTCGGTTTATGTAGGTAAAGATGTAAGTCTTGCGCATCAATCACAGGTTCATGGCCCTGTCAAAATCGGCGATAATGTATTTGTCGGAATGCAGTCGTTTGTGTATAAATCAGAAATCGGGAACAATGTTGTAATTGAGCCTGCGGCAAGGGTTATCGGAGTAAAAGTCGCTGATAACAGGTATGTTCCGGCAGGAGAGGTTATAAAAACTCAGGAGCAGGCTGATAAATTACCTGTGATTACACCTGAATACGCTAACAAAGATATGAATCATGAAGTTGTTGAAGTTAATAAAGAGCTTGCTTATTCGTATCCTGCTAATTATTATATGATAAATTTCGCATCATAACTAATTGATGTCAATTTGTTTTAAGTTAAAATCAGCTTTTTGTTTATTTCTTTTAATTAAAATTGCTGCAACAATTGCAGTTATCGGTACGCATACTAAAATAGCAATACTGCCTGTCAAAGCTGATAAAATTTCTGTTGCAACCTGATTAAGGTTAAAGAATTTGTTCATGTCAATATTGCTGGATAGCAGTACAAGAGGAAGTGCACTACCAAGATAAACCAGAATTAAAGTGTTTGACATTGTACCTATTATATCGCGTCCGACATTCATCCCTGATTTGAAAAGTTGTTTTATGGTAAGAGTTTTGTCTGTTTCATAAATTTCATTAATTGTGCTGGCAATGGAAACAGCAGTATCCATTAAAGCTCCAAGGGCAGCAATTACCATTGATGCTGCAAGAATTCCCGTGAAACTTAGATCGGGTCTTGCTGTGTATAAAAACATCGGTTCTTCTCCCGCAAAACCGGTAAGATGTGCAAAATAAATCGCAAGCATTGAAAGACCGCCGGCAAAAATGAGGCTTGTTGATGTTCCGATAATTGCAGAAGAACTTTTTGAATTAAATCCGCCTACAAGGTAAATAGTTATTATTGTTGATAAAATCCCGACAAGTACAGATGATGCAATAGGACAAAATCCGCTTAAAATCATGGGCATAAGCATAAAAAATATTAAAGCAACAGTTGATACAATAGAAATTATACTTGTCAAACCTTTTTTATGTCCGATAAGAAGAAGCATTATAAAAAATATTGAACCGAAAATTAAAATCTGGTTATCTCTTTTTACATCAGCAATGAAAAAATCTACATCATCAGGGGTTGAAACAGTATCTGAAACAGCTTCAACATGCAGAACAACTTTGTCGCCTTTATTGAGATTTATATCATATGCAGGATTGCCTGTGAGCATATTTTCAACAATTCTTTCCGTGCCTTTAAAATTACCTGTGAGTACCTTTATTGTAACAAGCTGTTTTGTTGTTTGTTCTCCTTGATTAAGTTCATCAGCATCTTCATATTTTATGTTTTCCACTATTCCTGTTTGGGATGGCAGAACAGGTTTTTGTTCATCCGCAAGAGCAGGAATGAATATTCCGATAAATACAAATATAGTAACAAGTAATTTTTTCATGGTTATCCTTTAAAATAGACTTTTTTGTTCATTAATATTGATATTTTTATACCCAAGATGTCTGTATGTCGCCGGAGAAACTTTTCTTCCGCGCGGAGTACGCTGTAACAAGCCTGCCTGCAATAAAAAAGGTTCGCAGACATCTTCAATAGTTCTTACATCTTCCCCTATTGCAGCTGCAATTGTTTCAATCCCGACAGGACCGCCGTCATATTTTTCTATAATCAGTTTTAAAAGGCTTCTATCTGTACTGTCAAGACCGTAGTTGTCAATTTTTAAAATATCTAATGATTTATTGGCTACATCTTCCGTTATTTTTCCGTCATGTTTTACAAGGGCATAGTCTGCAACTCTTTTGACTAATCTGTTTGCAATACGCGGAGTGCCGCGGGAGCGTTTTGCAATTGCGTGTGCTCCTTCTTCAGTTATATCAATATTTAAAATTCCTGCTGTCCGTTTTATAACTTTTGCTAATTCGTCTTCCGTGTAAAATTCAAGTCTGTGTATAATTCCGAAACGATCTCTTAAAGGTCCGGAAAGTTCACCGGCTTTGGTTGTAGCTCCTATTAATGTGAATTTTGGAAGTGGAATTCTCAATGTTTTTACAGTTTGACTTTTTCCTGTTGTCATATCAAGAACAAAATCTTCCATTGCAGGGTATAAAATTTCTTCCGCGACTTTATTCAGTCTGTGTATTTCATCAATAAAAAGAATTTCTCCGCCTTTTAAAGACATAAGAATGCCTATAATATCCCTTGGTCGTTCCAGTGCCGGTGCTGATGTAATTTTTATATCAACCCCCATCTGTTCTGCAATAACGCCTGCAAGTGTAGTCTTACCCAGCCCCGGAGGACCGTAAAATAACAGATGATCAAGCGGCAGCCCGCGTTTTTTTGCTGCAGCGATTGAAATTTTTAATGTTTCTTTTAGTGCCGATTGACCTATATATGTATCAAATGTTTTTGGTCTTATACAGTTTTCAAAATTTTTATCATTATCAAGACACTCCGGTTTTATGACCGAATGTTTTTTCTTATCGGCAATTGCTGAACTCTTAAAATCGTTATCATCTGCAATTATACTCATTGTCTTTCCTCTATATTTATGATATCATAAACTTAAAGTTTAAGACAAATTATTAAGAAGGAGAGACCATGAAGGTATCAGAACGTTTGGAAAAAATTCCGCCTTATTTGTTCGCGGAAATTGACAGAAAAATAGCGGAAGCCAAAGCTCAAGGAAAAGATATAATAAGTTTAGGGATAGGTGATCCTGATAAACCAACTTTACAGCCGATTGTCGATGAAATGCATAAGGCTGTTGATAACCCTAAAAATCATGATTATCCGCCTTATAACGGAACGGAAAAATTCAGAAAAGCTGCTTGCGGCTGGATGAAAAAACGTTTCGGAGTTGAACTCGATCCTGATACTGAAATGCTTGCAAATATAGGTTCTAAAGAAGCTATTGCTCATGTTTTCTTTGCTTTTGTAGACAAAGGAGATTATACTCTGGTTCCTGATCCGGGATATCCCGTTTATCATAATGCAACAATATTTGCAGGCGGAACACCTTATGAAATGCCGTTATTGGAAGAAAACGGATATTTGCCTGATTTTGACAAAATACCTGAAGATATTGCAAGAAAATCCAAAATTATGTTTTTAAATTATCCTAACAACCCGACAGGGGCTGTTGCTGACTTAGATTTCTTTAAAAAAGCTGTGGATTTCTGCAAAAAATATGATATCTTACTATGTTCTGATATGGCTTATTCTGAGATGACTTATGACGGTTACAAAGCTCCTTCTGTTTTGCAGGTTGAGGGCGCAAAGGATGTTGCTCTTGAATTTTATTCTCACTCAAAATCATATAATATGACAGGATGGAGAGTCGGATTTGTATGCGGAAATGCTCAAGCTGTTAAAGCTCTAGGTACAATTAAAAATAATATAGATTCAGGAACCTTTAAAGCTATTCAAGATGCCGCATCAGTTGCTTTTAATATAGATGAAAAATATGTTAATGATTTAAATAAAATGTATCAGCAAAGACGCGATGCCGCAGAAGAAGGATTCAGAGAACTTGGCTGGAATGTTAAACCTTCAAAAGCGACATTCTATTTATGGTTGCCTGTTCCAAAAGGAATGACATCGGAAGAGTTTGCAACTCTTATGCTTGAAAAAGCCAATATTGTTGTTCCGCCCGGAAACGGTTACGGCAAATACGGAGAAGGATATTTCCGTGTTGCTTTGACTAAAGATGTTGAAATTATAAAAGAATGTATTAGAAGAATGAAAGAGGCCGGTATAAGATATAATTAATTTCTTGTACTAAACCCTGTTGAGTGGTATAATTTTTTTATGGAATGTCCAAAATGCGGTTTACAAATTGATGATAATGCAATGGTTTGTCCTAATTGCAAAAGGGTGCTTAAACTTGTTTGCCCTGTTTGCCGAACCGTTAATGATACCAATACCTGTAAAAAATGCGGTTATGTAATTGTGTCTAAATGCCATAACTGCGGTAAGATTAACAGGACAGAAGTAAAAAAATGCAAGAAATGCGGTTTTGATACTGAAAAAAGTGTCATTTTGAATGAGGCAAATTCAGATGAATTTGTTATTATGACTATTGATTTTCCCAATATTGATGAAATGAAAAACCTTTTAGGTTCTGTAAAGCAGTTAAATAAGTTTAAAATCAATCTTGATAAAATTATATATGATTATGCAAAATCAATAGGTGTCAGACGTCAGGTTATAGGAAAAACTCATGTTATAAGATTTGATAAAGATTACACTTTTAATTCTTCTGCTGAAAATGCAGTTAAATCTGCTATTGAAATTTTGAACAGAATTACAGCAATGAACTGTAAACTGACTCAAAAGAAAAATGCTACAGTCAGATGTAATATGTTTCTTATGAAAAGAACTGTTGACTCTGATCCTGAAAATCTTGACTCAGGTTTTAATATCAGTTTGTTAAATCAATCAGTAAAGAAAAAAGAAGAGAAAATCCTTAATACTTTTCAGGTGTTAACTGACGACAGTGTGTGCAGTGCTCTTGAAGGGGATTATAAACTATCTCCATTAAATTCTGTTCTTGTTGATGATCAGATGGAAATGTTTTATGAACTTGATTTGAGAGAGTTTGTTAAAGTTCAATATCCTGAAGAGGAAGATGATGAAATAAAAATTCCGAATTTTGTTCAAAATATGCTTATTGAACAGGACAAGCTTGACGGGATTGCTTTGAATAATCTGGATTCTAATAATGATCCGGATGCTGTTTATGATATTGAAACTATAAATTTTGATGAAATTAATGCAGAATTTATGCGAATTGAAAATGTTGATGTATTATTTAATATTCTCAACAAATTTCAATCTGTGCCAAAAGGTATCATAGCTATAAAGACTGATGAACTTTATAAACCGTATTCAATTAAAGTTTTGAATACGTTATCGGATACAGGTAAATTTGCTAATATCATAACAATTACCTGTTATGATGAGATGAAATATTCTCCTTATTCTTTTTTCAGAGATCTGGTTTCGGCAATATTTGAATATACGGTTTCTCAAAAACTGTTTTCACAGAATGATTTTTCAATGTTTCAATCAGTTGATCCTGATGGATTAATCAAGGATTTAATATCTCTGAATAAGAGAGAAACTGAAAATACCGAAGATACAAGATTAATTTATTTTGACATATTTCTCACTCTGCTGCAAATTATTCCTCAAACCGTAATATTTGTAGAAGATTTTGACAAAATAGATTCAAGCTCTTATGATGTGTTGAAATTTTTGTTTGAATCCTTTGAACAGCTTGATGTAAGCTTTTTGCTTACTTACAGTAAAAAGTTTTCGTTGCATAAAGACTGTCACTTCTTACTGAATAAGCCATATTATACGGAAATTACCTTAAAACCTACTTCATTTGAAAAGCTAATAGAAGATAATAAGGTTTATTACAGAAATATTTTAAATAATTTTTATTTTCAAAGAGTTGCAAAATATGCTTGCGGGAGTGCTCTATTTATAGATCTGGCGATACAATATCTTATTGAGTCAGGTGTATTTGCAGCTGATGATGACAGTATTGAGATGATAAACCCGAAAACAATAATTATTCCGTCAAATTTAGACAGGCTTGTAGCAAGAAGACTAAATCTTTTGCAGGATGATGCTGATACAATGAAATTTTTAACATCAATTGTTCTTTTAGGAACACGTGTTGATATGAATACTGTTTCAAGTCTGGGGTATAAAAATCAATCTGAAATTATTGAGAAACTTTCTGAGCTGGGTTATATTTTTGAGTATAATAATTGTCTGTATTTCCCGAATTATAATCTATTGAGGGATAATCTTCTAACAACAGTGAGCAAACTTTATCTGCATGATGTTGCGAAAGAACTTTTTGATAAAGTATTTGTTGATGGGATGCCAAGCCCTGTTAAAGCATATTTATACGGTTTGTTGAGTGATACTGATAACGAAAGGAAACAGTGGGAAGAGCTTTCTCAAATAAATCTTTCTCTCGGAGATTTTAGCTCTTACCTGAATTGTACCAATAAGGTTTTACAGCTTTTGGATTTAAACCAGGATCCGGAGCAGCAACAGACTTTGGCTGAGTATAAATTGGATTTGTATGAAGAAATTTCAAATAATCTTTATGAATATGTGCCGGAGAAAACTTCTGAAATTGCAAGGGAAACATTAAAAAATCTTGAAAAAACAAAAGATATTGAAAAGATTATATTGCTTTGTAATAAAATGATTAATGGAGCTTTAAATTCAGGGGATTATAATCATGCCCTTGAACTGACTCATAAGGTTTTATCGCTTTTGCCTGTTTCATCATTGAACCCTTCTGCTCCCAATTTTAATACTTATTTTTTTCTGATGTCTTTAATCCATATTCAGATTTTATTTAATGTCGGAGCTTTAATGGATTCTCTTGATGTCGGATATAAAGTATTAAATCTTATAAATAAAGCTTCTATAAATGTTTTAAAACCTGAATATTTTACGGATGAGGATTTTAAGGCATTGATAATTGATTCCGTAGGTTATGTAGCTCTTGGTAATGTCTTGCTCCTTTCCGGTAATGTCAGGGAATTCCTTGAAATTATTAATAAAGAATTAGATTTTATTCCGAAATCCTACAGTTTGTTTATCGCACTTGAAGATTTACTGCATGGACGTCCGATTTCCGTTGATAATCAGAATGTAGAGGATAATGACAGATTTGGTAATGTTATTGTAAATATAATTAATGCCTTTTTAATGTATGAAGGAGATTATACAAAATTTGCAGAGCATATTTATAAGGCAAAAATTGCTGCTAAATTAAACAGATTGCATCAATTGGAACTGTTCTGTGATTTGTTAATCGGATATGCATATATGGAGCTTGAGTCATATAAAAAAGCAGAATCGATAATTTACAAAATTATCAAAACTACTAATAATAACGGTATGACAACACTTTTATATGTCGCTTGGTATGTAATGAGCGAATTGCATCTTAAGCAAAACAAGTATGAAGTTGCGTACGGCATTGTAAACAATTCTTTGATACAGCTTGAAAAAAATAATATTACAAGCGAATATCTTTTAATGTTGTTTAAGTATAATATGTATAAAATAATGATGTTTAAAAATCTGCCTGATAAGGCTGAAATTTGTCTGTCACATGCAAAATATATTGCAGCAAAGTACAGTATCAATTTTAACTTTGACACGGATCCCAATCATTATATTGCACCGGCAGATGACGAACAGAGCGGCTCTGTCAATGGTAATGATGAAGATGAATCTGTGTTTGAAGAAGAAGCAGAACAAGGAGAGTAAAAATGAAAATTTTATTTGCAGCAGCAGAAGTTGCACCATTTTCTAAAGCAGGCGGGCTGGCAGATGTTGTCGGCAGCTTACCAAAGTATCTGGAAAAAGATGCTGAGATTGCGATTTTTACTCCTCTGCACGGGTTAATTGATGTAAATAAATGGGGCATTAAAGAACTTGAAAATTCTGAGATGTGGCTTACATTTGACCGGATGGGACATAAGTTTCGTCTGTTTATGTGTAAACTTCCAGGGACAAATATAAATGTATTTTTTGTACATAATGACTGGTATTTTACATGTTTTAAAGATGTTTATCCTAAATGGCTTGATCCTAAATATGAACATGAAAGATACATTGCTTTTTCTTTGGCAACATTAGAATATGCAAAATTGCTGAATTTTAAAGCTGATGTAATCCACGCAAATGACTGGCATACTGCTATGATACCGGTTTATTTACACAGCAATTACAGATTTGATGATTTCTGGAAAAATACGAAATGTGTTTTTGAAATTCATAATCTTGCTTATCAGGGAGTCTGGTTTGAAGATGTTCTGGATTTTGCCAACATGCGTAAAGATATTGTTTATAACGAATGGGGTGTTGAACACTACGGTAAAGTGAATTGGATGAAGGGTGCAATCAATTATTCCGACAAAGTTGTTGCAGTATCTCCTACCTATGCAAAAGAAATTTTGACAGGTGAATACGGAGAAGGAATGGATTATACTTTGAGAATGAATCAAAGCAAGCTTGTCGGGATATTAAACGGCATTGATTATGAAGTATTTAATCCTAAAACTGATAAAAATATCATAAAAAATTATGATGTTAAATCTTTGAAAAATAAAGAAGAAAATAAAAAACATCTCTGTGAAGAATTCGGGCTTGAATATAAACCGGAACGTCCTGTTTATTCAATGGTGTCACGTCTTGTGCCTCAAAAAGGTATTGATTTAATAAGGCAGTGTGAAAATGAATTAAAGGGTTTAGATGCTGATTTTATATTTTTAGGAAGCGGAGAAAAAGATTATGAAAATCTTTTAATCTGGCTTTCAAATAATACTTCAAACATACGTGCATATATAGGCTACAAAGCAGATCTCGCTAACAGAATATATGCCGGCAGTGATTTTTATTTAATGCCTTCAAAATTTGAGCCGTGCGGGCTGAGTCAGTTAATTGCAATGAAATACGGGACTTTGCCTGTTGTTCGAGCAACAGGCGGTTTGGAAGATACTGTTACAGGTTATCCTTTGAATGATTCTACAGGTTTTAAATTCTGGGGATATTCCGGCTGGGATATGATGCAGGCTGTTTACTGTTCAATGGGTGTTTATCAGGATAAGTATACTTTAAATGCAATGAGAAAATCTGCTATGGAAGCTGATTTTTCATGGAGAAGAAGCTCGCAAATTTATTTAAAAATGTACAAAGAGCTTTCCGGAAAATAATTATTTGATAAATATATTTTCTAATGCATAATATTGTTATGGATAAAACGCTGAAAAAAGATTATATCAAACTTCATATTTCTGTATTGCTTGCAGGTTTTACTGGGATATTCGGAAAGCTTATTTCTTTAAACGAAATTATGCTTGTATGGTACAGATTATTGTTTGCGTTTGCAATATTTTATTTGATTTTGTTAACGGCAAAAAAAATCCCTCGCGAAACATCTCAAAATATTTTAAAAATATGCGGGATTGGAGCACTTTTGGGAATTCATTTTTTGTTATTTTTTGGTAGTATTAAATATTCAAATGTTGCTGTCGGGGTTGTTTGTTATTCTCTGGTAGGATTTTTTACAGCTATTTTTGAACCGTTAATTTATAAACGGGCAATTTGTTCTAATGATTTAATTTTCAGCTTGTTAGCTGTGGCGGGAATTAGCTTAATTTTTAATATTGACACACATTTTAGATTCGGTATTATATTGGGTATTCTTTCTTCCGCAGTATTTGCTTTTTATACTATTTTAAACAAACTTTACGGTAAAAATATAAACTCTCGTAATATGTTATTTTATGAGCTTTTAGGCGGCAGTATTTTTATCACGGCTATTCTTCCCTGTTATTTTGTTTTCGCGAATCTGAAATTTTGTCTGCCTTCTATAGGTGATTTTGTTTATTTATTAATTCTGGCATTTTTTTGTACTGTAGGACTTTATATTTTGCATATTCAGGTATTACGAAGAATTCCTGCTTTTACTGTGAGTTTGTGCGGTAATCTTGAACCGGTTTACGGTATTTTACTTGCTATGATTTTTTGTGGTGAAGCTCAGGAATTGTCATTATCTTTTTATTCGGGTATGGCTCTAATTCTTTTTTCAGTATTTTTACAATCTTTTATATCTACCCGTAAACGTATTGAAAAAATTTGTTAAATGCTATATAATAAATTATATTGTATTAGTTCAAACAGGAGTTGAGAATGAAAAGATTACAAGTAATGAAGAGATTAAAAGCAGTGTTATTACGGAGCTTCGGGGGGGGGGCACTGTAAGCTCCGCCGGAGGCAGAGAAGCTGACGGATTAAGATGCAAAGATGCCAAGAGGCAAAG
>CALUPR010000047.1 GCA_944322705.1 Candidatus Gastranaerophilales bacterium
AAATAGTACAATATATTGGAAATTGATATGGCTTTAAACTTTCAGGAATTGGTTTTTAATTTACAAAAATTTTGGTCGGATTACGGATGCATAATTCAGCAGCCTTATGATATTGAAAAAGGTGCATCTACTATGAACCCCGCAACTTTTTTGCGGGCGTTGGGACCTGAACCGTGGAATACTGCTATGATTGAACCTTGCAGACGCCCGACTGATGCCAGATATGGAGAAAACCCAAACAGACTCGGACATTATTTCCAGTTTCAAGTTATTCTAAAACCGTCACCCGATAATGCGCAAGAACTTTATTTAAAAAGTTTGGAAGCTATGGGTATTGACCTTAAAGAACATGATGTAAGATTTGTTGAAGACAACTGGGAATCTCCTACGCTTGGTGCTGCCGGTGTAGGCTGGGAAGTATGGCTGGACGGAATGGAAATTACTCAGTTTACATATTTTCAGCAGGTAGGCGGTGTTGAAGTTAAACCGGTCGCTCTTGAACTTACTTATGGACTCGAACGAATAGCAATGTATTTGCAAAATAAAGAATCTGTATATGATATTATGTGGAATGATACATTGAAATATGGTGATATTTATCTTCAAAATGAAATTGAACAGTCAAAATATAATTTTGAAGTAAGTGATGCAAAAGCTTTGTTTACTATGTTTGATTTGTATCAAAAAGAAGTTGATAATTGTGTTAAAGCAAAACTTGTTTTACCCGCTTATGATTATGTTTTGAAATGTTCGCATACCTTTAATTTATTGGATGCAAGAGGCGTAATCAGCAAAGATGAAAGAATTAATTTTATTAACAGAGTCAGAACAATGGCTTCTGCTGTCGCAAGACTTTACGTAGCGCAAAGAGAAGAAATGGGATTTCCTCTTTGTAAATAATTAGAAGGGGCTGAAATCTCACCCCCGCCTCTCTTTTTTAAGCAGAGGAAGAAATGGAGAAAATAAAATAAATGGCAGAAAAATTTCACCGCGCGACATTTACTCGCAATTTTTTAAAAACTATCACCAGAATTAAAAACCCTGACGAAATGCTTGCGGAAGCAAAAGCCGAAGGATTGGAAAAAACTTTAGGTGTTTGGGATTTAATAATCTTAGGTGTAGGTGCAATTATCGGGTCAGGTATTTTTGCGGTTGTTGGTATAGCAGCAGCCGGCAGTGCAGACGGATCAATTATAGGGGCAGGCCCTGGACTTGTCGTATCAATGGTAATTGCGGCTGTAGCATGTATATTTTCTGCTTTATGCTATTCTGAATTTGCGACTATGATACCTGTTGCCGGCGGCGCTTATACATATACGTTCGCAACATTAGGTGAATTCGCGGCTTGGATGGTAGGCTGGGTTTTGATGCTCGAATATGCTATCGGATTTATTGCTGTTGCCTGTGCCTGGTCAAATCATTTTGTGCAGTTTATGAGCGGGTTTGAAAAAGTGTTGCCTGCGTGGTTAAGTAATCCGCCAGTATGGCTTGTAAATGACGTGTTTACGGTTTCAAAACTTGCGTCTGACAATCCTGATATACATGTACCTATGTTATTGGGCATGCCTGTCAGTATAAATTTGCCTGCAATTTTGATAGTACTTTTAATAACGATGATACTGGTTAGAGGAACCAAAGATTCAACTAAAATGGCCGGTTTAATGGTGTTTATAAAATTAGCGGTAATTGCGTTGTTTGTTTTTGCCGGAATATTTTTTGTGAAACCTGATAACTGGACGCCATTTGCGCCAAACGGTGCTGCAGGAATTTTTGCGGGAGCATTTTTAATCTTTTTTGCGTATATAGGGTTTGATGCTCTTGCAACTGCTGCCGAAGAGTGCAAAAATCCACAGAAAGATTTGCCTGTCGGTATCATAGGCTCTTTAATAATAACAACAATTGTTTATGTTTCTGTTGCGCTTGTAATGACAGGTTTGCAGGATACAAGTTCTTCAGTTCCTTTGGCATTTTTAAAAGCACCTATGGCATATTGTATGTCTATGTTAAATATGAATTGGGCTGCAGGACTGATTTCTATCGGTTCTTTAGCAGGGTTAACATCTGTGCTTCTGGTTTTGGAAATGGCTGCTACAAGAATTTTGTATGCAATGAGCAGAGATCATTTTATATCACAAAGATTTCAAAAACTTCATCCGAAGTTTAAAACTCCTGCTCTTTTAACCTGGACTGTCGGTATTCTTGCTGTAATCGGAATTTTGACATTAAATTTGGATGTTGCGGCAGAGCTTTGCAATTACGGAACATTTACATCTTTTATAATTGTTTGTGTTGCGGTGCTGATACTAAGAAAAACAGATCCGGAAAGACCTCGACCTTTTAAAGTCCCATTTTCACCGATTACTCCGTCATTGGGTATAATTATTTGCGGCGGGTTGATGGTTTATAAGTCAATGCAGCCTTCCGGTTCTGCGCTGCTGTTTCCGGTATGGCTTGGTGTTGGCGCAATAATATACTTGTTGTATGGATTTGTTCGAAACAGACAGAATGAAAACAAAATTCATAATGAAAAAGTGGAACTTAAAAAACAAGAAATGATAAAATAATGGAATTAAAATCAATTATAAATAATACATTAAAGAAAAAAAGCCCCGATGAATTAATAGCTGTGAGTAAAAAATCAGAGCTTAAAAAAACTTTGAATGTTTTTGACTTAATTGTACTTGGAATTGGTGCGGTTGTCGGTACCGGTATATTTACGATTATCGGTTCTGCAATTCAAGGCGGACCGGAAAGTGTAGGAGCCGGACCTGCTATTGTAATTTCAATGATACTTGCCGTTATTGCCTGTGTTTTTTCAGCTCTTTGTTATTCTGAAATTGCTGCAATGATTCCTGTAGCAGGAAGTGCTTATACATATACGTACGCAACAATGGGTGAATTTATGGCGTGGATGGTAGGTTGGATTTTAATGCTTGAATATGCTATAGGAAATATTACTGTTGCTTGTGCCTGGACTGGATATTTTGCCCAATTTTTGAAAGGGTTTAAGCATATTTTACCTGATTTTGTAATTAATTTTCCTTTGTGGTTGCGTGCAGACTACAGATTTATGTTTGCATATTGCGACAAATATGGGCTGGATCCACATTCTCAGATGCCGTTTATCTTTGATAAAATACCGTTTGCAATAAATCTTCCGGCAATGGTAATCGTTTTGCTTTTGACTATTTTGCTTGTAAAAGGTGTAAAAGAATCTACAAGATTTGCAAGTGTTATGGTCGGCGTTAATATGTTTATGATAATTTCTTTTATTGTTGTCGGCTCTTTTTACGTTAAGCCTGAAAATTGGACTCCTTTTGCCCCGAACGGATTTGAAGGTATTTTTATGGGTGCTTTTTTGATCTTTTTTGCGTATATCGGATTTGACGCAATTTCAACTACTGCAGAAGAAACTGAAAACCCGCAGAGAGATTTGCCTATTGCTATTTTAGGCACCCTTGTAATTTGTACGGTTTTGTATATTTGTGTGGCACTTGTTCTGACAGGTAATGTCCCTCTCGGACAGATTGATGTCCAGGCTCCTATTGCTCATGCTATGCGTGCAATGGGAAAAGATTGGTTTGCCGGCTTGATTTCAATTGGCGCGTTATGCGCTTTAACTTCTGTTATATTGATTTATCAACTGGGTACAACAAGAATTTTGTATGCTATGAGCCGTGACAGATTTTTGCCTAAATCATTACGGTTAATTCATAAAAAATACAGAACTCCTCATGTGTTAACTTGGATTTCCGGTATAATTGTAATTTTATGTACGTTTTTTATGGATTTGAGTATATCTGCTGAACTTTGTAATTTTGGTACTTTTACTTCTTTCATAATAATTTGTATTGCTGTATTAATTTTAAGAAAAACAGATCCTGACAGACCAAGACCATTTAAGGTTCCATTTTCTCCGTTATTTCCTATTTTAGGTATCTTGACCTGTGGCGGTCTGATGATTTATTCCATGAAATATTTGACTACATCTTCTCTATATTTCCCGCTTTGGTTATTGATTGGTTTAGCTATTTATGCAGGGTACGGTTATAAACAAAAAAGACTTGAAGAAAAGCAAAAAACTCAAAGACGCTTAAAAAGTAAAGTTGAATTTCAATCCAAATAAATTAAGACTGCAAAATCTGTAAAATTTTGTTCTTATTCTGTTAATAACTTTTGGGCATTGATTTACAGTAAACATTTATTAAAATATAATTAATACCCTTGTTAAAATTCCTTCAGCTAATATAATAAGTGTATAAAGTGTACTTATTAACGGTTATTTTGAAAAGGAGTACAGATGATAACTTTAGACTACCGAAATATTGATGAAAATGCTATTGGGTGTGAGAACGGGTTAAATATTAAAGAAGAATTTGCAAATTACAAAGACCGAATTACCTCTATTATTGCGGATTTGAATAAGAGAAAAGATAAACCAGGACAGTGGCTTCAGTGGATGAATTTAGGGTACAGTGAAGAAACACTCTGGTATGTTAAAGAATATGCATCAATGGTTGAGGGAAGATTTGATAATATTCTGGTGCTAGGTATCGGAGGCTCTGCACTGGGCGGATTGGCTGTTACGGAAGCTCTTTTAAAACCTTATTGGAATTTGTTGTCATCTGAACAAAGAAACGGTTTGCCGAAAATTTTCTTTTTGGACAATATAGACCCTGATACAATGTCCGGTTTGTTAGATATTCTTGATCTTAAAAAAACTCTTGTTAATGTTATAACAAAATCAGGATCTACAGCTGAAACTATGTCGCAATTTATGATAGTTAAAGATCGTCTGGAAAAAGAACTCGGTGATAATTATCGTTATAATGTTGTCGCTACAACAGATAAAAAAACCGGAATTTTAAGACAAATTGCCGAGCAGGAAGGTTATAAAACATTTGTAGTTCCTGATGATGTAGGAGGCAGATTCTCTGTATTTTCTGCTGTAGGACTTTTGCCGTTTGCTCTTGTAGGTATTGATATTGATGAAATTACAAACGGTATAAAAGATATGGATTTAGCATTAAAAAATACCGATATTAATGAGAATATAGCGGCTCAAAATGCTTTAATTCATTATCTGATGGACACCAAAAAAGGTAAAAATATGTCTGTTATAATGCCTTATTCCAGCAGGTTAAAATATGTTTCGGACTGGTATGCACAATTGTGGGCGGAATCTTTAGGAAAAAACAAAGACAAAAACGGTAATGATGTATGTGTAGGTCCTACTCCTATAAAGGCATTAGGTGCAACAGACCAGCATTCTCAGATTCAATTGTATAATGAAGGACCGAATAACAAAATTATTAATTTTGTAAGAGTTAAAAATTTTGATAATATTTTAGAAATACCTGCCATTTTTGAATACACAGGGATAGGTTATCTTGGCGGTAAAACAGTTAACCAATTAATTAACGCTGAAGCTGATTCGACAAAAGTTGTACTTTCTGATTTGCAAAGACCGAATGTTACAATTACCCTTGAAAAAGTTGATGGTTATAATATCGCACAGCTTCTTTATATGTTGGAAGTTCAAACTGCAATTACAGGCGAACTTTATAATATTGATGCATTTAATCAACCGGGTGTTGAACAGGCAAAAAATTACACTTATGCTTTAATGGGCAGAGCAGGATATGAAGAATCTGCTCAGGCAATTAAAGAAAAAATGGCTTTAGCCTGAGGAATTTATGAAATTCTTAAGAAAATTATTTATTATATTTATGCTGTTAGTCTGTTCATCTGCTTATGCGGTGACTTTGGAAGGCGGTGTCAGAACAATTGATAAAATTCCGACTGCTTTCTACGGTACATGGCGCGTTGTCGCAAAAATTGATAAACAAACAGGTCGGAGTGTAAATTTTAGACCTAAAACTATAGATATATGGAACTTATCAAGACGCGGTGACGTCATAAATTTAAACAACCCGTTTACAGGTGCAAGTGGTTCTGTTAAACTGGACTATGTTGATGGTAATATAATCAGATTTACAAAAACAGGAAATTATGACAATAAAAAATTAACAGATACTGTAGATTTAAAACTGAATGGTGATTCTTTTACAGGTATAAACACATTAGTTCTCGAAACTTTTTCAACTTTTGATAACTCTTTAATTCAAAAAGATACAGCTTTGTATATATTAAAGGGTGAAAAAATCTCAGGTTCAAGTATTACAGGGAAGTGAGGATGCATATGGAGCAATTAAAATTTGATACAGTTATATTAGGCGGCGGTCCTGCAGGTTTATCTGCTGCAATATACGCAGCAAGAGGTGCTGTTTCAACAGCAATTGTTGACATAAATATGCTCGGCGGTCAGCCTTCAAATTATCTTGAATTAGAAAATTATCCCGGTTTTCAGGTAGTAGAGGGATTTGATTTAATGGAAAAATTTGAAGAACATGCCGATAAATTCGGAGTTCAAAAATTCCCTATGCAAGAGATTGAAAGTGTTGATTTGAAAAATAAAATAATTAAAACAAAGGAATATGAGTTTAGAGCTAAAACAATAATAATTGCAACCGGTGCTCAACCAATGAAGCTCGGTGTCCCCGGAGAGAAAGAGTTTGTCGGCAGAGGAGTAAGTTACTGTGCTGTATGCGACGGAGCCTTTTACAGAAATAAGATTGTTGCTGTTGTCGGAGGCGGTAATGCTGCGGTAGAAGAAGCAATGTATTTGACAAAATTTGCGGATAAAGTTTATGTAATTCACAGACGTGATGAATTGAGAGCTGACAAAATTGTTCAGGAACGAGCTTTTAAAAATGAAAAAATTGAATTCATATGGAATTCAATTGTAAAAGAGATTAAGGGAGATGATCTTGTATCAACTGTTGTGTTAGAAAATGTAAAAACAAATGCACTTTCAAATCTTAGTATTAATGGTGTATTCCCGTATATCGGCATGACTCCGAATGTGGAATTGTTTTCCGGGCAATTACAGCAGGATGCACGAGGCTTTATCATAACAGATAATACGATGAAAACATCACTTGATGGAGTATTCGCTGTTGGAGATGTGAGGACTACTCCTTTACGGCAGGTAATTACTGCTGCAGCTGATGGCGCTGTAGGAGCGGTTTATGCGGTAAAATATTTAGAAACTTATAAAGAGTCTACAGTTGTGTAGTGTATTTTTTATTTTTGTGGTATTATAATATTCTAAAGTATTGATGAAAAATTTTTGTTTTTTGTTTCGTTTATTGTAAGGAGGGGTACTAAATGCGTGTAGATTCAGTTAATTATCAGGGAAATTTTATCAGAAAAAATTATTATTCACCAAATTTCGGGAAGGAGTATCCGCTGTATGATATTATGTGCATACTTTCATGTTCATTAGGGCACAACAAAGAAGGTGTTGCTAATACTACGGCATCGTTGCTGAATAAAAAAACACCTGCTTCTTATCTGGAGTTTATAGATAATTTATATTCTGTCAGATGTAAATTGTTTAAACAATATCCGCAGCTTGTTGATTTATCAAAAAAATTCAAAAATGAATTACATGCTATTAATCCTGATTATACAAAACTGTCAAAAGCCTATGAAGAATTAGCTATGAACAATATTGCTAAAAAATTTGGCAGCCATATTGTTGATATTGAAATTTAATTTTGTCTAAAACTATTTATTAAATTAAATTTATATTGATTGTTTTGTTTTCACTAAAATCAAAAAAAAGTTGCCTGAATGAGGCAACATTAAATAAACACGAGGATATTAAGAGAGAGAGTATAAAAATAAACCTTTTCTTTTTCATCTCATTCTAACCGTTTGAAGAATTTGATTACTTATTTAATATCCAATTATTAATTTTTCCTGTAATTTTAAATTTCCCTTACATTTATATAAAGTATTTTTTCTTTTATAAATTGACTTTTTGATGGGCTTTGTTACATTATTGTTACATTAATTATATTATTGTCATGCTTATAAAAAAATGCTATAATTTTACAGAATACAAAGGAGATTTATGGCAGAAAACTATTCTAACAGTAAGTTTAATATAATAGCTTTCTTGAAAAAAGCTGTTGCAATAGGCGCATCAGATATTCACCTGCAGGTTGATGAACATCCAGCCATTCGTATTGACGGTAAAATAACAAAAGTTGACATGCCGCTTTTAACGGAAAATGATATTGCAATTGCCTATGATATTCTGTTACCGACTCATTTTAAAGGCAAGGTTAACGCTGTATTTGATCTGGATTTTGCTTATGAAATCAGAGGTGTTTCCCGTTTTAGGGTCAATTTAAGCCGTCAGCTTGGTAAAAGCGCTCTAGTTATAAGAACAATTCCTTATAATATCAAGCGTATTGCAGACTTAATGTTGCCGGAATCAATAGAGCAGTTTGCAACTTTGAATAACGGATTAGTTTTGATTACCGGTCCTACTGGTTCCGGTAAATCTACAACTATTGCCTCTTTAATTGATTATGTAAATATAAATTATCCGAAGCATATTATAACAATAGAAGATCCGGTTGAATTTATTTTTACCAATAAAAAATCAATTGTTTCTCAAAGACAGGTTCTTATTGATACTCCGTCTTTCCCTGATGGTATAAAGTATGCATTAAGACAAGACCCAGATGTTATATTTATCGGTGAAATAAGAGATAAAGAAACAGTTGTTGCTGCATTAAAAGCTGCGGAAACAGGTCATCTTGTATTTGCTACAATTCACACAAATGATGCTATTCAGACTGTAAACAGAATAGTTAATATGTATGAACCGTCAGACAGAGATTTTGTTAGATCTCAGTTAGCTCAGGTCTTGCGTGGTACAGTTTCTCAGAAGTTAATTCCGATTTCAAACGGAACCGGCAGACGTCCTGCATGCGAAGTTCTTGTTGTTACTCCGACTGTTAAGGATTTTATTGAAAAAGATAAACTCGGTGACATATACGAACTTGTCAAAAAAGGTTCTTTCAACAATATGATTACAATGAATTCTTCATTGTACAGGTTGTACGAACAGGATTTGATAACTGAAGATGTTGCAATGTCTTATTCTGACAATAAAAATGAATTGCAGCAGATGTTTAGAGGGGTATTCCACGGTACTTTCGGACCTTCGGGCAAATAAGATTAAGTATAAAACAGAGATAGTTGTATGAATAATTTTGTGACTGATGCAATTAATCTTAAGTCCTATAATTTGAGTGAATCAGATAAAATTATAGTTATGTATTCAAGGGATAAAGGGCTTATAAGAGGAGTTGCAAAAGGGGTAAAAAAGCCTAAAAGTAAACTCGGTGCAAGAATGGATTTACTTGTTGCCAATAAACTTATGCTCTATAAAGGCAAAAATCTTGACAGGATTTGTCAGGCTGAAGCTCTTAATACTTTTCAAAAAACGCGGCAAAATATGGATAAAATTTTTTACTCCATGTATGTGACAGAGGTAGTGAATAATTTTGGTGTTGAAGATGATCCGTGTTCAACTGATGTTTATGATCTTTTATACAAAGCGCTTGAGAAAATATCAAATGCAAATAATACCGTAGAAATACTTATTGCAGTTATAAAATTTCAATTGAAAATGATGCTGATTTCAGGATTTGGTATAGAGCTTGATGCGTGTTTGTGCTGTGGTGAACATGTAAAAGATGAAAATATGTATTTTTCATCAAATATGGGCGGAATAATTTGTAGTGAATGCAATAAAACATTTAAACTGCACATGATTATGCATCATAAGCTAAGAGATTTTTTAAATGCATGTCTGCAATATGATTTTGACTATGTTTCTGAATATGATGAAAAAGCAAATGAAAAGGTTTGCGGTGTTTGTTTTGAATTGTTGAAAGAGTACATTAATATTCATTCATCAAAGAAATTTAAGTCTACGGATATTCTGCAGGAGATAAAATAGAATATGTTTAAAAATTTATTTGATTTATCACAAAAGCGAGCTGGTTTAGAAATATTTGGTTTTTATCTTTTTTATTCTGTTGTAGGTTCTATTGCTGCCGGTTTTATTTGTGGAATTTTAATATTCTTACTTCATCCTCAGGCTTTTGTTACAAATGATATTCAAAGGCTGGCATCATTATATGGTGCTGTTGCTGCTATTTTATATTGTGTTATGCTCTCTTTATTAATAATTGCTTCAAAGAAAATTTTTAATTCCTTTAAAGCAGTATTACTGACTATAATTACGGTTATTTTTTCTGCGCTTTTCGGTGCGCTTGCCGGCATGATTCCGGTGGCATATTTGACATCTTTTGATAAAAATAAGGAGCAATAATTATTATTTTAAATAATTAATTTAAGATTAATTTCAATGACTTTTTAAAAAATAACGTTAAAATGATAATATAAGATATTTTTTTTGAAGGAGTTGACGTGTATGCCAAATTTTGAAAAGTTTACGAATTATTCTCAGGAACTTTTGAATTCTGCCGGTGCAATAATGCAGGAACACAGAAATTCAGAAATGCAGCCTGAACATATAATGCTTGCTATGATTAAAGATAGCGGTGCAATAAAAGATTATTTAACTGAATTAAAACTTCTGGAGCAAGGATTTATAAATAAAATTGTTTCTGTTGTAAATTCTTTCCCGACTATTTCCGGTCCGCCTTCGGGGCAGGTGTTTCTGTCCACGCAGACTTATAGGCTTCTTGATCTCGCAGGGCAGCAGGCAGAAGAATTTAAGGATGAATTTATAAGTGCGGAATCAATTCTTCTTGCTATGACTAAACTTGATAACAGCCCTATTCAGTTGTTATTGAGAAATTACAATGTTGATACAAATAAAGTTTTAAATGTAATGAAAAAAATAAGAGGTAATAAAAAAGTGGATAATAAAAATGCTGAAGAAAATATGAAAGCGCTTGAAAAATATTCAACTGATTTGACAGCTCTTGCAAGAAAGGGGAAATTAGATCCTGTAATAGGCAGAGATGAAGAAGTCAGAAGAATTATTCAGGTTTTAAACAGAAGAACAAAGAACAACCCTGTATTGATAGGCGAGCCTGGTGTCGGTAAAACGGCTATTGTTGAGGGGCTTGCTCAGCGTATCGTAAGAGGAGATGTCCCTGAAAGTTTGAAAGATGTAAAATTAGTTTCTCTTGATATGGGGGCACTGGTTGCAGGTGCAAAGTTCAGAGGTGAATTTGAAGAACGTTTGAAGGCGGTCTTAAAAGAAGTTGAAGATTCAAACGGTGAGATTGTAATGTTTATTGATGAACTCCATACGGTAGTCGGTGCCGGCGCGACTGAAGGTTCAATGGATGCAGGAAATCTCTTAAAGCCTATGCTTGCAAGAGGAGTATTAAGAACAATAGGTGCTACAACGATTAATGAATATCGCAAATACATTGAAAAAGACCCTGCTTTAGAAAGACGTTTCCAGCCTGTGATGGTCGGAGAACCCTCTGTTGAAGATACTATTTCTATACTCAGAGGATTAAAAGAAAAGTATGAAGTTCACCATGGAATTAGAATACTCGACAGCGCCCTGATTGCGGCTGCAAAATTGTCTGACAGATATATAACTGACAGATTTCTTCCGGATAAAGCTATAGATTTGATTGATGAAGCTGCTTCATCTTTGCGTATTGAAATTGATTCAATGCCTGAAGAAATTGATAAAATGATGCGTCAGAAAATTCAGCTTGA
>CALUPR010000048.1 GCA_944322705.1 Candidatus Gastranaerophilales bacterium
CCTAAAAGACCTCCGCCCTGTCCCTGTTGATTTTGAGATTTTTCTTGCTGAGATGCTTGATTAACTGCAGCAGCCTGAGCTTCTGCAGTTAACTGTTCATTTTGGATTGTCAATTGTTCAAATTCAGCAAGAATTTGAAGCTGTTCTTTTTGAATTTTTTCTGTTTCTTTTTGAAGCTTCTGCATTTCTTTAGCTTCTTTATTCATTTGTTTTTCAAGTTTTTTAGCTTCTTTTTCAAGCTGTTTTTCTGATTTTTCTTCATCTTTTGTTATTTCTTCTGTTTCTTTTTGACCTTTCTGGGTATCAGATTTTATACCGCCAAGGCTTTTATTTGCACTTGCGGCTTCGCTTCTGGCGTTGTCTTTTGTTATTTCCGGCATTTGACTTGTACTGCCGGAACCTGAAGATGTTGAACCTGCATTTACAGCTGATGTGTTCACTGCAGCATCTGACCTTGTTGCATTTGTTTTTTTAGTTGATGCAGCCATGTTTTCAACACTGTTTGCCTGTCTTAAGGATGAAACAGGAACAGGTGAATTTGTAGAAGGCTCTTTCATTGAAACAGGTGCTGTTGTTTCTTCAACAACAGTACTTGCTTGATTATCAACAGTCTTTGTTTCTTGTGCAGGGGATTCAGATGAGTTTGCTTCATTTGTAACAGGTTTGTTATTTGCTTTTTCTTTGTTTTCATCCTGTTGCTGTTGATCTTCATCACCTTGAGAAACTCCTTGAGGTGTATCATCTCCGGTAATTGCCACAATTTGTCCGTTTACGTTATTCAGGGATGTTAAAGCATCATTACCGTTGCTTACTGCTGTATTTGTTGTCTTTTCCGCGAGTTTAGGCAATGGTGTATTTGCAATCATACGAGCAGCAAGACCTATACCCATGCTTATCATACCCTTTGCCATATTTACTGTACCTTTGGCAAATTGGAATGATAAAACTTGAAGTAAGCCGATTTCCCAACGATATTTACCGATTCTAGTTAAAGTAATACCGCTGTTCTTTGTAAAATCTAAATCTTCCTTAGCTTGCGGAATAATCTCTGTTTGCTGTTCCGTATTATCCGTAACTTTTTGCTCTTCTTCCGGTATTGATTTGTCAAGAACAGATTTTTCTTTTTCGGTTCTGGATTTAAATACTTCTTTTGAATCTGTATCTTCTTCCTGAAGGTCTGCAATTGTCTGATTGTTTGAAGAAATATTTTGTTTGTTTTGTTCAACGGTTTTCTTATCTGATTCCTCCATACCATTATATTTTTCAGAATCGTTATCACCGCTTTGAATATTTTTATCTATTTCATCTTCAGACTCGCCGGTAAGATCTGTGATTTCTTTTTTATACTCTTTGTTTTCACTTTCAAGTGTTTCAACTTCCTGTTCGCGTTGAGCCTGTTCTTCTTTGAATTCTTTAACAAGACGTGTAACTTTAAGATTTGCAAGAGCTGCAAATTTCTTATCATCTTTGGCAACTTTAATAGATTTTACTGCATTCACGGTTTGTGAAAGAAGATCTTTGTTAATATCCGCAGCTTCTCCTGTAAGTTGTTTTACGGTATCATCATTTATTACAAAATCTTCTTCTTCCGTTACACCCGGAGCTTTTGTTTCCGACTGAGCCTGTGTGCTGTTAGGATCTGTTTCCTGAACTGCACCTGTTCCGGCTTCACTTTCTTGTGCATTCGGTTCTACTGAAACTATTTGATCTTTTATATCTAAAACCGTTGCTATATCATTTATCGAATTTTTTGCACCTGAAGTATATTCTTTTGTATCATTACCTATTTTACCAGCTTCTTCTGCAAGAGTTTTACCTTTTGCCATAGCAATTATTGATTTCAAAAATCCGACTTCATTTGTTACTGTTTTCTTTGTAGTTTTGTAATTTGTTTTTGAGGTATAGTCTGCAAGAGTTTCGCCGATTTCAATTGTTTCATCAGCAAGTTCTTCACCCAAACTTACATAAATATTAAGTTCGCTTAATGAATCTGCTATTGCGCGTTTGTCAATACCAAAATCAGTTTCATCCGAATTTGATTTTTTGTCTTCAAACATTCCTGTAAGCTCGGCATATCTCCTTGCTTCACTGTCTGATAAAGCTTCTCCGTTATTAATTTTATTTTGAATTCTGTTCCATTCTCTGATAAAATCCTCATATTCTTCCAAAGACTTTCTTTGCTCTTTCATTTTGTCTTCAAGCTTCATTTCTCTTTCGCGTTTTTCAGGCAAAAGTTCATATATGGCATCACTGATTTTTTCATTATTTTCTTCGCATTTTTCAATCTTTTTTGCTGCTTTCGGGACAAGTTCCAGAAAAGGTTCTTTTTCTGATGTAGCTCCATCTTCAGCATCAGTTGATGTGGAAATATAGTTAGCTCCTGTTGTTTCATAAATAGAATGTGCTATTTCCAGTACTTCTTTAGGAATATTTACACCTGTATTTTCCATTTGGATAATTTCTTCGGCAGAATATTGCGCCCATTGAGGGTCAAGAATCAAACCTTTTTCCTTTGCATAGGCTTCAAGAGTATATTTTACTCTTGTATCTATTTTGGCAAGATTTGAATATTTATCCTCTCCTCCGGTTACATTTCTCCAGTAGTAACCGTTTGCATCAAGAGGCTCATATTCCACACTGTCATCCCCATAATATTCTTTACAGTAATCATTATAATATTTTACAAAATCTTCTCTTTCTTCGGCATCCAAATCATAATAACGGGTCATGGCTTCATCATAGGTGATTTGTTCGCCATTCTCCTCAAGATAATATTGTTGTAATATTTCATACTTATTTGGTATACCTGAAATGCGCATAATTATCCTTTTTTCCTTTACTTTATTTATCGGAATAAAAGGACCTAAACTTTAACATATCAACGGGTAAAAAACTCATAACAGGTCAAAAAGCGCATAAAGTATAACCTTTACGCGCTTTACAATAGTTAATATTTAAAATTAAATTTTTTAGATTATAAATGTTTTTCAATATTAGAAATAATTGTTGATTTCGGCATTAAACCGACAAGTCTTTCCAGAGCTTTTCCGTTTTTAAATACCAGAAGGCTTGGAAGACCGCTGATTGAATAATCCTGTGCTGTTTTTAAATTTTCATCGGTATTAACTTTTACAAACTTAACCTTACCTGAAAATTCATTTGCAACTTCATCCAGAACAGGTCCCAATTTTCTGCACGGTCCGCACCATGGCGCCCAAAAATCAACTACTACAGGCTGTTCACAATTCAAAACTTCCTGCTCGAAATTGCTGTCATTAATATCAACTGCATTTGACATCTCACATATCTCCTTTTATTTAACGCTCAGAAGCCAAGAATCCGGGAAAGCATATTTTAATTATGTAATCAGCTTGACATCCTGACATCCGGGCTTCCGTTCTTCATTTTTTTTATTCTAACACAGAAAATTTTTTTGTGCTATTATCTTAATAGAATTCTACAGGATAAGAAAATGGCTAGGAAAAAAGTAATAGAAATCGTTCTTGATACAGAAACAACGGGTTTAGATTACACAAAAGAAAAAATGGTTGAGTTTGCAGCCGTAAGACTTGAAAACGGCAAGATAAAAGAAGAATTTCAAACTCTCATTAACCCGGAACAACATATAAGAAAATCCAGCATTGCAATACATGGTATAACTCAGGATATGGTGGCTGATGCCCCGACAGAAGCAGAGGTCATGCCAAAAATTCTTGAATTTATCGGGGATTATCCGATTGTTGCTCACAACTGTATTTTTGATTATACATTTTTAAATGAAGCAAGTTTAAGAACAACAGGTCAAGAACTTAATAACCCCAGAATTGATTCACAACAAATGTTTAAAGAAATTTATCCTGATTTGCCGTCACACGGACTTGAAGCTTTAACTGAAAAATTTAAAGTTGAATTAAAAAATCATCACAGAGCAATGGCAGATACTATGGGTCTGGCTCTTGCTTATCCAAAATTAAAAAAATTATATTTACAAAAATACGACTGGGAAGTTAAACAGCTTGACAATGTAGAATATTTATTTGAAAGATTTTTAAGAATTCAGCAGACTGTAACAACCTTACAATCCGAGTTACAGGATTTAAAATCAGTATTCAAACTGTATTTTGAACAAGGCGGAAAACCTATTATTTCTCAATCAGGAGAAACTCTGGTTTACAATTCAAAACAATCGTTCGGATATGACCTGCACCAGATCAAAGATGTACTGGAGGAAGTCGGCGCATTTGACAAAGCTGTTAAGCTTAATACAGGTTTTATTGACAGGCTTGTTTGCGGGTGCAGGCTTGATGACGAGAAAAAAGAAATTATAAAAGATGCCCGCCATGAAATAACGGAAACACGAAATATACAAATTATTAAAGCAGGAAAGTAGATATTATGTTAGCCAGATTAGCACAATTTTTTAAAGAACCACCGGTAAAAGAGACAATTCAAGACGGCGAAAAAGTTAAGAGTATGTACGCTCACTGGAGATTGAGGATATTTTATGCATGCTTTATCGGATATACAGTATTTTATCTGTGTAAGAAAAATATTGCCGTTGCGTTACCCGGACTTAGTGCGGAATACGGTTATTCAAATACCGAACTCGGACTTTTGGGCAGTTCTCTGTACTTGACTTATGGTGTAGGCAAATTTATCAATGGTGTTCTGGCAGATGGATCTGATGTCCGCAAATTTTTACCTACAGCTTTGATTATGACAGCGATTGCTAATATATGTTTTGCACTGTCTGCTGTATTTATAACACCCGGACATGTTTCATTTTTCGGACTTCCGACTAATACAATTTTGTTATGGTTATTTGTATTTTTCTGGGGTGCATCAGGTTGGTTTCAGTCAGCAGGCTTCCCTGCAGTAGCGAAAAGTTTAACTTACTGGTATTCAAATTCCGAAAGAGGAACAAAGTGGTCTTTGTGGTCTTGCTCACATCAGACAGGGACATTTTTAAGCGTAATTATATCAGGATTTTTAGTTGCACACTGGGGCTGGAAGATGGCATTTTTTGTTCCCGGTACGCTGGCAATAATTACTTCCGTCTGGTTATATGACAGATTACGTGACAGACCACAGTCCTTGGGTTTGCCGGATATTGAAACATATAATAATGAACCTGTAGTTCAAAAAGTTGAAAATTGTGAAGAAGATGACAGATCATATATTGAAATCTTCAAAGAAAATATTCTGTATAACAAAACAATATGGCTTCTTGCTATTGCTTATATATTTGTTTATATTATAAGATTCGGTGCGGAAGACTGGATGATAAAATATTTGAGTGAAGCAAAGCACAATTCATTAGAAATTGCCGCTATGAAATTGAGTTCGTTACCGCTTGTCGGTATTGTCGGAACAATCTGTGCAGGTTTGATTTCGGATAAAATTTTTAAAGGTCAGAGAGCAATTGTAAATTTAATCTATTTAACAGGTGTTGTTATCTGCCTTGTATTTTTAAAATTCAATACAATAAGTGCAATAGATTTTGTTCTTATCGGTCTTCTCGGAGCATTTACATACGGTCCTCAGATGATGATTGGCGGGCTTTGTGCTGTTGAATCCAGTTCTAAAAAAGTTGCATCTGCGGCAACCGGTTTTACCGGAACTTTCGGTTATGTTGGTGCTGTATTATCAGCAACAGGAACAGGATTTATGGTCGATAAATTCGGTTGGAACGGAGCAATAGCATTCTGGGTATTTTCGGCAGTAATTTGTATTGTTATATGTTCTGTTCTTATGATTGATGAAAAAAAGAAAAGACATAAAGCACAATAACTTTAAAAATATAAATTCTATTTTTGTTCATAGTATAATTAGAATATGAATAAAAAATTGTTTGTAGTATCAGGATCTTCCGGAGTCGGAAAAGGCACGGTTTTGAAAAAATTTTTGGAAAAGAACCCTGATTTTATGCTGTCTATTTCTTGTACAACCAGAAAACCTCGTGATGGCGAAGTCGATGGAGTAAATTATTTTTTTATTTCAAAAGATGAATTTAAACATTGCATTGATAATGACAAGTTTCTTGAATGGGCAGAATTTGCCGGAAATTTTTACGGGACAAAAAAGAAATTCATAAACAGATGCCTTGCTGACGGGAAAAATATAATTCTCGAAATTGATACTCAGGGAGCTTTGAAAGTTAAACGACAAATGCCCGAAGCTGTTTTAATATTTATTTGCCCGCCTTCCCTTGAAGCTCTTGAAAACCGCCTCAGAGGTCGTCATACTGAAGATGAAGAAACTATTCAAAAACGTCTTAAAGAAGTAGAAGAAGAATTAAAACGGGCTGAAAATTTTGATTACAAAATAATCAATGATAACCTTGAAAATGCGGTTTGCGAACTTGAAAAAATTATAAAGGAGGCAAATGCTTAAGGGAAAAACAATTCTGATAGGTATTACCGGCGGAATAGCAGCTTATAAAATTTGTGAATTAATAAGGATGTACAAACGTGCAAATGCGGAGGTTTTAGTTGTTTGTACACCAAATGCTCTGAATTTTGTAACAAAATTAACGCTTCAAAACCTGAGTAAAAATCCCGTTGCTGTAGAAGAATTTGATGTGAAAGATTTTAATCCAGAACACATATCTTATGCAGACAGAGCTGATATTATGGTAATAGCACCGGCTACCGCTAATACAATTTCAAAAATAGCTCAAGGTGTTTGCGACAATCTTTTAACCACAATTGCCTGCGCTTTTACAAAACCTGTTATTATTGCGCCGGCAATGAACTGTAATATGTGGGAAAATCCTATTCTGCAAGAAAATTTAAATAAGCTTCACTATGAAATATTAGAACCGGAAAGCGGTTATCTTGCCTGCGGATATGAGGGTAAGGGCAGATTGTGCAGTTTGGACAAAATTTTTGACAAAACAGTGGAATTTTTAACATATAAACCTTTAAACGGTAAAAAAATTGTTATTACATCCGGCGGAACAATTGAAGACATTGATCCTGTAAGATATATTTCTAATTATTCATCAGGCAAAATGGGGCTTGCACTTGCAGATGTGGCAAAAAACTTCGGCGCGGATGTTACATTGATTACAACAAAAGATGTTTCACGCAAATACAATGTCATAAAAGTAAAATCCGCACTAGATATGAAAGCTGCAGTAGAAAAGGAATTTGATAGCGCGAATTGCATTATAATGGCCGCTGCTGTCGCAGATTACAGGGTAAAAGAAATTTCTCAGCAAAAAATGAAAAAGACTTCCGATGATGAAATTACATTGACTCTTGTAAAAAATCCCGATATTTTGAAAGAGCTGTGTACAAGAAAGAAGGCTTGCCCTCCTGCCTTCTTGCCCTCCTGCCCTCTGATTGTCGGTTTTTGTGCGGAGAGCGAAAATTTACTTGAAAATGCAAAAGAAAAAATTTCTAAAAAAGGCTGTGATTATTTGATTGCGAATGATATTTCGCGAAAAGATATCGGATTTTCAAGCGACTACAATGAAGTTACGATTCTTGATAAAAAAGGTGCAATAAAAAAACTTGAACGTGCTGATAAAAGAACTATTGCCAAAGAAATTTTTAAGGTAATTTATGAATAAATACGAAATTATCAAAAGGATAGAAAATTTTGCACCGCCTGAACTTGCAGAAAGCTGGGATTGTTCGGGCTGGATAGTTGAAACATCATTAAATGATATAAAAAAAATTATGCTTGCACTCACTGTAACAGATGATGTTGTAAGACAGGCAAAAGAACAAAATTGTAATATGATAATTTCTCATCATCCGTTGTTTTTTGTTCCAAAAAATTACAAGAATATTGATATTTACTGTGCACACACAAATATGGACAAAACAATTGGCGGAACAACAGATAAATTAATTGAAGTATTGGGTTTACCCAAAGGACATTTATGCGGAGAATTTTTAAGAATAGTCGAATACGAAACTACTGTTAGCTCATTTGTTCACAAACTGGTACAAATATCACCCTATATGCGTTTTGTTAATAACCGTAATATTACAGAATTAAAAAAAATAGCCTTTTGTGCAGGAAGCGGTTCTGAATTTATACAAGAGGCTTTTGAAAATGGCTGTGATGCTTTAGTTACCGGAGATTTAAAATTCCATACCGCACTTGAAAGTCCGATTGCGCTTTTTGATATCGGGCACTTTGAAAGCGAAATACCTGCCCTTGAAATATTGAAATCTGTTATTTCACAGGGCGTTGAAGTAATCCAGGCGGTTGAAAGAAGTCCTTTCCGGCAAATAAAATCTTGACATTAAAGTTTCAGCAGATAGAATAAGAAACGTAGCTCATTGGGGCGTCGCCAAGTGGTAAGGCACCTGGTTTTGGTCCAGGCATTCGGAGGTTCGAATCCTTCCGCCCCAGATTTATAAATAAAGACCTGCTTTAAGGCAGGTCTTATTTTTTTTAAATGGGGTATTTTATATTATAATGTCCAGTTTACTTGGAAGTCAAATCTTAAAATGTCATCCTGGACTTGTTTCAGGATCTTATAACAGTAGGACTTTGAGCCAATTTGTACAGGTTGGAAGTTGCTTGATTATACAAAATCAAACTGGTCGGAATCGAACTTTATCAGGACATTAAATAGAAAAAATTATAATAAAATTTGCTTAAAATTTACTAATATCAGAAAATTTTTAGAGTCCTATAATGTCCAATTGTATTATTGGGCTGAAAGCCCAACCTAAAACCTTAAAAAATAATTTAAAAATTTACAGCGTGAAATCCAAAAGATTTTCTATATCCAAATCCAAAGCCTTGGCAATTTTTACCAGCGTAGAATATTTTGGGTCTATAGTACCGCACTCTATACGACTTATTGTTCTTGTTGTGAGCCCGGTTTTTAATGATAAATCAAGCTGAGAAATTTTTCTTTTAACACGTTCGTATTTTATTTTATACCCTAGCTTAAGAAATAATTGCTTGTCCATTTGTATATTTTACATAATTGACAAAGTTAATACGATATACTAAAATTCTAATACTAGACATAAAATATATAAAATAGTACGGTGATATAAGCATGAACAACAAAAATAAAGTTGCACTGATTCTAAAAGACGTAAATGAATTGTATGAAGAGTATCCTGGAACCACTCATGGCGGAGGTTCTGTAGTAAATCAAAACCTGTATAAAGAACTGTTCTTAGAACAAAATATCTTTATTGATATTTATACATTTACCCCGGCAAAAGACATTGCTCAGCCGGCTAACGTAAATATTATAGAAATATACAAACTTATAAAACCATATGACAAACAAAAACTAATTGACTACATAGACACACAAAACTACAACAAAGTAATAACTATTCACCCAGCAGATATTTTTAGAGGACGATTGCTTCAATCACACAGTCTGTTACACAGAATTAGAAATTCTCAGCTGGGAATTAAAATTTTTAAATATATATTTTTACAAAAGAAAATTTATAATACAAAAAAAATATACAAAAAACTTACATCAAAAGATACTTTCATAGCAGTATCTAATAAAATAAAAGATGATTTTGCTGAAAATTTTAAAATCCAACCATCACAGATAAAAGTTGCATATCCGGGCTGCAAAAGAATATACCCAATTTGTCCGGAAGTTATAAAAAATGATTATCCAACATTCGGAATAGTTGCTAACAGTGCATTCAATAAAGGAGGACATTTGTTTATAGCTGCAGCAGGGATTGCAAACACTATTTTGAATAAAAAATTTAAAATTATAATGATTGCACCTAAATTCAAAACAGATATTTTTATGAAATTACTTGTAAATATATATAATCTGCAAAATAAAATTACAATCTTACCAAAACAAAAAGATATGAGTTATTTTTACACTAACATAGATTATCTTGTATTGCCATCAAAAAATGAAGCTTTTGGTTTAGTTGTCCTTGAAGCAATGTCATTTGGGAAACCAGTATTAGTTTCTCACACTGCCGGGAGCAGAGAAATAGTAACATATAATAATGGATTTATCTTCAATAGAAATTCGTTTTCAGACCTTGTAAAAAATATTATTTATCTCACTAAAGTTTATTATGATGATTTTGACAGGTACAAAAATTTGAGTATAAATGCATATGAAACGTCACTAAAATATAGCTGGAAACACTTTATCGAAGAAATTTTGAAAGAAAAATAGGAGTATTTATATCTCCTAATTTTTTTATGGATAATAACGAGAAGAATATATAACAATTAAATTTTTACAAAAATTGACAAACTCTCATAATTTTCTCTTCTCTTTTGCAATATTGTTCCATATTTTATTTAAAATAAAAAGAATTAAAACTTGACTTTTCAAACAGGACTTTTTTGTTTTTATTTGTTATCGCAATAATATAGAGTATCTAACATATGTTAAATACGGGACTTAAATATTTACTTTAATTGGACTATTTTTCATATAAAAATTTTTTGCTATATAATCTTTTTATGAAAAAATTATTAATAACCATTTTCACCCTTACAGTCGCTTTTTTGCCGTGCTTTGCAAGTGATATACTGTTAACTGATTATTCTGAAAGCTCCAACTGGCTTGCAAGACCGGTGCAAAATCCTTATCCTGCAGACGTTTTCTATATCTATCCGACAGTTTGTACAACTAAAGATAACACAAATCTTTGTAAAGTTAATGATTCTCAGATGAGAGAAGCTGCAAAAAGTGTCATAAAACTTCAGGCAGAAGCTTTTGATACTGTTGCAAATATTTATGCTCCTTTTTATACCCAGTATAATTTCAGGGCATTTGCTTATTCAAATTATGAAAAAATACAAAAAGATACCGCAAATAATGTTCAGGGCTTGTCTGATATTTATAGTGCACTTGATTATTATTTTAAAAATTTAAATCAGGGGCGTCCGTTTATCCTTGTCAGTCATTCTCAAGGTTCAGGTATAATGCTTATTGTTTTAAACGACTATATGAAAAAACACCCTGAATATTACAAAAATATGGTTGCAGCATACGTTTTAGGCTATCCGGTAACAAAAGAATATTTAAAAGAAAATCCTCATTTGAAATTTGCGAAAAAAGCAAATGATACAGGGGTAATAATTTCTTATGATGTACAATCACCTGATAAGTCGGGAATAAATGTGCTGCAGGCAGAAAACCAACTTGCAATAAATCCGATAAACTGGAAAAGAAGTCAACGACTTGCAAAATCAAAAGATAATTTAGGCAGTCTTGATGAAAAGACACTAAACATAACAACTCCCGGCATTGCAGATGCAAAAGTAAACAAAAAACTCGGTGTTGTAATTTGTTCGACAGCAGATATAGATACTTATGAAATACCGCTGCCGGAACTTTTTGGAAAAGGCTCCTTCCACGGGCAGGATTTTCAGTTTTATTTTCTGAATTTAAGAGAGAACGCTAAAGTCAGAATTAAAAAATTTGTTCATTAATTCAAAAATTTTAAAATTAATTTTGCCCCAAATAACCAAACTATCTGACCAGCGAACTCACACCATGTGACTATTTGAAATAATTAAAAAGGTCAGAAGTAAATTCTGACCTTTTTAATTATTTTAAATTGATAATCTATCCTTTTGTATTAAGATGTT
>CALUPR010000049.1 GCA_944322705.1 Candidatus Gastranaerophilales bacterium
AAATGTTCTCCGTTTACAATTCCTATGATGATTGTAAATATGGCATCAGGCAGAATTTCTATGAAATACGGTTTTAAAGGTATAAATAAGGTTGTAGTGTCAGCATGCGCAACAGGTACACATACTATAGGGGATGCTTTCCGTTCAATACAGTACGGAGATGCTGATATTATGGTAGCAGGCGGTTGTGAAGCTACAATTTGTGATGTTGGTATCGGAGCTTTTTCAAGCGCAAGAACATTATCAAAACGCAACGATGAACCGACAAAAGCTTCCCGTCCGTGGGATGTTGAAAGAGACGGTTTTGTAATGTCTGAAGGCGCAGGTGTTCTTATTCTTGAAGAATATGAACATGCTAAAAAGCGCGGTGCTAAAATTTACGCAGAAGTCGTAGGCTACGGTCAAACAGCGGATGCATATGATGTTGTTGCACCTGACCCAGAAGGACAAGGAGCTACACATTCTATGAAATTTGCATTGGAAGATGCAGGTTTAAAACCGGAAGATGTTGATTATATCAATGCACACGGCACAAGTACAGGATTAGGCGATATAGCTGAATCTAAAGCTATTGAAGGTTTGTTTGGAAGTAAAGAAGAAAATAAAAAACTTCTTGTAAGTTCAACAAAATCAATGCACGGTCATTTACTCGGTGCTACAGGTGCTGTTGAATGTATTGCTTGTGTTAAAACAATAAATGAACATCTTGTACCGCCGACAATTAATCTTGATAATCAGGATGAAAAAGTCGGAAATCTTGATTATGTTCCGCATAAAGCAAGAAAAGCCGATATTCATGTTGCTCTGTCAAATTCTTTCGGATTTGGCGGTCAAAATGCTTCTGTTGTTATAAAAGAAGTAAAATAAATTTTATAAATTACTTTAAAAATACAGCTGCCTTAACTATTAGCAGCTGTATTTTTTGTAATGTTCCCGTTCAGCTAATTTATCAAGATCGTCAGCGAGAGTTTCAATTCTTTTTTCAATAACTTTGACAAAAGTATTTGCCCTGTCCGCAATATAAGTTTCGTCAATGTAGTTTTCAAGATATTCATCAAGAATAATACACAACTGATGAATTTCATAGCAATCTATGTAACAGTCATCGATTGGTTTAATGTCCATAAAATCCTTATTAATAATATTTGTTTAATGTAACAATTATCTGTTATATATAACAAATATTATATACTAATTAATAGTTTTTGTCAAATATATTATGATATACTCTATGAATATTAATATAAGGAATTATATAAAATCATTATTATCTTTAAATGGAATAACGCTTACAGAAGTTGCTGACAAGCTAACGGAAAAAACAGGTAAACAATATACACTTGATAGTTTAACAGGTAAACTTAAAAGAGAAAGTTTTTCATTAAAAGAAGCTTTTATTCTGGCTGACATTCTCGGGTATGAGATTAAATTTATAAAAAAATAAGACTGTACCTAATCTTTCACCGGTAAATACGCCTGAGGATAATTATAATCTTCTTTAAAACCTAAATGACGATACATTTTAAGTGCCTGAAAATTGTTTGTTTCCGTGGTTGTATTAACTTCACTAATCGGTTTGTCACCGTTATCTGCCCATTCAAGAAGCTTTTCTACGGACTTTTTCAGCATATGCTTTGACAACCCCTTACCTTGATGAGCTTTTTTTATTGACACTATCGGAATATTTGCAATCCTGCCGCCGGTCAGGTTCATAAAACAAAATCCAACCGGTTCATCATTATAAAGCATTACAGAAGTTGCTTCCGGTAAAAATTCAGCATAAATGTTTTCGACAATTTTTGAAATTATATCGCGAGTACCGTCAATTGACTTAAATCTCGGATCAAAAAGAGCATCCGCAGAGGACTCAAAACCTTCTTGAACAACTTCTATTGCATCTTCAATATATTTTTTGTCCCATTCAACAAGCTTGTAGCCATTTTCAAGCTCTTTTAACTGTGCCATTTGCAATATGTCACGAGAATTTGTACCTGCCGTCATGAACCTCAAAACGGCAATCCCCACAAACTTAAAGCCGTATCTTGCAATATCTGCAATTAAATCTTTCTGTGCACCAAGCATTGGATAACATACAATTTTTTCCAAACGTTCAGCTTTTGTTAGTTCAAGAAATTTTTTAACAAGATACATTGATCTTTGTGTCATATCCTCCATTTTAAAAGAATGAATGATATTTAGTTCCACAGCTTCCGAAATAGCTGTTGTATAAACCAGAAATGCAACCGGAATTGTGTTTTCAAACAATACCAGACAATCTATTAAATTTTTCTCGACAGATTCTGTAAAATCTTCAAAACCTAAAGGTTCAAGCTCGAATTTATATTCATCACATGCTCTTGTTCTGAAATCTTCGTAAACAGGAGCAAAACCTTTATAGTCTTGAGGAGTAAGAAGTCTTGCTTCAAAATTTGTATCGTTTTTTTCGTTTTCGCTGTGAATATAAGGGCGCATAACTTAATTCCTTGTTTTACCGTCAATATTTTACGGGGATTACAACATGTGGTGCATTTTTTCTTTTTTAGTTTCCATATAACGTCTGTTATACGAATTGATTTGCGGTTCTATTTTAACTATATCATGAACAGTCAATCCGTAACCCTTCAAACCGACGATTTTTTTAGGATTATTTGTAATAAGGTTGAAATTGTTAAAACCTAAATCTCTTATAACCTGTGCTCCCATACCGTAATCTCTCAAATCAGGTTTAAAACCGAGAGATATATTAGCTTCTACAGTATCCTGTCCTTCTTCCTGAAGGTGATAAGCCTTAATTTTATTGATTATTCCGATACCTCTGCCTTCATGACCTTTCATATAAACAACTGCACCTTTTCCGTATTTATCAATCATTTGCATTGCAGTATGAAGCTGATAATTACAGTCACATTTCAGACTCCCGAAGATATCACCGGTCAAACATTCACTGTGAACTCTGACTAAAGGAGTTTTATCCGAACCGTCATTTTTTACAAGCGCAATACATTCCTGACCTGTTGCATGATTTACATACCCGTAAATATCAAATTCGCCGAATTGTGTCGGAAGATGTGCTTCAGCTTCACGCGTAACAATTTTTTCGGTTTTAAGTCTGTATGCAATTAATTCCGCAACAGAAATAAACTTAAGTCCATGTTTTTTTGCAAATTTATAAAGTTCATCACGTTTTGCCATGTGTCCGTCTTCTGCCATAATCTCACACATCGGACCTGCAGGAATATGTCCGCAAAGCCTTGCTAAATCAACAACAGCTTCTGTGTGTCCGGTTCTTGTTAAAACGCCTCCTTTTCTGGCAACACACGGAAACAAATGTCCCGGACGTCGAAGATCTGACGGCTGCGCATCAGGCGCAAGACATACCTCTATTGTTTTTGCCCTGTCAAAAGCAGATATTCCGGTTGTAACACCGTATTTCTCAGCAGCATCAATGCTTACGGTAAAAGCAGTTTTCATGGACTCGCTGTTTTGTTCTACCATTTGAGGGAGCTGCATTTTCTCCGCAATTTCCGGAGAAATAGCCAAACAAATAAGCCCCTTTGCATTTTCTGCCATAAATTTTATAATTTCAGGAGTAACCATTTGCCCCGAACAGATTAAATCACCTTCATTTTCTCTGTCCTCGTCGTCGGCTACAATAATCATTTTACCGTTTTTAAAATCTTCCAGTGCATCTTCTATTGAATCAAATTTGAAACTTTCCATTTTAAATAAACCCGTTTTCTTTCAAAAAATCTACTGTAATATTATTATTTTTCATTGATAAAAATTTTTCAACATACCGTCCGAGAATATCTGTTTCGATATTTACAAGGTCGCCTGCTTTGAGGTCTTTGAGGTTTGTATTTGCAAGTGTATGCGGTATTATTGCAACACAAAATGTATTATTTTGATTTTTAGAAACAGTCAGACTGACTCCGTTCACTGTGATTGAACCTTTGTAAACGATATATTTATCGAGTTCTTCCGGCACAGCAAAAGTCATATTTCCTAAATATTTCGCGGTTCCGTCAACATGCCCCTGAACAATATGCCCTCCCATTCTGGTTTGAGGTGTCAGGGCGCGTTCAAGATTTACGCATTCTCCTGTTTTAAAACCTTTAGTAATTCTTAAAGTTTCCGAACTTACATCCGCGCTGAATGAATTTGAATTCATAGCCGTTACGGTCTGGCAGCAGCCGTCAATTGCAATACTGTCACCGATTTTAGTACCTTCAAGTACTCTTGAACATTCAACAACAAGTCTTTTGCCGTCAAAACTTTTTATAAATCCTGTTTCTTCCACAATCCCTGTAAACATAAGTTTATTGTAGCATGAAAATTATTGCATTGTATCTTTTAATAAATCTTCTACAGTAGTATTCAAAACTTTTATTATTTTAAACAATGTAAATAATACAGAAGGTATCTCAGATTGCAATAAAATTTTTTTCCTCATATAATTATTCATGTCTAACTGAGATAAAAAAGAGGCTTACGCCTCGGACAAAGACTAAATAAGTAACAGTATTATTTATAAAAAGGGTAAAAAAGGAGAGAATATTATGTCTAGAAAACCTATTATTGCAGGAAACTGGAAAATGAATTTACTTCGTAATGAAGCGAAAGAAGTTTTTGAAGGTGTTAAAAATTTCGTTAAAGATTACACGGCTGTTCAATTACCTACAGTTGTAATTGCACCGGTATTCACATCAATTTCAGCGGTAGAATCCGTAAAATGCGACTGCGGATGCGGCGGCAAGAAAATTTCTATCGCAGGTCAAAACTGCCACTGGGAAAAATCAGGAGCTTATACGGGAGAAATCTCAGTTGATATGTTGAAAGACGCAGGCTGTGATTATGTAATCATCGGTCACTCAGAAAGAAGACAGTACTTCTCTGAAACTGACGAAATGATTAACAAGAAAGCAAAAGCAATTCTTGCAGGCGGCTTAATCCCTATCATCTGCTGCGGTGAAACTCTTGAACAGAGAGAATCAGGCGTAACAGATTCATGGATTGCAGGTCAAATTAAAGCAGCATTAGACGGAATTTCTTCAGAAGATGTTGCAAAATCAGTTATTGCATACGAACCTATCTGGGCAATCGGAACAGGCAAAACTTGTGATGCTGATGAAGCTAACAGAGTAATTGCAATGATTAGAAGCGTTGTTAAAGAAGTTGCAGGAGCATCTGCTGCTGATTCTATCAGAATTCTTTACGGCGGTTCCGTAAAACCTTCTACAATCGAAGAACAAATGTCTAAATCAGACATTGACGGCGCCTTAATCGGCGGTGCTTCACTAAAAGCTGAAAGCTTAAACGAAATCATTGAAAAAACAATGAAATTGATGAGCAAAGAAACTGCTAACGTTTAATTAACTATTTATCTTAATAATACAAAAACATCCTTTGAAATAAAAATATTCAAAGGATGTTTTTATTTCAACAAAATTATTATCCTAAAAGTTCCAATGCTCCGAGTTTTTCACTAATTTCGTTCATCAAATTGATATCATCGGTTTGTCGAGCATAGTTTTGTGCTTTTGTTAAAAGACCTTTTGCTTTATTCACGTTGCTGTATTCAACCATTATATCAGCAGCTTTTGTGTAATTTTGGGCTACTTTCAACGGGGATTCGGCATCAACATAATGTTGAACAGCCTTTGAATAAGATTTTAAAGCCTTCTGAGGTTCGCCAAATTTTTCGTAAGCATTGCCGTAACTTGATGACACAAAACCTTTTACCTTTGAATTATCCGTCTGAGAAATCAAATCATCCGCAACAGAATAGTAATCTAACGCCTCATCATCATACATATCAGTAAAAATATTGCCCATTTTTGTTAAAGATGTTGATTGTGCTGCAAGGTTTTCTGCTTCTCCTGCGTATGACACAGAATTAAAATAATGATCAAGTGCAGGTTTAATCTGATTCACGTCATCGTATATCTGTGCCATTGAGTAGTGTGCTTTTGTTTTTACATTGTTGTCTTTTGTTGTCTGGATAGAATTGTTATAACTTTTGAGAGCCTGAGCATAAAAATCGTGGTCATCATAAATTCTGCCGACTTCATAGAAAATTTTAGATTTTGTTTCTGTGTCACCGACTTCATCAGCACGGGTCATAGCTTTTTGGAAAGTCTGAATTGCTTTTTCAGGTTCGTTTGCGTATGCCAGTTTTTTGGATTGAATAAACAGTGATTTTAACTCTTTGTCCTGCGGAATTAAAGAAACAACTTTTGAATCAGTATCTATTTCCTGTTGTACAGGTTCTGTTACGGTATCCTGAACCGTTGTTTTATTTTCTGCTTTTTCCTGCTTGTTTGTGCTTCCTTCAGGAAACTTTACAAGAAACTGCGGATTTATATCATTCTCATTGTATTTAAAATCAATCTGCTGTAAAAATAGTGCATCAACCCAGTTTTCAACAACCTTAGAATCCTTATTCAGAGTTTTTGAAATATAATCATCCAGAATTGTTGAGGCATTTTTCAGATTTGATTTAATTAATTTTGTATTGGGATTGTCTTTTTTTACCTGAGATTCTATAAGCGAAAGATAACCGTTTACTTCCTCTTTCAGATCATCAGGAGTTCCGATTGCAATTGCGGTATTGTTAAAATCTTTTAAAATCTGGGCAATATTAATGACCGTACTGCGATTTGATGTTGTATTTTGTGTTACAGACTGGGTCTGCTGTAACGGCTGAGTGTTTCTGTGCTGCACCTGACTTTGAATTTGTGAACGCATCTGACGCCAGTCAACCTGCTCGCCGTTATTTAACTGTTGATATGCAGGAGTGTAAGAAGGTTTCTTCTGCTCTGTGTACTGAAGCCCTTTACTTCTGGAATTTTGATCGGCTTGTTGTTCACGTTGTGCAGCAGCATTTTTTTCTTCATCTTGTTTCCTTTTAACAAGACTGCGTCCGTCTTTATTTAAATAAGGTCGTTGAAATATACCGTTTAACACAAATTCTACCCTCTGGTATTTTCACTATATACTAAAACCCGCTATCCTGCGTCATACTTTCGTATGATATCTACACTTTTTATTTAAGGTTTTTTACTGCAAAGTCAAAACATGCTATTATAATATTTGTATGGATAAAATCTTTTTAAAGACATCAGACGGCATAAAACTTGCGCTAAATCATTACAAAACAGGACATAATGAAGTTATTATAATTGTTCACGGCTGGTTTATGACAAAAGACAGTAAAACTTTTACATCCATGTCTGAAGAATTTTCAAAATATTATGACGTAATATCTTTTGACTGCAGAGGACATGGCAAAAGTTCAGGATTTTACACATTCACAAGCAAAGAACCTATTGATGTAAAAGCTGTCGCTGATTATGCAAAGAAACAATATAAAAAAATTTATCTTGCAGGATTTTCACTCGGCGGAGCGCTTGTTTTAATTCACAGCGCGCTTTATAACGACATTGATAAAATTATTGCGGTTTCAACACCTGCTGATTTTGGGAAAATAGAAAATCAAATGTGGAAAAAAGAAGCCTGGCTTCCGACCTTACAAAAGTGCGAACTCAAACGCTGGTTTTCAGTGCGTCCGTCATTATTTTCTTTAATTATACATTCAAAAATCAAACCGATTGATATTATAAAATATGTAAATGCGCCGACACTCTTTATTGCAGGGAAAAAAGATCCTACAGTCCATCCCTGGCATACGGAAAAACTTTATAAAGAAGCGGTTTGTGAAAAACGATTTGAACTGTTTGACGGGATTCATGCAGAAGATTTGTACCTTAATGAGCCTGAAAAATTTATGAATATCTGTATTAACTGGCTTGCTAAAACAAAAAATCCTGCAAAGAATTAGACTCTTGATTATTGTCATGCTGAACTTGTTTGACAAAACAAACCAAAATTTTTGTCATCCTGAATTTATTTCAGGATCTTAAAAATTTTGAGTGAGCCTGTCCTTACGAAGTGCAGCATCTCTAATAGATCCTGAAACGAGTTCAGGATGGCAGTGATAAACAAAAATCAGGAGATTAATTGCAAGAATTTAAAATTACCATTTCACAATTTTTACAATCAAATTGCAAGGGATATTTTTGCCCTTTTTCATCAATAAGATAAAGTTTTTGAGGAGATTTGCACATATTGAACGCAAATTTCAAACAGTGTTTTGTCCGCATCAATTCCTTTGGCAAAGCTCCGCTTTCCGCAGCCATTTCACAAACTTCACACCCGCAGTTTTCATAAAAACTTTTTGCTTCTTCGTTATGGATATTCGCTCTGTAATCAAGTTTTTTTACGGGATATTCAGCATACTTAATCGGTTTTTGAAACTCGCGCGGATAATTTTTTAAACGTTCAACCATCAACAAATCAAGGATACTACGGCGGAGTTCATTAACTTTTGAAAGAGGAATAAATGCTAATTCTCCGTTTACAACAATATCTTCAACATAAAAATCACTTTCGCCTGTTTTTTTAAGTTGATTTACAAAAGTTTCTTTCATTTTTTCGGGATTTTTAGGTTTCTCTCCCTGCGGTAAAACAGAAGTAACAAAATTTCCGTCCTCATCTTGAGCTTTCAAAACTCCGTTTTTACAAACAAATTTCACTCCAATTCTGCGCTTTGTTTTAGAATTTTCAAGCTGTTTTTCAAATTTACTGTCAAAATTCCTGTAAACTTCAACCCCGACAGCAATACCATCCATTTTATTAGGGTAAATTTTATTGCCCTCAACTTTATTCACAAGGCAGCCCTGTCCGCTGAAATACAATCCGTCTTGAGAATTTATCCTGATACAAGCTTGACCTCCTGCCTTCTTGCCTTCCTGCCCTCCGATTTTAAAATAGTCTTTGCCGACTTTCGTAATTTTCCCTAACTTTTCACCGATAGATTTCGGAGTGTCAAAATTAAAACATCTTTTACGACCGTCTAAAAAGTAGTCAGTAAAACCTCTGTTAAAACTCTTTTTTACATCCGGTTTAAAATCCAAAAAGATTTTGCCTGAAGATGTTTTTTGTGCAAATTTATCAATTTCACATCTATAATATGCAACAACATTTTTAACGTAGTTTTCATCTTTGAGCCGTCCTTCTATTTTAAACGATTTAACCCCTGCATCAATTAACTCTTTTAAATGATCTGACGCATTAAAATCTTTCATGCTTAAAAGGTATTTATCTTTAGCTATTATATTTCCTTTATCGTCAACAAGCGTGTATTTTTTACGGCAAGCCTGCGCGCATTCTCCTCTATTTGCCGAACGACCGCCAATATAATAACTCATATAACACTGCCCGCTGTAACAAACACACAAAGCTCCGTGGATAAATGTTTCAATCTCAATAGAATCCTTTCCTGTACTTTGGACATCCTCTCCCGAGAGAGGACTACAAATGTTTTTAATTTGTTCAACAGACAATTCTCTTGCAAGAATTACACGAGAAATTCCCATTTGCTCAAAGAATTTCACTTTTTCCAGTGTCCTGTTATCACACTGTGTACTTGCATGAAGGACTATCGGAGGGAGTTTGCCGTCTATTGCAAACTTAAAAATACCCGTATCCTGAACAATTATTGCATCAACTCCGATATCGTAAAGTTTTTGGATTAATTCTTGCGCCTCAACAAGTTCATCATCCGTTAAAATAGTATTTATCGTAACATGGACTTTTACATAAAACTTGTGCGCATAATCAACAATTTCTTTTATATCTTCAAGAGAATTCGGCACTTTTTTGCGCGCGCCAAAGTTGGATGCCCCGATATAAAGGGCGTCGCATCCTGAATTTATCGCAGCAATTGCTGTCTTTTTATCTTTTGCCGGTGCTAAAAGTTCTACTTTTTTCATAAAAATTATTATAAACCAAAATTTTTTCTTGTAGTATAATCAAAAATGCAGAAATTTTTTTAGAAAGAAAAAAATGATATCCCCGATAACATTTAAAGCAAACACCCCGAATAATTACAATACAAAAAAAGACCACAATTCTATGGAAGGTCTGAAAGTAAAACCTGCAGTAAAAGTCAATCCCGTAAATGCCGGCTTAAAAACAACTGCCGCATGGTTCGGATTCGGTGTAGTACTCGATCGGGTTGTCAGTTTTGCAGGGAAATTTTTGAAAACCAAACCGCTTGCAACATCTTTTATCGCAAACGGCGTGATAGCAGCAGGAGCAGGAGCATACACTTTTTTTACGGTTAAATCTAAAAAATAATAAAGCCCCTGAAATAATCAGAGGCTTTTTATTATTCAAGTAAAATATCCTATAGAGGTCTGACTGAATTTCTGTAAATTGTTTCGACAACATCTCTGCCGTTTCCTGACGGAGCAATGTCTATCAAACCGCCGAGTGACGGAGTTGTATAAACAAGATCTGTCAATTTTTCAACATCAGCGTCTGTAAAACCTTCATCTTCAAGCTTTTCTTTGACATCTACAGAGAATAACCAATCCTGAACGAGTTTTGCAGCCCTGTCAGCATCTGACGCCTCAGGTTTAAGTCCCGGAGCAATCGGTGCAAGAATTTCAGCCAGAACATGCGGTCTGTCTTTGTAAATAGTTTTGATTACAGCAGGCAACAAAATTGCCAATCCCAAACCGTGTGCCAATTCCGGTTTAACAGCACTTAACGGGTGTTCAAGAGCATGTGTATAGTGCAGCAAACCGTTATCAAAGCTTACACCGCCCATCATTGCTGCATAAGCAAGGTAATAACGGGCTTCCAAATCCTCAGGATTTGAGATAGCTTTTGGAAGATATTTAGCAACAAGTTCAATTACCTGTTTTGCAAGCGAGATTGAATAAGGGGATGCAACAGCAGATGTTGCAGCTTCTACAACGTGGTTAACCGCATCAATTGATACATATCTTGTCTGTTTTGGGGACAATTTTGTCATCAGCTGCGGATCATCAATTGCAAACATCGGATAAATACAGTCATAAGCAATTGCAGGTTTGAAGTTCTTTTCAAGATTTGTAACAACCGCAAATCTGTTTGTTTCCGTACCTGTGCCGTGTGTCAAATTGATAGACACAATCGGTGCAGCCTTTTCAGGAGTAAATTCAAAATCATACAATTCTTCAGCAGTTTTTTCAGGGTATTCCAGAAGAATAGCAACTGATTTGCCTGCATCTGTCGGAGAGCCTCCGCCGATAGCAATAACCGCTTTTGCGCCAAAATCTTTTGCAAGTTTTGCAGCATCATTAACATGGTGCGTATTCGGGTTCGGAGTTACTTCAGCATAATTTACATAGCCAATGCCATTATCTTTCAGGGCTTTTTCAACATAATCCCATGCCCCTGTTGCTTTGTAAGCATTTCTGCCTGACATTACAATAACTTTATCAATGCCTTTGTCTTTCAAAACACGTGCGATATCATCAATTTTTTTAATAGCGCCGACACCGAAATAAACCGTTGTTCTTGTTCGAATTTCTTTAATTTCGTTAATGTTAATATCCTTTTCCCACATAATAAACTCTCCTTTCTTTTCCAATATTATTTTAATATAAAAATTTG
>CALUPR010000050.1 GCA_944322705.1 Candidatus Gastranaerophilales bacterium
ATTTCACGCTTTAATTATAAACGAATATGGTTGGCAACAGAGGATTTAAAAATTTACAACCTTTTTAGAAAAGAGTTTGGGGATATGATTATTGAAAACCCGTATCAATACAGGTTTTCTGATACTGGAAATAAATGGTTGGCTGACATCAATATTCCCAGGGAAAATCATAATTACAATCTTGCTAAAGAATATCTTTTGAGTATATATATCTTATCAAAATGCCCTTATATAATAGGCGGAAGAACGGCAGGTATCGTCGGATGCTGGTTGTTGTCCAACGGTTTTGAAAAACAAAAATATGTTAATATATGGAATTTAGGACTATATGGGCTGTATACGCAGCCGGTAATTTATGCAAACAGGTTGCAGAAGGTGTTTTCTATAAAAAAATGTTCTTTTGAAAATCATCTACATTGGGTAATAACAATCTTAAATTCAAAAATAAGAATTCCGATAAAAGAAGTTGATAATTTTGATAAAGAATACATCAAGATGACTGATTAATGATCTTTTATAATATCAAAAATATTATATTTTATGGCTTTTGACATGTCGTTAAGATTAATTTCCACCTGATAACCGATTTTACCGGCGCTGAAAATTATTGTATCAAATTTTTCAGCACTTTTATCAATTACTGTTGTAAAAAATTTTTTCATACCGATCGGAGAACAGCCGCCATGGATATAGCCTGTTAATCCTAAAAGTTCTTTGGATTTAACCATTTCAACTGCTTTCTCGCCTACACTTTTGGCTGCTTTTTTTAGATCGAGTTCTTTTGCAACTGGAACCATAAAAACGTAATTCTTTTTGGATTTACCGGCTGTTACAAGAGTTTTAAAAACCTGATCAGGATTTTGATTTAACACATTTGCAACATCAATTCCGCTTATTGCATCAGTATCAGTGTAGCAATAATGTTTATAAGGAATTTTAAGCCTGTCCAGCTCTCTCATAACGTTTGTTTTATGATCCATAATTATCCGCGGTTACAGATTGTTCTTGCAACATGTACACCGGATGCTGATGCTTGTATCAATCCTCTTGTAACTCCTGCACCGTCACCTATTGCGAACAAGTTTTTAACTCCTTCTGTTTCAAGTTCATTTGTTAATTTAACTCTTGCAGAGTAGAATTTAACTTCAATACCGTAAAGAAGTGTATACCTTGAAGCTGTTCCCGGACAAACTTTATCAAGCGCCTGAAGCATTTCTATGATACTTGTCATTTGTCTGTAAGGAATTACCAGACTTAAATCTCCGGGGGTTGCACACGTTAAAGTAGGTCTTATTGTGCTGGATTTTATTCTTTCCGGTGTTGATCTGCGTCCGTCAAGCAAATCCCCGAAACGTTGTACCAGAATTCCTCCGCCAAGCATATTTGCGAGTCTTGCAATATGCTGCCCGTATTGTATTGGTTCTTTAAACGGTTCGGTAAATTTTTCACTGACGAGTAAGGCAAAATTTGTATTGTTTGTTGTTTTTTCAGCATAACTGTGCCCGTTTACTGTTGAAATGCCGTTGTAATTTTCCTGAACAACTTCACCATTAGGATTCATGCAGAATGTTCTTACTTCATCTCCAAATGTTGGTGAATTGTAAATTAATTTTGACTCGTAAAGTTTGTCTGTAAGCGGTTCAAATACAGGAGCTGGCAGTTCTACTCTGACACCTATATCAACAGCATTATTTACCATCCCGATTTTGTGTTTGGCAAATTCTTGTGTCAGCCAGTCAGCGCCTTCTCTGCCCGGCGCAATGATTGTATATTCTGCACTGATTGTCTCACCGTTATCAAGAATAATACCTTTTACCTGTTCGCATTCGACAATAAATGATTGTGCAGTTACGTTGTTTAAAATTGTAATACGTTTATCAAGAAAGTCTTGCATATTTTTTAAAACATCAAGGCTTCTTTCTGTGCCAAGGTGTCTTACAGGAGAATAGACAAGTTTTAATTCCGCAAGAACTGCTTGTCTTTCAAGTTCTTTAAAAGTTTTTAAATCAGTACCGAAAACTTCTTCAGTCGCACCGAAATCAAGATATAATTGATCTGCATAAGCAATTAAATCTTCTACCTGTTTTCGGTCCATATAATCGACAAGATGTCCGCCGACATCAGGTGTCAGTGTCAATTTACCGTCAGAAAATGCTCCGGCGCCTCCCCAACCGCACAGAAGCCCGCATTTTTTGCATGACGGACATTTTTCGTAGCCTTCACGCAACAGACATTTTCTGTTTTCAATTTTTTGCCCTTTTTCAATTAAAACAATTTTCCAATCAGGTTTAAGTTTTGTTATTTCAAGAGCTGCAAAAATTCCGGCAGGTCCTGCTCCGATAATAGCTACGTTATACATCTCACATATCTCCATATCTTATTTTTCCAAACCAGTTAACTATATATTAAACAAGGTTATTTTTAAAGCGTTTGTGAAGATTATGTTAAGCACCTGTTTGTTTGAATTCAATATTATTAAGTCCCATTTTAAATGTTTTCAGTCCATATTTTTTATTGCTGCTCATATTTATGTGCAGTTCAACAGGTTTGCCGCTTCTTATTTTTGTTTTTGGATCAAAGGTTTCTTTTACCCGGAGTTTTATTGAACGCATAAAATTTCCTATGATAAATCCATAGTATTGTTTCGCTGCCTGCAGGTCAAAGCTGTTTTGAATTTTCCGAGTTTTGCAGTAAACTTTTTCACTGCCTATAGATTTCCCAACCTCTAGGAGTTTTTCGGCCTGAGCTCCCGTAAATAAAAAAGTCCCGTATTTGTCAAAAATGCATCTAAAATAGTCGGAAGGCTGAACGTTCTTCTTATTTTTTCTTTTCGGGTAACCGTTATATCCTAATTCTAAATTGTAATCAGGATCATATTTAGCAAACTCCCTTATAATTTTAAGTTTTTTATTATCATTTTTGGCAGGACCTGCAAGGACTGATGTTAACTTATGAGTTGCGTATTTTAAATTTTTGGGATTAAATGTTTCCATCCCATCAATAAAAACGCGTACAGGAACTACACTTGTAAAGGAAATATTATTTTGTTGTGAACAATTTATTGCAGAAATCATAAAAGAAACCTCTTTTATTTATGTAAAACTCCTCAAAAATTTTTTTGCTAACTATTTCATAAAATTATTATCTTTGAACGGTTTTTTATTGGCAGATTTTGCATGATTTATATTTGTTATTAATTCTTTTATTTCTTCAGAATTATATATATTTTGAGCTTTTTGTGCAAAAGTTAGTGCTTTATCCAGTTTCCCGTTGTTCATATATAGTGCTGCAAGATTGTAATATACCATATATTTTTCGTTGTTGGACTTGGCAAGTTCTTCTGCTTTATGCATAGCTTTTAAAGCTTCTCCGGTTTTATTTAATTCTGCATATGCTATGCCTAAGTCAATATAGCCGCCAGCTATATCAGGTGCATTTTTTATATAATTTTTTGCTTCTTCCAGTTTTCTAGTTGAGATATCATTAGAAGATCCTAAAACAACAGGTGCATATATTAACCCTTTTGTATTAAATTCTTTTAGCGGCGTATTTGTTATATCCGGTATAAGCTGATACAGAAGTTTTATAGTATTTATATCTTTAGATGAAAGATATTGAAAAGAACTTCTGTAAGGAGAATAAAAATTATTGTTGTTTTCAGTTGTCATGTACATCAAATCTTCCGAGCTGTAGCTGTGCCCCATTATTCCTAATGCATGACCGATCTCATGAAGTATTGTATTATATAACTCTTTATCCGAAAAATAATTTCCGTAAGGGTCTTTATCATACAAAGAAATTATCATTTTTTTTAGTCGAGAACCTTTATATTTAGGAGTTGTAAAGCCCACAACGTATCTGCATACTTGCCCTTCACATACATTGTCAGGTAAAGGAATTATATCTACGATAATATCTGCATCTTTTATATTTTGAGTTTCTTCAAATTTTAAGAAATCCGCGGCAGTCTGCCATTGTGCAAATGCTTCTAAAATTTCTACTCTATAATATGGTGGTAATTCTATATTACTGTTATCTGTTATTGCAATTTTTAGCGGGAATGTTTTTTCATCCCATCTTATAATTCTGTTATCAAGCGGAACTTGCTCAATGTAATTATCTCCTATGCTAGATGATATGTTATCCTGCCATTTTGAAATTTCCATTTCCGCAAGTTGTCTTGCACTGTCATTTTCTTTGCTTTCAGCTATTTCAAAAATATACTTTTGTACTTTTACTGTCGGAGAAAGTTTTGTGAGTGCCTGAACATAGTAATACCTGTAATCTTTATTATGGCTGTTTATTTTATAAGCAGTCCTTAAATTTTTGAAAGCTTTAACATAATCGTTATTTTTAAGAAAGTTTTGCCCCTGCCAGAAAAAATATGCGGGAAGAAGTTTAAAAAATAAACCGAATACTATAGCGAATGTGCAGATAAACGTTGTAATAAATCTGTGATTATTATTTTTCGATGTCATTATCCCTTATGCCTTTATCAATTTCCAGAATTTTGGCAAGTGAACGCGTATCGCCTTTCAGTTTAAAATATTCCGCAAATTTAGGCGTTGTTTTAAGATTAAAACTTCTGCCGTTTTTATCACGCGTTTTTGATACCAATCCCTTTTCAACGAGTTCCTGAACGTGTTCATAGGCATTTGAACCTCTCAATTCTTTTAAGTCAGTTTGTCTAATGGGTTCTTTAAGCGCAATAACCGAAAGAGTCCTTAACACTGCAGGCTTTAAATCTACCGGACAAAGAAGCTCAACAAGATCCATATAATCTTCTTTTACCTGTAATATGTAACCATTTTCATCATCAATTTCTAAGGCTCCCTCTCGGGTTGAGTAGTCCATGATAAGTTCCAGAATCGCTTCTTCAATTGTTTCCGTATCTTCTCCGAGAATTGTTGCAATTTCATCTAAGGAAACCGCTCTGGCTGTAATAAACAAAACAGCTTCAATTCTGGATTTCAACTGTTCGTTGTTCATTATTTTCTCCGCCTTTTACTACATACAGATCTGAATAAAATTCATCCTGTTTTAGGTCATAATCTGTTTCTGCCGTAAGAAACAACAGTGCTATATATGCGCTCACCCTGTCCATTCCTAAAAGAGTGAGTTCATTAAGTTCAATTTTATCATTTTTTTCAAATATTTGCCCGAGGTTTTCTTTTAACGTTAAAACACAGGATTCTATATATTCTTCATGTGCAAGATTAACAATATCATCAGGTGTCAATCTTGAATAGGATTGCACACGCCTTTTGGCGCGTTCATGTGCACTTTTTAAAGATTGTCTTTGTTCTAATTTTTCGTAAAATTGCAGCTGTCTGATTAAGTCTTTCAAAGTTACGACACGATTATGATTAAGTCTTACACTTGTACGTCTTTGAAGAACTTCATCAATTGATATTACATTATTTGTAGGGACATAATCATCTTCACCGTAATCGACAATAAAACCGTCATCGTCATATTCAACATTGTCCTGTTCGGACTGTTCAAACGACATAATATCAATACCCTCAAGCACATTGGATTTTAGTTTCAAAAGAATTGCCGCAAACAAAAATGTTCTGCCTGTAACCCTGAGGTTTTGCGATTTCATTTGAACCATGTGAGCAAGATATTTATCAGTAACATCAACAATATCAATGTTCCAGGGATCAATTTTTCCGGCTTTTGCCATGTCAACCAGAATCCCTATGCCTTCACTTTTGAGCTTGCCGTCTTTTGTTAAGCCCAGGTCGGGTAAATCCATATTATAATTTAATATTGCCTCTGTACTCATATTGTTTTATTATTCGTCCCTTAATTTAATACCCGTGACTTTAGTTATACCTTTTTCTTTTTGAGTTACACCTAAAGTTCTATTAGCTGATTCTATCATAGGTTTTCTGTGACTAACTACTATAAATTGCGTATCTTTTGATTGGCTCTGCACCATTTGGGCGATACGCTCAACATTCATTGTATCCAAACTTGCGTCAACTTCATCAAATGCATAGAAGGGAGATGGCATATAACGCTGAATTGCAAAGACAAACGCAAGAGCTGTGAGAGATTTTTCCCCGCCTGACATGCTTTCCAAGCGTTGCAGCTTTTTATCTCTAGGTTGTGCTTCTATTGTTAAACCTCCTGATAGCGGATCTTCAGGACATTCAAGTTTAAGTTCTCCCTCACCTTCAGAAAGTTGATGGAACACTTCTTTAAAGTTTTCATTTATGTGATTGAATGTTTTCATAAACGTTTCTTTTTTCAGTTGTTCATAGCCATGCATTCTCTCTAAAATTTCTTTTCTTTCTTTAGAAAGTGTTTCAATCTGCTCTTTAAGTTCATTCTGGCGTATAAGAACTTCTTCATATGCTGCTAAAGCCCGCATATTAACGTCTCCGAGTTCTGCCATGCGATTTTCAAGACGTTTTATTTTTGAAGTTATTTCATCAATTGAAATTTCGACAGGTTCAAGTTTGCTTACATCTTCTCCCGCATCTTCAAGATCTTTTTTTGCTGTTTCGAGCTGTGGCTCAAGTTCACGTCTGCGTGCTTTGAAAGATTCTATCTGTTCTGCAATTCTTTCAATATCCGCAATCCTTATATGTTTTTGTTTCTCAAGTTCAATAAGTTCATTATTGATATCGTCGCGCTCTTTGAGAAGTTTACCTAATTTTTCTTCAATCTGTTCAATTTGCTCACGCAGCTCTTCCATTTTTTTGTTTAATTCTTCAATGTCATTTTTATAACGAGTTTTATCTTCTTCAAGCTTAACGTTGTTGTGTTCAATATTTGTTATTTCTTCTTCTTTAGTTTCAATAAGGTTTTTGTGGAATGCAATCTGGCGGTCAAGTTCGTTTTTGTCATTATTAGCATTCATAAGATTTGATTGAAGACGTTTAATTTCATGTTCAACACCTTCTGTTTTTTCTTTCAAGTCTTTTAAATCTTTGTCATTTATCAGCTTTTCAACTTCATCAATCTGTTCCTGACACAGAGTCATATCATCATAAATTTTTACATTTTTTTCTTCAAGCTTATCAAGTTTTTTGTTTAATTCTGCGATTTGCGGTTCTGTTTTTGCTATAAAATCGGATTTTTCCTTAAGGATGTTTTCGCTGTTTGCAAAATTTTGATTCATATTGTCAAGTTCAACTTTTGATTTGGAAAACTCACTCATAGCATCAGAATATTTGCCTCTTACATCTTCAAGTTTTTCTTCAAGCGAAGCTTTTTTGTTTTCAAGAGAACCGAGTTTTTGCTCCATTTCTTTTAAGCGATCTTTGAACTTGTTTAGTTCTTCATCATCATTCTGACTAAAGCTTAAACCTGTTCTTAATCTTGTCCCGCCGGTCATTGAACCTGATTTTTCAAGAAGTTCTCCTTGCAATGTTACCATTCTGTATTTGCCGATAAGTTTTTTTGCGGATTCAAGATCTTCAACAACAATGGTATCGCCTACAGCGTAGTAGAAAGCATCAATATATTCATTATCAAAATCAACCAGATTAATTGCGAAATCAATTACACCTTTGTCTTTCGGTAATTGTAATTTTGAAGGAGCCTTTTTAATTTTATTAAGCGGAATAAATGTTGCTCTGCCCGCATTTGATGATTTTAAAAGTTCAATAGCTACTGAGGCAACGTGTTCATCATCAACGACAATATGCGCCATTCTGCCGCCGAATGCAACTTCCATTGCAATAGAATACTCTTTATCAACAGTCCCGAGTTTAACAAGCGGGGCGTGAACACCTCTAAGTTTTGCATTCATTACTGTATCTATTGCACGTCCGAAGTTGGCATCTTCTGCAGCCTGTTTTTTAGCTTCCATTGCGGAGATTTTTCTGTATGCCATCTGGATATTATAATTTAAATCATTTATTTCATTTTTTGTTAAATCCAGATCGTGCATGGCATTTTGCTGAATAATTTTAAAATCAGCCATTTCCTGTTGAAGTTGTTCTACAAGAGTTTTTTTCAAATCTTGATTTGAAGCAAAGTTTGATTTCATTTCGTTTAATTCATCCAGTTTTGCTTTCGCGTCATCAAGATCGCGCTGAAGATTTTTTAATTCGCTTTCAAGCGGGAGTTTCGTCTGAATTAATTTTGTTTCCTCATCTTTTAAATCTTCAAGCTGTTTCCTTAAATTATTTCTTTTTTCAATATGTTGGTCAGCTGTTGCATTAAGACCTGTCATATCCTCTAAAATCTTTTTCAATTCAGCTTCTCTTGTTGTGATATTCTTTTTTATCCCTTCAATTTCATCATCTTTAAGCTGAATTTTTAATTTAAAATCTTCTATTTTCTTTTTAAATCCTTCAATACCGTTTCTGGCGTTTTCAATTGAGCGAAGACCGTCATGAATTTGTTTGTCAGCATAATTTGATGCGTTATTTTTTCTGTCAATTTCTCCTTTTAAAGCTTCTTCCTGCTTTTTTAACTCAATCTGCTGCGCTTCGCCTTTTTCTTTTACAAGCTCTGAAACTTCCTGATATTTTTGTTTAATCAGGTTTAATCTTTCATCAAGGTCTTTATTTTTTAATTCTTCTTCTTTTTTCTTTTTGGTAAATTCTAAGATATTTTCGTGTGCCTGTTCAAGATTACGTTTCAAATCAAAAAATCTTACTTTATTAACCTGGCTTTCAAGCGACTGTTTTTCTTCTCTTAATTTCTGGTATTTGAGTGCAACTTCGCGTTCTTCTTTTAATTGCTCAAGGCGGTTGTCTACTTCATTGAGTATAACAGTTGAGCGTTCAACACGCTGTTCAACAGTTTCAAGTTCTCCGGTTGCCTGTTCTATACGTCTGTCAAAGTCGGCAATACCCGCGATTTCATCAATGATTTTACGGCGATTCTTCGGAGAGCAGTTGGTAATTCCCATAACGTCGCCCTGCATCATTACGTTATAGCTGTTAGGGGTAACATTATATTTTTCTAAAATTGCATGGACGTTGGTAAGAGTTGTAACACTGTCATTTATATAATAAGTGCTGGCATAACCCTGCGAGGTCTTTCTTATTTTTCTGCCTATGCTTAAATCTTCACCGTTTTCTGTATCGCCGAAAGTTACTTTAACGAAAGCTTCATTCCTTTTTGTGTAGGTAGAAATAAAATGTGATAAATTTTCAGCACGCAGCTCACTTGCATTTGCAAGCCCGAGTGCAAAAAGTACGCTGTCTATAATATTGCTTTTGCCTGAACCGTTAGGCCCTGAAACAGTCGTAAACCCTTTAAGTAACGGGATTTCTGATTTATTGGCAAATGATTTAAAATTATCTATCTCAAGTTGTTTTATGTACATAAATTCCTACCAAGTCTTATATTCTATTGAACAACAACTTTTTTTTCATGTCAAAAGATTAAATAAATCTTTACGTTTTATGTTAGATGCGAAGATGCAGCGATGCATAGATGCAAAGCCAGTATCTTAAAAATTATCATTGCTATATGGCGTGATTAATGTTATTATAAATTTATGCTTGATTTTAAGGAATTTAATGATAAAGAAAGAGAGTTTTATAAACAGGATTTTTCCGTTGTTAATGAATTGTTGAAAAGAATTCGCAGTTCCTTGGCAGATGGAAGTTTAATAAAAATAAATGATTTTGATTTGACGGGTATTGTTGATTTTAAATCAGATGAAACATTAACTTATATTACTCTTTTTCAAGCAGGCAAAAAATTTATTCGCTACGGCAGCAGAAAATCAAATATGGAAGACACATTGAATCGTAATATTGAAATGTTACGTAAAAATAAAAGTTTCCAAAACTTTGCTGTTGCTGATGAAAATATGTGCCGCATAATGATTGAGTATGTTATAGATCGTAAGAAAATCAAGCCTTCAGAGCTTAATACTGAGCGTTTTGACAACGGCAGGTTTGAAATAGGTATCAACGGTCTTGAACTCAGAAATGACGGTATTTCTTATTATTATATGCCAACTGACGCCGTATCATTAAACCATCTGGCTTTGAGATCCGTTTTGAATACTGTTGTAAAAAAAACGCCGATAGGCAAAATGACAAACAGTATTTCTGAACGGTTAAAAATTTTAGCTGCTTCAAAAACTTATGAATATTTTCTGTTTCGTTCAAGAGCTTTTATAACATATAAAGATGTCTGTATCCCTCTTTACCGCGGAAATATTTTATATAATGATTTCAGCTATGAAACTCTTTACAATCAGGTTATAAAATCATCTGAGTGGCTGTTGGATAACATGTATGACGACGGAAGATTTTTATATTATTACGATTGTACTGACGACTCGAGAAAAGATCATGAACATCCGACAAGGAAAGAGGATAATCTTTACTATAATGATTTAAGGCACTGCGGCGGAATAATTGCTTTAATAAGAGCTTACCAGCTTACATCTGATGAAAAGTATATTAAAGCTGCGAAAAAGGCAATAGATTGGAGTGTTTCTATAACCAAAGAACACGAAACAAAGTGGGGAAAAGCTAATTATGCCTATTATAACAAAAAAGCAAAACTGGGCGGTTCCGGTGTTTTCCTTGTTGCATTAATGCAGTACAGAAATTTCACCGGTGACAAATCATATGATGAATACATAAAAGGTTACGTAAGACATATTCTCAGCAGAGTTTATAAAAACGGTGAAATTCTAGGGTATTATATTCATCCTGCTTTTCAGGACGGACAGCCTCTTATAAATATGACAGATGAAGAAAGAAAAGCTACTTTTTCTTTTTATTATCCGGGAGAAGCTCTCTTAGGACTTGCACTTTTTGCAAACAATTTTTATGATGATGAAAAACTTGTAAAAGAAACAAGAAAAATATCTAAAAAAGCTCTTGACTGGATTGTGGATGAAAGACCTAAAGTTTATGGTGATTTATTTACAGCTTTGCCATCTGATGCGTGGCTTATGCAGGCTATAGAAGAATGGGCAAAGGATAAAAATTTCAGAAAAGATAATTATATAAATTTTGTTTTTACTGATGCAAACACTATGCTTGAAAAAATGTACCAGCGTGATGATTCGCCGTATATAGATTATGAAGGCGGCTATTATTACGTCTATGGTGACCATTATTTCCCTGATGGAGCTCGTTCTGAAGGACTTGTTGCTGCATATTATCTCGCAAATTTTTTAGGACAAGAGCAACTAAGGAAAAAATTTTTAGAAGGTTGTAAAAAAGCAGCTAAATCTCAATTTTCTCTTTTTAATTGTGAAGAATATATTTATTCTCATAAAAATCAGTCTCGTTCTTTAAATTCAATAAGGTTTAAAGCAACGCGACAATGGGTAAGAGTTGATTCTATACAGCATGTTGCCTGTTTCTTTGCCAGACTTTATAAAGCAGAAAACTAAAAAAAAAGCGACAAACTAGTGTTTGTCGTCGGAAAATCAATAGGAAAAAGGGAAAGGAAACAAATAAACTTTTAGTATGAAGTATTGCATAATTTTGCATTACTTTTTTTTATTTTTTTTTTT
>CALUPR010000051.1 GCA_944322705.1 Candidatus Gastranaerophilales bacterium
CCTGAAACAAGTTCAGGATGACTGTTACAAGACACAAATTCCGGCTGATATTTTTCAGCCTGTTTTTTTAAAAGTTCAACGTTGTTACCGCCGGCAAGAGCGATAATTTCAAATTTATCTTGTAGCTTTTCAATAACCTCCAGTGCCTGACGTCCGATTGAGCCTGTTGAACCTATTATGCTGATTTTTCTCTTCTTATTTTCCATAAGTTCATTATAGTATAAAAAGCGGGATTATATTTCCCGCTTTTTTAGTTAATTAATCAATCTGTTCTTTTATTGATTTGCTTTCGTTAACGTAATTTGTAACCTGTTTTAATGCCGGCTTGAATGCGTTAACTGTTGAATTACCGCCTAAGCATCCGCCTGTGCACGCCATAACTTCAATAAGGTTACCGAGTTCGCACATTCCGTTTTTCGCATATTTTTTCAAATCCCTGACGGTTTGTTTTGTTAGTCCGTCAATGATTACTGGATGTGCGGGAATTTCTTCCGGCAGCAAAGTTTGAACAGCTTTTGCAACACCGCCTGTTACACAGTAATTTCTGCCTTCAGCTGAAGCCTGTGTTTTAAATTCACTTTCATCGCATTCCGCAACCTGAACCCCCAGAGCAATCATCCATGCACCGATTTCTTCGTAATTTAAGACATAGTCTACATTCGGGTTTTGTAAAGCTTCACGTTTTTTAGCAACACAAGGGCTGAAAAATACCGTTACAGCATCGGGATTTTCACGTTTTACAATTTCTGCCGTGTAATACATAGGTGTTTTTGTATCGGAACGGAAAGGTTTCATCTCAGGAATATGCTTATCAACAAGTTCGTTGTATCCTGCGCAGCAGGAAGTTGTCATAAATTCCGCACCTTTCATAAGTCTTTCTTCAAATTCCGCTGCTTCGGTTTTAGTTGTGACATCTGCCCCTTGAGCAACTTCATACACATCTGCAAAGCCAAGTTTTAAGATAGCTTCTTTAAGCTGCTGCGGTTTGCACGGAAGCTGACCGAACATCGCAGGAGCAACCATTGCAATTGTTTTTTTGCCTGCTTTTATATTCTTTAATACATCTATTATTTGGCTTTTTTCGTGTACTGCACCGAAAGGGCAGGCTGATGCACATTTACCGCAGGAAATACATTTGTCAAAATCTATTTTTGCATGCCCGTTTTCATCTTTTGCAATTGCACCGACAGGACATGCGCTTTCGCACGGAACAATAATTTTTTGTATAGCCTGATAAGGGCAGACCTGAACGCACATTCCGCAGTTTTTACATTTTTCGGGATCAATAACTGATTTACCGTTCTGAATAGAAATAGCGCCGAATTTGCAGGTATTAACGCAAGGTCTTGCAACACAGCCCTGGCATAAATCCGTTACGTAAATTCTTGACGGTACGCAGCCTTTGCAGGCAGTTGTAAGAACAGTCAGAGGATGTTCGTCAGGAACTTCTCTTTTTTCGGCTTTGTTTGCCAGTTCTGACAATAAAACACTGTCATCAGTATCTTCAATAGAAAATCCAAGACCGGCAATTGCTCTGTCGCGTAATATTGCACGTTCTTTAAAAATACAACATCTGTAATTCGGGACATCACTGTTTTTAGGACGCATAGCATAAGGTATAAGCCTTGTATTTTCTTCAAAATTATCGCTCAAATATGCTTTAATAAGTCTTACTAATATCTCTCTTTTCAAATGAGATGTTTCTTTTGGAGTACTGGTATTCATTGCCATATATCTTTTACCTCTTTACTATTCTATATAAATATATTATGGCATGAACATAAAATTTTTCAAAAAAAATGACTAAATATTAATTTAGTCATTTTTACCGGCTCCTGAAATACGGAGCTCAATCCGGCGTTCAGGATAACCATATAGTACATTTATTATTTATTTTAATTTTTCATCAATTGCTTTGAGAACTTTTTCAACTGTTGCTTCTTTGATTACGTCATCGTCAACTTTTACGTAAGGAGCTTTTGAAAATTCCCAATCAATTGAGCACAAACCTAAACATGGGACACCTGAAACTTCTACTCTGTCGCCGTATTTTTTAGGAACCATTTCAATTAATTCCTGCAAATTTGATGACCCCATCACAAAGCATGTTGTTCCTAAACATACTTTAACACTAATTTTTTTGTCCATTTTTGTATCCTTCCTAATTAACCTTCATTATACTTTTTATTATAATTTTATAATTGTGAATTTATTTTTTCAATCTTTTTACATATATTGAATATTAACTTTTTTGAAATATTTTTCTTCAAGCACTTTTGCCATTTTTTTGATTATATTTTTCCTGATTTCGATTTCTATCGGTAATGCAGGATCGTAATGCGCCTGATTTAATTTTGCACCGACCATAAAATATATACAGTCGCTGTCTAATAAAAATTTTACCAGTTTCCCTGCCGCGTTGTCAATATCAGGAGTATTTGCTTCAAGATACTCCAATGTTTTGGTCAATGTCAAAATCCCTTCAGTTACAAGATCAACGCCGTCCATATAAGAACATGCAGGAAGTTTACCTATACTGATTGTAGTATCCATTGTGATAGGTTTGTTAAGTTCACGAGAAATCAGATTTGCAGTTGTACCGCCAGCTATTGCTTTTTTGCCTTTGAAATTATTAAACATCAGGGCATATTCTTTATCTTTTTCCTGATGAAATGGTGGTCCGGTAAAAATAAGTGCTTCTCTCGGTTCTCTAAAATAAAGAACACATGCGGAAACATCATCTTTAGGGAGTCTGTCAGTTTCAATATTGCGAGCCTGATTAACAATATATTGCGATAATTCTGTACTTGAAATATCCGGATGTTCTTTTAATTTATCCTGTAAAAGTACAATCAGTCCTTCTCTTCGCAATCCGAGTTTTAATCTTCCGCCGCCTAAACCTGATTGTGTGACACCGTCAGAACAAAATATCAATCTGTCACCCAGCTTTAATTTAATTTTGTAAACTTTTAAACATCTGTTTTTAAATGTCTTAGAAGGTATAGATTTAGATTCAGGCTCCATAACTTCGTTATTTCTTATCCATATAAATTGCGGATTTCCTTCTTCAACTATCTTTGCATTACCTTCATCATCAACTTCTATTGCCGAAAATGTCGAGTAACTTATTTTTCTTACCTGACATACGGGAAGCGAGTTCATTATGATTTCTGCAGCTTTGCTTATAGGAATTTGGTCGCCTTCTATAAATTTTAAAAGCATTGTTGCAGTCATGCAGGATAAAATATTTGCTTTAATCCCGCTGCCCAAACCGTCTGATAAAACAGCAATCAGTTTCGCTTCATCGGGGTATCTTTTTGAGATAAAGTAATCCCCGAAGGCGTTTTGGTTATATTTTTTCATTTGGCTGCAATCAATGTCTATGAACATTTTATAAAAGTGAAGGGTGAAGCGTGAAGAGTGAACAACAAATTTTCTCTTCACATTTCACTCTTCACTCTTCACTCCTTTCGTCGTAGTCTTCTGCAATAGAGCTAAGAAGTGTTTCTGTTTCTACCATGTGCTCGCCAAGCAGGCAGGCAATTTCCTGTACAATAGAAATATTTTTCGAAATAACTTCATGTGCTTTTTGAGAGATTTTTTCTCTGTTGGTTTCCGCAGATGTTACATCAGTGATTACCGCTCCCACAATTTCATTTTCTTCAATTGTAAAGGCAGAAATATCATAAAGACGGTTTTTAACATGATAGCGTTCTTTGTGGAGATCTTTTCCTGTTTTCAAAATTGTTCTGAAAATGTCCGCAAAATCAACAATTCTGTCTATCGCCGCACCTTTAAGTCCGTCCGGACGGCTTTTAAATACATCATACATGTCGCCGGTAAACATTTTCATAAAGCTATCATTGGCTTCCATAATATTCATATTATTATCAACCATAACAACAGCTGCCGGCATACATCTTATCATTGCAGCAGCTTTTCTCATTGCAATTTTTCTCATATAAGAAACACACATTGAAGGCTCTGCGTCACCGTCAAGTAATGCCTTTGCAAGATCACGACAGGTAGCATAACCGCACCCGCCGCAGTTTAGTTCATCATCAACAGTGTGTTTGCCGATTTTTTTAAGTGTTGCCAGAATATCTTCAAGCGGATAGTCTGAATGCACAACTTTTTTGGGCTGAATATCATAATTTACAACAACTTTAGGCTCAGCAGGAATTTGGTCGCGTTTCTTTTCTTTTGTCAAAATATCCGATACCATAACAATTCCGGCTTTTTCTGATGATATGCAAGGTCCGTTCACACATCCGCCTTCGCAAGCCAGAGCTTCTATAAAAATTGTTTTATCTAATTTTTCAACATCAAGATTTTTCAAAGCACGTTTCAAGGCATTGAGTCCGCAAACTTCCAAAAGCTGAACATTATCATTTACACCCGTTTTTTTAATCGTTTTATTCATACCGCCGTCTATCGGATAAAGTGTTCCTTCATAAGCCGATTCCGGTACAAACTGGTATCTTTTGTCTTTAGCAATTTTAGAAATATCAATAATTTCATCATTAATCCACATTCTAAGTTCTTCAAAAGTGAGCGCGACATCAAACAGACCCGAATATGTAACCTCATTTTTCTTCCCGATACAAGGTCCGATAAATACTATTGAAATGTCATCTCCGTAAGTTTGTTTTAATAGCTTTGAATGTGTCATTAAAGGCGAGCCGATAGGTGTAATATATTTAGTAAATTCAGGCATATAAAGCCTTATGTAATCAACAATAACAGGGCAGGCACTTGAAATAAAAAGACCGTGCTCCGTGCTGTTCAGCATCTGTGCTGTTTTAATAGAAACTTCCTGAGCACCGAGTGCAGTTTCAGATACGTCTTTAAACCCGAGTCGTTTTAAAACCGCAATCATTTTTTCTGCCGAATTTTCAAAAGAGGCACGCCATGATGGTGCAAGCGACACATAAACATCTTTTTGCGCAAGAATTAAATTTTTTGCCTTGTCAATATCATTTCTGACACGTTTTGCATTGGAAGGACATGCCTTAACACAGTTTCCGCAGGCAATACATTTTTCGGGAATAACTGAAGCATGACCGTCTTCAATCTTAATTGCTTTTACAGGACATTCCCGTATGCATTTATAGCAATCGTGGCATTCATTGACAAGCGTATATACAGGATACTGTTTATTCATTATTTTTCTCCATTATAAAGATGCTTTAAGAAATTTATTGTTAAATAAGTTTTGTCAAAATTTCTTCAAGTTTTTTTTCATCAACTCCATGATATTCAACCCCGTTGATTGAAATATTCGGTCCCATTGCACATTTATTTTCGCAGCGTGCACCTGCAAGATCTATGTCAGCTTCCAGGTCATGAGCCTTCATAAACGCTTCAATAAACGCTAAATTTTGCTGATTGCCGCGTGCAAAACAGGAACTTCCCATACATACAGTAATTTTGATTTTAGCCATTAATAAATTCCTCGTATAATTTATATTTTACAGTATTGCGGCTTATAAATCAAGTATCCTTTTATAAATCACATTAATATTTTTCAAAAATTCTTCTTTGTTAAAAATTTCATCAATTTCCAAAGGAGTAAGCAATTTTGTTATATCTTTATCATTCAAAAGATTAACACGGAAATCTCCGTCGTTTTCAAAAGCGTCAATGGCATTACGCTGTACAAGCCTATATGCTTCCTCTCTGGTTATTCCTTTTTCAACGAGCTTCAAAAGAACTTTTTGAGAGAAAATTATTCCACCGAATTTTTCCGTATTTTTCAACATATTTTTTTCATGAACGACGAGATTTTCGACAATTCCTTTAAACCTGTTCAGCATAAAATCAACCAGAGTCAAGCTGTCAGGAAAAATTATACGTTCTGCGGAACTGTGAGAAATATCGCGCTCATGCCACAGCGGAATATTTTCAAGCGCAACAATTGAATTTGCTCTGACTACACGCGCAAGCCCGCATAAATTCTCTGATAAAACAGGATTTTTCTTATGAGGCATTGCAGAGGAACCTTTTTGGTTTTTGCCGAAACCTTCTTCAACTTCAAGAACTTCTGTCCTTTGAAGATGCCTGATTTCCGTTGCAAACTGTTCTATAACGCTTGCAATTAGCGCCAGTGACTGCATAAAGTATGCATGATAATCTCTTGCAATAATCTGTGTAGAAATTCTTGCGGGTTTAAGCCCGAGGTTTTTACAGGTAATTTCTTCAACTTCGGGCGGTATATTGCTGTAAGTTCCTACAGGACCTGATATTTGTCCGACTCTGATTTCATCAAGCGCATGAATAAAATCTGCTCTACGGCGTTCCAAAATATCAATCCAGCTGCAAATTTTAACACCGAATGTCATAACTTCCGCATGAACTCCGTGCGAGCGCCCTATACAAACGGTATTTCTGTGTTTATTTGCTAAATCTTTTAACGATAGAATTGTTTCATCCAAATCTTTGATAATAATTTGCCCGCTGTCCTGAATTTGAAGCGCAAAAGCAGTATCAATAACATCGGAACTTGTCATTCCGACATGCATATATTTTGCCAAATCGCCTAAACTTTCGTTAACGCAGGTCAAAAATGCTATTACATCGTGCTTTACTTCCGCCTCAATTTCGTCAATTCTTTGAACATCAAATTTGGCTCTGCGTTTTAATTCTTCAACATCGTCTTTCGGGAAAGTTCCTAATTCGGCATACGCCTCGGCAACCGCAACTTCTACATTAAGGTAATATTGAAATTTGGATTCCAAAGTCCAAATTTTTGCCATTTCTTTTCGTGAATATCTTTCTATCATATTTTTATTTTAACACAATATATTTTTATTGTAGAATATTAATTGTAAATAGTATTACTTAAGAAAAGGAAGAGAAATATGGAAAAACTTTCACCATTACAAATCGAAAGATTAAAGTATCAGCCTAAACTTCCGTCTAGCCTTGCTAACGGAATTAATAATCTTGAAATGGCTGAAGGTTCCGCAACTCAATCAGTCAGAGATCAGGAACAAATTCAAAATTTATTCAAAAATACATACGGTAAACCCGTTGTAACTTTTAAAACATCATCTTCATCAAAATCATCAGAAGCCAAAAATGTCGGCGTAATTCTTTCAGGCGGACAGGCTCCCGGAGGACATAACGTTATTGCAGGTTTGTATGATGCTTTGAAACAGGCAAATCCTGAAAACAAATTATACGGTTTCTTGGGCGGTCCGTCAGGTATTATTGACGGCAAATACGTTGAATTTGACGACAAATTTATTGACGCTTACAGAAATACCGGCGGGTTTGATATCATAGGTTCCGGCAGAACAAAACTTGAAACAGAAGAACAATTCCAAAAATCTTTACAAGTCTGCAAAAAATTAAATATTTCTGCTGTTGTAATTATCGGCGGCGACGATTCAAACACCAACGCAGCACTTCTTGCAGAATGGTTTGTTAAAAATAATGCAGGTATTCAGGTTATCGGCTGTCCGAAAACAATTGACGGCGACTTGAAAAATGAGCAGATTGAAATCTCTTTCGGATTTGACACTGCAACAAAAACTTATGCGGAACTTATCGGAAACATTCAACGTGACGCAAATTCTGCTAAAAAATACTGGCACTTTATTAAAATTATGGGAAGAAGTGCATCTCACGTTGCTCTAGAAGCTGCATTGCAAACACAGCCTAATATCACTTTGATTTCAGAAGAAGTTGAAGAAAAGAAAATGTCACTCGAAAGCATTATTAATTATATGTGTGATATTATCGTTAAACGTGCCGATATGGGTAAAAACTTCGGTATTGCAATAGTTCCGGAAGGTTTAATTGAATTTATCCCTGAGATGAAATCCATGATTTCAAATCTTAATGATATTATGGCTACTCTTGAAAATGATCCTGATTTTGTAAATGCAACAACAATCCGCGACAAATTTGATATTGTTGAAAACAGACTTGAGCCTGCAAATGCAAAAGTTTACAACTCACTTCCTGCACTTATCAAAGGACAATTACTTGCTGACCGCGATCCGCATGGCAATGTTCAGGTATCAAAAATTGAAACCGAAAAATTGTTGATTGAAATGATTTCTACACGACTTGATGAATTAAAATCACAGGGTGATTACATCGGCAAATTTAATGCACAATCACACTTCTTCGGCTATGAAGGCAGATGTGCATTCCCGTCAAATTTCGATGCTGATTACTGCTACTCTTTAGGCTTTAATGCATTCGCTTTAATCAACTTTGGTTTGACAGGTTATTTATCATCGGTAAGAAACCTAACAGCTCCTGCTTCTGAATGGATTGCAGGCGGTGTTCCTTTAACTATGATGATGAACATGGAAAAACGCCACGGCGAAATGAAACCTGTTATTCAAAAAGCACTTGTGAAATTGGATGGTCCTGTTTTCAAACAATTGGAAGAAAACAGAGAAGACTGGGCAATGAATGACAGATATTTATTCCCCGGAGCTATTCAATATTTTGGACCTTCAAGCGTTTGTGACATTACAACATGTACACTTAAGCTTGAAAGATCAAAAGAACTCGCAAGCGTGTAAAATAAATTACATTTACATATAACAAAAAGCAGTCTTTAAAGACTGCTTTTTGTATAGTTTAACTTTAACAATACCTATTGAATTTAAAATTTGTTACAAAATATCATAACTTTACCTTAATTTATAATGTAATATAATATATAATCATGAGGAAGTTTGATTTTTTCAGACAGTTTAGGGATGCTGTTTTAATATTGAACAAAAAACAGGAAATTGTTTATCGAAACCACACATTCAAACGGTGGTTTAAAGATTTTACAAATTTAAAAAAACTTTCTCATAACACAGGTTTTGACATATGCCCGCTAAATTCCGAAAACATTGAAATTTATTCACCTATTTATCATGCAATAACTTCAAATGAAGATTTTTTCGCGAGAATTTCCTATCAATCTGAACTCAACAGAATTTTTTACTATGACCTACAGGCTATAAAAAAAGGAAGTTATACCATAATATTTTTTACCGATGTAAGTGCGCAAAACAAACTTAGCAATATAAATAAAGAAAATCAAAAACTTAAAGAAAAATATGAACAACTTCTTGAAGAAAATGAAGATCTTCAAAAAATTAAACAAAAAGCTCAAAGTCAGGCTATCCGAATTGCCCTGATTAACAAAGTTTCCAATACTATAAGAGAAAGTATTGATATTTCACAAATTCTGCAGTCCGCCCTCAAAGAACTTGCGACAATGTTTAGTGCCTACAAAGCTTATTATGCACAAGCAACAGAAAATTCATTTGTAATAAAAGAGGTTTACGGGGAAAAAAAATTACTTAACGATAACAAAATCACATTTGATAAAAAAACGATGGAAACTATTGCAGCACGCCAAATTGCAATATCCAACTCTCTGACAGAATATGTTAATGCAAAACCATTCAAGCAGCCGGTATTAAGAATAATAATACCTGTTCATCATATGCAAAACCTTATGGGTGTAATAGTTTTACTCAGTTATCAAAAAAGAGAATTAACAGAAGAAATTGAAATTCTTGAAGCAATATCCTCTCAATTATCTAACGCAATCACACGCGCAGAACTCTATCAAAAAAATATACAAACTGTAAAAGAACTTCAAAATACTTTGAAAGAATTAAAAGAAACTCAAATTCAACTGATAAACTCGGAAAAAATGGCATCTCTAGGTCAGCTTGTAGCAGGAGTCGCCCATGAAATCAATACACCTACAGCCTCTATAAAATCAAATAATGCAATAGCCGCAAAGCTTCTCACATCAATAGAAGATAGTGAACTGAGAGAAATGCTGACAGATTTGAATAATATTGATAAAGAAGCTGTAAACCGTATTTCAAACATCGTTACATCTCTCAAAAAATTTGTACGTCTTGATGAGGCAGAACTTCAGGAAGCAGATATAAACAAAGAACTTGATTTAACTCTGGAACTTATAAGACATGAAACAAAAAACAGAATTAAAATAATAAAAAATTACGGCAACATCCCTGTAATTAGATGTTTTCCAAACATGCTAAATCAAGTTTTTACAAACATTTTAATTAACGCATGTCAGGCAATAAAAGAAGAAGGAACAATTACAATAACTACGGAATTTAAAGATAAAAACCTTATTGTAAAGATAAAAGATACAGGCTGCGGAATCCCCCAAGACAAGCTTAGCAAAATATTTTCAGCCGGTTATACAACAAAAAGTGCAGGTATTGGAACAGGGCTCGGGCTTGCTATTTGTTCAAAAATAATTGAAAAACATAAAGGTAAAATTATTGTAAACAGTGAGGTTGGCAGGGGAAGCGAGTTTATTATTACTATCTATAGTGAGTAATATTTATTAAGTTTTATTACAAAGTTGGTTAACATATAATTGAAAGACATCTTTTATTAAAAAAACAAACATACAGTTTTTTTAAATTTGTAATGTTAATCTGGCAATGATTTGAAAAATATGTTATATTATTAATATAAAGTGTTAGTTTTACCCTTAAAAATTTTTACAACGTAACTGCACTTCTCTAAAGTAAAATAGACAGAAAAATAAAAAATATGTTAATAAAAATTAATATAAGCAACTAAAAAAGGCAATATTTTATTCTCTAAATTTTTTATAAATGCATAAGGTGTAGTAGAATTTAATATTGTGCGTCGGAGGAAAGTGAATGACAATTAGTGTGAACAGCAAGAAAAAACAAGTGAAAAAAACTTTTGATGAATTACTCGTTGATTTGAAAACAAGCAATTCAGAAAAGGTCAGATATAACGCTGCGCGTGTTTTAGGTGAAATGGGTGATTCAAAAGCAGTTGAACCGCTTATTGATGTTTTAAAACATGATAAAAACGGTTCGGTTAGACTTTATGCAGCCCGTGCTTTAGGCGAATTAGGCGACTCAAAAGCTACGGTTCATTTAATTGAATCTTTGCGCGAAGACAGAAACGTTGATGTTAGAGTTCGTGCAGCCCGTGCTTTAGGTCGTTTGGGTGGTGAAATTGTTGTTGAGCCGCTTGTTGAAGCCCTAAACGATGAAAACCCGCAGGTTTGTATTACCGCAACAGATGCTTTAATCGAAATCGGAGATGTTGCAACAGATGCTTTGATTGCTTCATTAGATCACGAAAAAGTTAACGTGCGCTGCGATGCAACAAGAGCACTGGGTGAAATCGGAAACAAAAAAGCTGTTGATAAGGTAATTAATATGTTGTATGACGAATGGGTTAACGTTAGAATTTATGCGGTAACTTCACTCGGTAAATTAAACGATACAAAAGC
>CALUPR010000052.1 GCA_944322705.1 Candidatus Gastranaerophilales bacterium
AAAAATGCAACGGTTGAACAGGCTCTTGCACATCCAAGATGGAATATGGGCAAAAAAATAACTGTTGACAGTGCAACTCTGATGAATAAAGGATTGGAAATTATTGAAGCTCATCATCTTTTTGGATTTGATTACGATGATATAGATGTTGTTGTGCATCCTCAAAGTATTGTACACTCTGCAATTGAATACGTTGACGGCAGTGTTATTGCACAACTGGGGCTTCCGAGTATGCATATTCCGATACAATACGCAATAACTTATCCCGAAAGATTTGAAGGAATAAAATCAAAAAGCTTCAGCTTTGCAGAAATTGCAAGATTGGATTTTGAAAAACCGGATTATGAAAAATTCCCGACAGTAAAACTTGCTTACGAAATGGGGAAAATAGGCGGCACGGCTACTGTTTGTATGAATGCCGCAAATGAAGAAGCTGTTTTTGCATTTTTAGACGGGAAAATAAAACTTTATAATATTTATGAAATTACAAAAAAAATGTGCGATGAGCATGAAGTTATTAAAAATCCGACAATTGATGAAATTTTTGCAGTTGATGAAATTATCCGCAGAAAAACCAAAGATTTAATTTCGAATTTTTAATAATCAATTCTTTACATATTTTAACAAAATAGCAATTATTTTGGGTATATATACTTTATATATATAAGAGTATAAAAATCAGAGGATTGCTATGAGTTCTTATATTAATGAAACTACATATAATACAGATCCGCAATTTCAAGGACTTCGTAATGAAGGCGTTTCATATGAAGAATTTAATGCAAACCGGAATTTGTACTTATCAAAACTCAGTGTATCAAGCATTATGGATTTGGCAAAAAAATATAAAGATTTGCGAATTCATTTGAATCTGGGAAATACTAACAGTACAAGTATATTCTTTCAGAAGAAAGTAGAAGAAGCTGATACCGCAAAAACAAATGCAGAAAAAGATTACTATACCGCTCTTGCAGCTGAACAGGCCGCAGGAACAGCAAAAGATACTGCAGAAGCAGAATACAAAAAAGCAATGACTACTTATGAAAATGGCGGTTCGGAATTTGAACTGAATAAAGCTTATAAAAATTATAATTTGGCTAAATCATTGGAACGTTCTTGGGAAACTACACGTAAAAACGAAGGCGAGGAAATGGTTTGGGCATCAAAAAAATCGGCAAATGCCTGTTTTAACAGTATTATGGCTGATAAAATATCGCCATCTTAATTCTTTTTAACATTGATTTTCTTTTAGTATTGCAATTTTTCCTTTATATATTATCATGCAGTTTGTAGAGTGCTTACGCCAATAATCACTCAACAAGTAAAGGAAAATTAATATGAACTTAAAAAACAAACAGGAAATAGTCAAAAAATACGGTAAAAATGAAAAAGATACAGGCTCTACAGCTGTTCAGGTTGCTATGATGAGCCAGAAAATTACCGAACTTACCGAACACCTTAAATCTAATCAAAAAGATTTTGCTACAAAAAGAGGTCTTTTGATGATGGTAGGTAAAAGAAAAAGACTGCTTTCTTATTTGAAATCTCAAAATCTTGATGAATACAGAGATTTAATCAAGAAATTGGGTATCAGAGGCTAATTTAAAGCTAATGAAAAATTTTAAAAGGCTGTCAAATGACGGCCTTTTTTAGTAGTAGAGGGTTATAAATGAAAACATTAAAATCAATGCGGTTACATATTGGAGTTTTCGGAAAAACAAATGTCGGTAAATCATCGTTATTAAACAGAATTACTAATCAGGAAATTTCTATTGTTTCTGATATTGCGGGGACTACAACCGATGTTGTTGAAAAATCAATGGAGCTTTTGCCTGTCGGACCTGTGACTTTTCTGGATACGGCAGGACTTGACGACAGCACAGAACTCGGTGAAAAACGAATTGAAAAGACAATGAAAATTGTTAACCGTATTGATGTCGGGGTAATTGTTTGTGATTATAACGGTTTGGATGATTACGAAAAAGAACTTATTGCAAAATTTGATGAACTTAAAATCCCTTATTTAATAGTTGTGAATAAGTGCGATATAAAGAAAACAGAAATTGAGGGTTTTAAAAACGTTTTATACACTTCTGTAAAAAACGATGACAGACTTGTTTTTAAATTTAAAGAGGCACTGGTAAAGCTTTTGCCTGACGATTTTGTAAATTCTCCGAAAATCGCAGGTGATCTGGTGCCTGAAAAAAGTACTGTAATTCTTGTTATTCCGATAGACAAAGAAGCCCCCAAAGGAAGAATTATTTTACCGCAGGTTCAGACTATAAGAGATTTGCTTGACAGCAATTGTTTGCCTTATGTTGTTAAAGAAACCGAGCTAAAACAGGCGCTAGAAAATTTGAAAACGCCGCCTTCTTTAGTAATTACAGACAGTCAGGCTTTTAAACAGGTAGCGGAAATTGTACCTGAAGAAATTCCTTTAACATCTTTTTCGATTTTGTTTGCAAGGCTTAAAGGTGATTTGGACGCTTTTATTCAAGGTGCAAAAGCGATTGATAGTCTAAAAGACGGCGATGCGGTATTAATACTCGAAAGCTGTACTCATCATGCGATTGAAGATGATATCGGCAGGGTTAAAATCCCTAATCTTCTGCGTAAAAAAACGGGAACGAGCGAATGCGAAGTGACTGACCAAGATATGATAAATCAGAATAAAGTTGGAGGAGTGGGTAAAAAAACAGGTAAAAATCTTGTAATACATAATTATGCAGGTCATGATTTTCCAGATATTAAGGATTACAAACTTATTATTCACTGCGGGGCTTGTATGACAAACAGGCGCGAGGTTTTGTCGCGTATATTGATTGCTAATCAAGCAGGTGTGCCGATTACAAATTACGGGGTTGCAATCTCCTATTGTCTGGGAATTTTACCGAGGGCTGTTAAGATTTTTGAAAAATAATTTAAAGTTTTTTATAACATCTGCCGTAAAATATAATGTAGAAGAATGATAAAGGAAAAATACTTTTACGGTAGGATGTTATAGTATGTACGATTATCAACCGGAAACTGAAGATAAAGAATTGAAGCAGGTCGGGCTTGAGCTGATGTTTATGACGCCTGAGAAAGGGGCTGTCGATAATTGGGTTACGGCTGTTGAGCTTGCTAAAATGGTTGATTTGCCTGTTGAAACCGTAAAGAAAAAATTAGCTGTTCTTCGTGATGCCGGAATAGTCAGTGTAAGAGGGATAAATCCTAAATTTTGGAAATTTGATAATTATAATTTTCAGCGTATGGATGAGGATGATGAAGTATATAAACTGCTGTGCAGTTTTGATGATGTGGATTTTGATAAGTATTTTTCGTATTAATTACTTTCCGATGCAGAAGTGGTCAAATATGTTGTTCAGGATATCATCTGTTATTACTTCGCCTGTGATTTCGTCTAAAAATAACAGTGCAGATTTTAAATCAATTGAAATTAAATCCTGAAGCTGATGAATTTTTGCTGCGTCAAGTGCCTGAATTAGACTTTCTCGGCATTTTATAAGGCAGTCTTGCTGGCGGTTGTTTGTCACAAATTCCGTGTCTTCAAGGGAAAAATTATATGATGCTTCTTTGATTTTTTCTTTTAGTTCTTCAAGACCTTCTTTTGTTTTTGTTGAAAGATATAACGAATTTGAGCCGCGGTGTTCAATTAAATCACATTTATTTGCGATGACAATATGATTTTTGTTTTTGATCAAATCCAGAATAGCCCTGTCATCATCGTTCATTCCTTTTGACGCGTCATAGAGAAACAGAACTAAATCTGCTTCATCTGCGGATTGTTTTGAGTATTCAATTCCGATTTCTTCAACTTTTCCGACTTCATCGTTGTCGCGGATACCGGCTGTGTCAATCAGGGTAATTGCAACATCCCAGTCAAGAGTTTCTTTTAAAACATCGCGTGTTGTGCCTGCAATATCTGTTACGATTGCACGTTCAACATTTAAAAGAGTGTTGAATAATGAAGATTTGCCGACATTGGGTTTTCCGACAATCGCGATTTTTATTCCCTGGCGCATAATATTTGAAGAATTAGCAGACGCAAGAATTTTATTAATTTTTTCAAGTACTTTTTCAAATTCTGAAATTATGTAATCATATTCAGGCTCTGCAACGTCTTCCGGAAAATCAATCCCTGCAATAATTTTTGAAAGAACATCGAAGATATCTTTTCTGATTTCTTTAATTTTTGTACTCAAAACTCCTGACAAATTTTTTGCAGATTGTTTTGCAAAATCTCTTGTTTTGGCGTGGATTAAGTCTGCAACAGCTTCTGCCTGTGACAAATCCATTTTTTTATTTAGAAACGCGCGTTTTGTAAATTCTCCGCGTTCTGCCATGCGTGCGCCGTTTTTTAAAACAACTTCAAGAATATTTCTCACAACATTAATCCCGCCGTGACAGTGAATTTCAATAACATCTTCACCGGTGTAACTGTTTGGATTTCTAAAAGGCAGAAGCAGAACTTCATCAATTTTTCTGCCGTCGTCAACAATCCAGCCGTGTGAAATTTTTCCTGCTTCAAGATTTTGCTTTGAATAAATTTTATCTGCTATATCAAAGCTTTTGCCGCCGGAAATTCTGATAACTCCAACGCCGCCTGTACCTATCGGCGTTGCTATTGCTGCTATTGTATCAAATTCCTGTAAGATGTTCATAAAAGAATTATACATCAAAAATAACGGGCTTTTTTAAAAGCCCGTTATAAGGATATTTATACATAATTTTTTGCGATTTGCAGTGCTGCCGAGGCTGCCATACCGTACGGTCCCATAGTACTTAATACTCCGGAAGCAAGATTTGCATACTTCCCGAATGAGCTTCCTGAAGATTGATTTGCTGCATAGGCACGGGCGTTATAATCGTTTCCTGCTGAACTGTTTTGCTGAGAGCCCGAGATATAGTTAAGAATATTTGAATTAATATTGTTTTGCAAATCCTGCAAAAAACCGAGGTATGTATATCTTTGGGATAATTCGTTATTTATGAGTTCATCGCGTTTAGCAAGTACATCCTGTGCAAGATTATTTATTGATTCTGCTCTATTGGATTCAATTTCGTTCAAATTGTCCATAAATACAGAATTGTCAAAGTTACCGAAGCGTGATGCAACGTCTGTTTTCAAATCTTCTATCATAGGAGTATACATATTATTTATAAGTTTTTGACCGTTAAGTGTGTATGCATCAAGCTGTGATTGAAGATTTTTCTTTGTATCATCATCAAAAACATTAACGGACGGCAGAGAACTTGCAAGGGAATTTTGTGCATAGTTATAGATATTTTTTTCAGCATCAGACATATTGTAATTTGAAATTACATTATTCCCTTTTTTGTATGTACTGGCTTTTTCTGCCCCGTTTACGGACACGGTTCCGCCTGAAAAAGACGGATATTTTGAAGATTTTCCCATTTTTGTTCCTTTCCGGACAAAAATGTAATGAATTTTAAGGCGTTGATACAATATTATACCACGTGTTTTCAAAATCTGTAAAGTAATTTTGTTTGATGTATAATTTCGGTATGAAAAATTTGGATAAAATAAACGAACTTATTAAAGAAAAGAAGTTTGAGCAGGCTAAAAAAGAATTAAATGAAATTATCAAAGGTGATGAAAAAAATATTGAAGCATTAAAAATGCTCGGACTTTGCCATATAAATCTCGGCGAGTTTAAAGAGGGACAAGGTATTTTTGAAACGGTTGTCAAATATAAAGATGATGCAACAAGCTGGTTTTATCTTGCTAACTGCTATGACAATCAGGATGATTATCTTCATGCCATTGCCGCTTATGAAGAAGTTTTGAGGATGCGCAGCAGCTTTGTCGATGCGTATAAAAATCTTGCAGTTGTTTATGTAAAAAATAAAGAGCCGCAAAAAGCAGTTGACACTGTAAAAAAAGCGATGGAATTTACGGGTAATAATGATTATACAATCTATTATATTGCCGGAACCGCCTGTATGGCTATGAAAAAATTTGAAGAAGCCGTTGAATTTTTGGAACAGGCAATTGAACTTAATCCTGAACATGCCCAGCTTTATAATAATATCGGAACTTGTTATGTAACTATAGGAAGTCTGGATAAAGCTTATGATAATTTTTTAAAGGCAAGTGAATATGAACCTGAAAATTCAATAACTTATTTTAATATAGCATCTATTTTACAGCTTCAAAATAAACATAGTGAAGCTTGTGAATTTTTCAGAAAAGCTTATATGTTGGAACCGCAGGATAATTACCTTGTTGCACTGGCTCTTTCAGAAGTTAAATCAAATCAGATGGAAGAAGCTATCAGACATTATAAACTTCTTGTTGCACATCATCCTGAAAAACATAATTTTCAGTATAACCTTGCCTGCTGTTATGATGCTGTAGGCGAATATACAAATGCTATAGGAATTTTAGCTCATCTTGTCCTTTTAAATCCTAAATCTGTTTCAATGGCAAGAAGGCTTGCGGGTATTTATGCAAAAATAGGGCAGTTTATGAATGCAAAAGAGCTTTATGAAAAAATTCTAATTCAAGGGAATGTATCTTTTGAAATATATTATGAGTTTGCGCATATATGCGTAAAAACAGGAGATACGGATAAAGCGGAAAAGATTTTGAAAAAAGTTGTTGAGCTTAATCCTGAATTTGCTCCGGCTCATAAAGATCTGGGTGTTTTGTATTTAAATAAAAGATTGTTTGATTATGCTGAAGATGAATTTAATATTGCATTAAATATTGCTCCTGATGATTTTGATATTTTGTTTGAATACGCAAATTATCTTCATTCAACAACGGATTTTCAAAAGGCTGATGAATACTATCAAAAAGCTATTGCAATTAATCCGCATAATATTGATGCATTGGGATTTTCAGCTTTAAATAAAATTCACCTTAAAGATTTTGACAAGGCTTATGAACAGATTGAGCATGTATTAAAACATGTTTCAAATAACGGCTTTATGTATTTTATTGCAGGTAAAATTAAATATCTTCAAGAACAATATGATGATGCTAAAATGTTTTTGATAAAATCTTACGAACTTGAAAAAACACATGATGCCGAAAATTTGCTGGGGCTTTGTTATTATGAACTCGGTGATTACTCTCAGGCAAATGCAATATTTATAAGTATGCTGAAGGACAATCCTCTTAATGTTAACCTTTTATTGAACAGTGCAAAATGTTATCAAAAATTAGGTGACAAAGATTCTGCTCTTGCGGCATTGGATAAAGTAGTTGAAGCTTTTCCAGAGTGTGAAGAGGCTCAGGAATTGATAAGAGAAATTTCATGAAAAGACATCCGAAAAACCGGCCTATTTTTTCAATGGTCGGTTTTGGATGCTATTTCTTATATTCTTAAAATCCTTTTTGTTTTTTTGCGGCTATATCAAGCCAAGAACTTTTCTGTACCACGAGAAGGTTTCAACTTCAATACCGTTAAATGTTGTTTTCAAGCATTGATTTCTTAAATAATTTTCGAACTCGTCATTAAATTTTGACTTTGTTCTTTTTTCCTTTTTGGTTTTCGAAACTAACACTGTCATGCTGTACTCCTTTTGATTTTCCATTAGTACCCCATATATAATTCATGTTAAAATTATAACATATCTTGCCAACTTTTTCTAGTGGCGTAAAAACAAGAAGTAATCAAAATTTACGCTCTGTCTGCAAAAAATGGATGTAAATTTTTCTTAATATTTTTGGATGCAATATTGACATTTGTATATTAAATGTTGTAAAAGAAAATTTCAATTGCCTGAACGGGGAATTTATCAAATTAACAGATAAGAAAAGTTTGTTTTTATTTTATGTTAGAATACATTTATGATTTTAATTGGTGAAAATATACATGTTATTTCAAAATCGGTTCAAAATGCTTTGATTGAACGTGATGAAGAATTTATTTCAAATTTAATAGATATACAACAAAATATGGATTATATCGACTTAAATGTCGGACCTGCCAAAAAGTCTATGGAAGGTGTGTTACCCTGGCTCGCGGGGCTTGTAAAGAGTAAATCAAATTCCGGAATTTCATTTGATACGACAAATTCGGATGAAATGGAAAGCGGATTAAAAGTTTTTAAAGGAAAAACATTTATAAACAGTACAAGCAAAGACCCTGAGCGCCTTGAAAAAATGACCGATTTAGCACTTGAATACGGCAGTAATTTGATAGCTTTGACTTTGAGTAAAGAAACAGGTATTCCTAAAACATCTGACGGAAGACTTGAAATTGCTTTTGAGATTTATGAAAAGTGTCTTGAAAAAGGTGTTGAGAATGAAAAAATGTTTTTTGATCCGTTAATTTTGCCTGTGTGCGTTGATCAAAGTCAGGCTCTTGAAGCTTTAAACACCATTAAAATGATAAAAGAAAGTTTTGATCCGCCTGTGAAAACCGTTGTTGGTCTTTCAAATATTTCAAACGGCTGCCCTAAAGAAATAAGACCTTTGATTAATCAAGTTTTTGGAGTTCTCGCATTTGGAGCAGGTTTAGATGCCGCAATTATTGATGCCAAGGATTTAGAACTTGTTCGTATTTTTAGAATGCTTGAAAATAATACACCACAGACTGATATTGACAGGTTATATATACATCTTGCAGCAATGGTCAGCGATTTTGGTGAAGTTGATGATATAGATTATGATAAAAATTCTTATGAACAGGTAAACATTATTAAAATCGTCAGGATTCTTTTGAATAAAGAGATTTATTCGCACAGCTTTACACAAATATAATTTTTGGTATAATGTTGTTATATAACTAAAGATTAGGAGAGTGGGATTATTAAAAGACAGTTATTAGTTTCGGCATTATTATCTTTAATACTTACAGGTATTCCGGCTCATGCAATGACACCGGAGGTTAATTTGTTATATCAGCAGGCATGTTCTGCCGAATATAAAGAAGATTACACAACCGCTGTACAAAAGCTGACAGAGGCTTTGAAACTTGCCGGTAATGATGTTATGCTCTACACCAAACTTGCAGGTGTATACAGCGAAATGGGCGAGTATGATAAGGCTCTTGCTGCTTATGCGAAAGTTGCCGAACTAAAACCTTCTGACGGTTATATTTATATAAGTGTCGGAAGCATTTATGAAAATCAAGGAAAATATAAAGAAGCTCTTGATGCATATAACAAAGTAGCACAAATGTGCCCTGAATATTTGTATAATTATTTAAATATTGCAAATGTTCAATATCAATTGAGAAATTATAAAGATGCAATTGAAAATTATAATAAGTTTTTAGCTACGTATTCACAGCACGCGGAAGCCAGAGAAAATCTCGCAAATTCTTATATGAATGACGGAAATTATACAAGTGCTGCAAATGAATATGAAAATTTATATGTAAAAAATCCTGCAGGTTTTAAAGATTATGCAAATTTCGGACTTGCTCTATACAGATTAAAAAATTACGAAAAAGCATCAACATTCCTTGAAAAAGCTGTTGAAGCTGACCCTGATAATATAACAGCCCGTATCAGTCTTGCTCTTTCTTATCAGGAATTGGAAAAGGATGATCTTGCGCTTGCACAGTATGATGTTATATTCAGACAGCAGCCCGGGCTCAATTCTTTAAGACTTGATTACGGAAACCTTCTTGCTGATATGGGCAAAGATGAGGCTGCTATTGCAAATTACAGAATATATATTCAAAACTATCCTCAAGATGCTCGAGCTTACCAGAATATAGGTGTTATTTACAAGCGAATGAACAAACTTGATGATGTAATTGCTAATTACGAAAAAGCTCTTGCTCTGCAAAAAGACAAAAGGAATATTGATCTTGTAGAAGACCTTGCAGAATGTTACCATATGAAAAAGGATTATCCGAATGCATTAAAATATTATAATGAAGTTCTTCTTGTTAAAAAAGATGATTATAATTTAAAATATAACAAGGCTCTGGTGCTTCATGCCATGGATGATTATAATGATGCAATAGCAATTTATACTGATCTTTTAAAGCAAAAAAGTGATGATAGTGCGGTCAAAAATAATCTTACCGCCGCATATGTTGCTCTTGGCGAAGATTATTTGAATGACAAAAACTTCTCCCTTGCAGCTTCTGCATTTGAACAGGCAACGACTCTCGGTACAAAAGACAGTTATGCATACTACGGACTGGCAAAAGCTTATCGTGCATGTGATTTGGATGATAAAGCCGCTGCGGCTTATGAAAAAGCTATTGCTCTTTCGCCGGACAATAGTGAATACAGCAGCGAGTATGCGGAATTTATTTCTGCAACAAATAAACCTGTTGTTGTTCCAGCTTCCGAGCAAACAGAAGAAACCGGTGAAATTAAAGAGATAACTCTTACGGTTGAACCTGAAACGCCGTCAAATGCCGATACAACACTCGCAAATAAAAGTTTGATTGCCAAAGGCGATGAAAATTATAAAAGTCAAAAATATGATGAATCAATTAAAAATTATCAGGAAGCTTTAAAGCTTAATCCTTCAGATGAAATTACGCTTTTAAAAATAGGAAATATCTATAAGATAAAAAATGATAATAAAAATGCTCTGGATTTTTATAAAAAAGCAATAGTTGTTAACCCGAATTATGCTGACGGCTGGTTTAATCTGGGGTTGGTTTATGCGAACGAGGAAAATACCTCAAAAGCAAAAGAATGTTTCCATCGTGTAGTTACACTTGATCCGAGCTACGGTTATGCGTATTATGCACTTGCGTTAGCCTATGATCAGGATGGTAACGAAAAAGAAGCACTTGATAACTACAGAATATTTTTAACCCGTAACAAGGATGAAGCTGTCGCAAAAATTGTTAAAGAAAGAATTAAAGCGCTTGAAAAATGAAAAGATTAATTCTTATAAGCTTTTTGATACTTTTGTTGACGACTGCCTGTACAAATGATAAAGCAGGAATTTTATTTAATAAATATCCGATTACAAAAGAAAATATTTATGATTACGAAAAAGTTTTTCCTGCAGGAGCAAGAATTTATTATGTTGTTTTAATGCCTAAAAAAGTCGAGTCAAGATACCTTTATATTCAGGTGGTAAAAAAGGATAACGATTACGGGCAATTTGGCTATAAACTTATTTGGACGCGAGAAGTAAGATTAAAAGATGAAGAAATAAACTATTTTACTGATTACTTTGTTTTACATGATGACGGATACTATTTTATGAAAGTTTATTCAAAAGACAATCCGCACAAAGTTCTGGCAGCAGCAGAGTTTTCTGTGACAAAGTAAT
>CALUPR010000053.1 GCA_944322705.1 Candidatus Gastranaerophilales bacterium
GAAAATCGTCTTGAAACAGCTCTTGAATTTCAAAAAATCGTAACTGATTTCGGATGTGAAATCAGAACCAGAATAGGGCTTCATCCATCTAAAGAACAAGTTTGTCTTAACAGAGGAATTGTGCTTTTAGAAGTTGAAGATGATGTTGAACTTTTAAAATTGGAACTTTCAAAACACTGGCAAATTCAGATAATGGAGTTTGAATAATAATTTTTGTAAAGCTTTTAATTTTTTAATAGCAAAAAATTTTTTCAGGGCGTTTCATGCTAAAGGGAACTAACCAGATGATAATGCCCGTAAATGCTTTACAGTCTAATTTGTTATTCAAGGCAATTCAAAGTAAATTGCCGGACGGTAAAACAGAAGCTAATCAACAAGTCAGGACAAGCATTTTTTATATAAACGATTTTCACGGCAAATCAATAAATATAGAGAGAACAATAACCGCCTCTCGCGCTTTTGACCATTTTGAACCTTCGCAGCCGACAGATAAATTAAAATTTTCATCAGGCGATATCCAGCTTGGTGAGCCTGTAGAAGCAAACAAGGTTATGGTTGAGGCCCAAAATATTATGGGAATAATGGCTTCAGCCATGGGTAATCATGAATTTGACATGCCGGATCATATATCCGAGCTTATTCCGCATATGGGATATAAAATGCTTGCCTGCAACATTAATATAAAACCGGATAACCCGCTTTATGAAAAAGTTGAAAAGTCTTACGTTCAGGAAATTAACGGGCATAAATACGGAGTTATTGGAATTTCTCCCGTAGATTTGTTCTCAAGAATTAAACACGGTAAGATTTTTGAGGAATTGAACGTTGACGGGATAGAGCAAACTATAAAAGATGTTCAGTCTGAAATTGATAATTTAAAAAAGCAAGGTGTAAATAAAATAATCCTTTTATCCCATGTAGGTTTTGGTTATGATCAAAGAATTGCCAGAGAAACCGATGGTATTGATATAATTCTGGGAGGACATTCTCATAATCTTGTAGAAGATGTTAAGCCGGAATATAATTTATTTTATTCAAAATCAGGCGAGCCTGTTGTTATAACCCAGGCAGGACGTGATGGCAGATATTTTGGTATTTTAAATGTAGAGTTTGACCCTAAAGGTATTTTAACTAAAATTCAGAATAACGTAACAAGTACGCGCGGTTTCAAACGAAATGTACCGGCAAGACATGTGTTTGAACAGATAGTTGGAAAACCTCGTGTTGTCGGACAAATTAAATCAGCCCCTCCGCCTTTGGTTAATGATTCTATTGAACCGAGCGGTCATGCAAACTTTATGTGCGACTGTATGAGAGAGGAACTTGGAACAGATATTGCATTGTTTGGTTCCGCAACAATACGCGGATATTTTGAAGCAGGAAATCTTGATACAAGGTGGCTTGAAGATATTTCTCCATTTAAAAACAAAATGGCTGTATGTGATTATTCAGAAAAACAAATAGTTGATGCTTTACGAGTATCAGCACGTTCTATGGTAAATACAAATAACAAGCCCGGTATACTTCATGTTTCAGGATTAAAATATACAATATCAAAAGACGGTCAGTTGAAAAGTGCTTCTTTTGTTAATAAAGAAGGAAAAGAAATTCCTATTGATATAAATAATCCGAGAACGGATAAATTTTATAAAACAGCTTTAACAGATTATTATTGCCAGGGACATGACGGTTTTACAATGTTAAAAAATTATGATAATGCACAAAAATATGATTTTGATATAACAAAATGTATTGAAGATTACTTTAAAAAACATCCTGATCCTGTTGAAATTAAAGATGATGGCAGGATTAAAATTGTGGATTAAAAAACCTTCTTTTAAAGAAGGTTTTTTATATATTAGTATTGTTCATCCATTTTTGGTTTAATTTTTTCTTTATAAACTTGCACAAGGCAATAATACCAGACAAATTGTGCAAGACATCCGAAATATCCGCCGAGTAAACCGCCTATCCACGCGGGAATATTGGTATCTGCATATCCTGTAAGTCCGAAAATAAAACCGGCTATAAAACTCGGAACAAGAGATAATATACCAACAGGTATAAACAATAAACCGAGCAGCGCAACCTGACCGATTGTCGGCAAAATAAATTTAAAAGGCAATGCTATATTGTATAATCCTCTTGTTTCAAAATTTTCGCAGTAAGCAACAAATACAAATGTTAAAAATACAGCAAGGCATAAAAATACTATGGCAAATATAATTCCTATAAAAGGAACTGCAGCTATAGTTATACCCATTACACCCATTATTAGCCCTAAATATATCATCCATACAATGACTAAAGGTAATGCTTTAAAAAAAGTCCCTACCGGAGCCATATCAAAATCGGGTAACAATTCTTCTTCCGAGTCATTAAAAGCTTTGTGCATAAATTCATATGTATACCCGCATATATACACTCCTAAGATTATCATGCCAAGAAGTGCAAAAAAGAATGTGGTCATATCTGTCGGCATGTTTTTTGCAGTTTTAAAACTTTCAAAATAAATTGAAATTACGGATATTAACCCTGTAATTGCAAACAGACAAATATTTTTTAATAAGGCATTAGGACCGGAAAATATTTTTCTGTAGCCGTCAATGATAAGTGTAATCGTGCTCATTGTTCCTCTCTTTCATAAGTTTTTATTAATTCATAATCCCAAATTAAAGTTCCTATTGTAAGCGTATATACCATTAAAATTCCTGTCATAAAGGTCGCAATAGTTTTTATTGCGTACTCTTTTGATGAAATAATAAGCCCTATTTCTGTTAAATCTCCTCTATACATCAGAGCCATTATAAATCCTATAATAAAAAATAAGCAGAAAATTGCAGTAAAAGTTGTTGCATAAGCAAGAATTATAATCCAGATTCTCTTAAGAAAAAGACTTATATAATCTGTAATTTTAAATCTTTTAAAAATTTTTGCCCAGTCTTTATCCGAAAAATTATAAGAAAATCCTGCCTGCAACATTGTTAAAGGTACTGCAAGTATGGCTTCTATACAAAAAGCTTTGTGTTGATAGTGCGGAGCAAAAAGCGATATCAATGACAAAGGGATGCATACCAGAAAAACAATTATCGGAATTTTATTTTTGAAAAGTTTTATAGAGCGCATATCAATATCAGGTATTTTGCGTTCATTCATAAAAAGGATTTCATATCCGGTAAGAAAGAAGGTAAAAATAATTGAAATAACCGCGAGAGAATATTTCCATATTGCATCTGTTTCACCAAGTGCAATGTAACCTTGAAGTAATCCTACTATGCCGCAGATTGAAAATAAAGTAAGACCTCTTGGAAAAGCATCTTTTGTTGTAAAGAGATTTGTAAATCCTTCAATCATTTTCGCCATTATCTTTTTCCTTTCTCAATAGCGGTTTGATTTTTGTATTGTAAGTGCTAATAAGCGAATAAGGATAAGCAAAATACCAGGTTACAATGATAAAATATGATGCAAATGTAAATATTATAAAATCAAGAGCATAATAATCTCCTGCAATATGTCCTATATTGTCAATTCCGATTATTGCGGCAGCTGCGTATACCAGTATACATATAATTACGGCAAATAACATTATTAAGATAAAAAGACAAAATTTAATCATTGTATCTTTAAATGCAGGCTTTATAAATTTGAATATAAGAGTTATATTGTAAAGACCTTTTGTATCAAGATTTTCAGCGTAAGTGAGATATATGTAGTAGGCGAAAATCGCCAAAAACGCAGTTAATATGATAATAGTAACTGGTAAAATTATAGAATGAACAAGGGTTAAGTATAGTATAACAGATGCAAGTACGGTTATTACTGCATAAAACCCCCATACTATATCAAGCTTAATCATATCCCAGTATATTTTACCTTTAATATTTTTGAATGAAGGAAGTACGCCGTTATCAATATTATTTATAGCATTGTGCAAAAATTTAAGACTGTATGCACCTATAAAAATTCCAAATAATATGTCAAAAATATTTTGTTTATAATTATCAGGTTTCCCGGCAGCTATGTCAAACAGTACTGAGCTTACCGACCATAAGAAAGCAATAATAAACAATCCTATATGTATTTTTTTATTTTCATAAATTTTTTTATAGCTTTCAATAATTCCAGCCATTTTATCTCTCTCCTTTTTTATTTAGTTTATTATAGCAGTTCTTTTTGATGAATGCAAGATTGTTTTATATTTTTATAGTAAAATTTTTATATGGATACTGAAATAAAACAACAAATAAATAATTTAAATTCCCGTTTTAATAAGATAAAGGAGTGTCTTTGACAGGGATAAATTATCGGAAGAATTGAATAAAATTGAAACAGAGCTCCAAAAACCTGAAGTATGGTCAGATCAGAAAAAAGCCTCTGATTTAGGAGCTAAAAGCCGCTGCATAAAAGATAATCTTGAGTTTTTAGATAAATGGCAAAAGGTTTTGGAAGATGCTCAAGTCGCATTTGATATCGGAGATGAAGAACTTATAATGGAAAGTGCTGAAAGCTTAAAATCTATGGAGCGGGCTTTGGATTCATTTGAAATTAAACAGATGTTAAGCGGTGAATATGATGATGCTGATGCAATATTAACAATAAATGCGGGAGCAGGCGGTACAGATGCGCAGGACTGGGCAAGTTTACTTTTGAGAATGTATACACGATGGGCAGAAAGTAAAGGTTGGAAGGTTGAACTTTTAGATAAGCTTGACGGAGAAGAAGCCGGCATAAAATCTGCAACAATAAAAATAACCGGTAAATTTGCTTTTGGCTATGCAAAGGCAGAAAAAGGCGTACACAGGCTTGTGCGTATTTCTCCGTTTAATGCTAACGGGAAACGCCAGACAAGTTTTGCATCGGTTGAAGTCACTCCTATTATTGAAGATTTTGAAAAAACAATTACGATACCGCCGGATGAGCTGGAGATTGATACAATGCGTTCAGGCGGTGCAGGCGGGCAAAATGTAAATAAAGTTGAAACAGCCGTAAGAATTTTGCATAAACCTACAGGGATTGTTGTAAAATGCCAGCAGGAACGTTCGCAGCTTCAAAATAAAGAAAATGCAATGCAAATTCTTGCTTCAAAACTTCTTGCAATTCGTCAGGAGGAACATGAGAAAAAACTTGCGCAGTTAAAAGGCGAGAGTGCTGATATTAATTTCGGTTCGCAAATAAGATCTTATGTTTTTCATCCTTATAAAATGGTCAAAGATCACAGAACAGGATATGAAGCAGGTAATGTTGATGCTGTCATGGATGGTGATCTGGATGGATTTATAGAAGCATATTTAAGAAATATAAAATAATTTTCCGGTAACAAATTAGTTTAATTCTTTCTTATGTAAATCAGTGCCGCCGGTTTTTATCAGGTTGTATTTGTCTGCTATTTTTTCAACGGTACTTGCTCTATGGAATTTTATGATACCTCTGTGTCTTTCGTAAGGGTAATAGACTTCCAGCCCGTCCAGACCGTATGAAATAAGCTTTTTTACAAACCTATCAAGACTTATTGCCCAGCAGCAGGCTGGATGTGCAAGGACTGCTATGCCGCCTGAATCGTGAATAGCTTTAATAAGCTTTTTTATATCTCTTCTGGCAAAAATTCGCACAATATCAAGTTCTGTTTCCTTTTTACTTTTGGCACAAAAGGATAGCAGTTCTTTATTGGTAATATCAATATTGTATGCCAGAAGGTGCATAAAAACATATCCGCACCATACATCAAATTCAACTGCGGTCAATAGTATTTCGTCTTTCACTGTTGTGTGCGCCGCAATAGTGTTATGATCGCATATTGCTATTTTTTTATATCCTTTTTCTTTTGCTTGTTTAACTATATCAACAGGATGTGCTTCCCCGTCAGAGCAAAGGGTGTGAATGTGTAAATTTACTTTTTTATTAAAAAAATCTTCTTTTGTGTAATTTTTCATATTTGTAATAAAATTATTATACAATAAAATTTATTTACAGGAGAGATATGGCAAAAGAAGATAAAAGTATTTGGTTAGTGTTTTTTGAAGGAATAAAAATTTATGCATTAAATATTCATAAATTTCTTTTATATATGGCATTTCCGGTTTTGGGGCAGTTAATAGGTCTTGTTATGATTTTTGGACTTACATACTGGTTTACCAGAAATTATCAAAATCTTGCGGTAAAATATGCCCCTTTGAATGACTTTTCAACATTGTTGACTGTTGTAGTGATAACAATAATTCCGGGACTTCTTATATTTATGAAAGCATTCTGGGATTATCTTGTAGCATATGGAGCAGTAAACTCAATGACCGAAGGGTATTTAAATACAGGTAAAGTGTATGATTTCAGGGCACATAATGAGGTTGTTACAAACAGAACTTTTTCTTATATTATTTTGTGGTTATTATTTGGTATTTTTGCTTTTCTTTCTGTTATTCCTGTATTCTGGATAATAGGAGCTGTGTTTTTTATTTACTTTATTCTAATTTTTCAAGTATTTACATTTGAACAGGGTATTTCTCCTGTTGGATATTTTAAAAGAAGTATGAGTCTTGTTAAAGGCAAATTTGCAAGAACATTTTTATTAATGATTTTGCTGGGTATTTTTACATATTATTTTTTACCGGCAGGATTATCTGTTATATTTGATTATTTGAATCTTACAGATATATTGGCAAAAGGTTTTGAAGCCTGGGCGTATACTTTGCCGCTTGAACCTCTGGAACAATTTAATATAACACCTGCTTTAATAGGCAATGAATTAGTAAAAGAGTTAATATTTCTGATTGTTGTTGGATTTACTTTACCTGTAAGGAGTATATGTTGGACATTATGGTATAAAAATCTTTATTTTGATGATTCTACAGAAATTATTGAAAAAAAGAGAAAATCATCAAAAAAGGTTTCTGCCAAAACGTTTAAAATAGAAAAAAGAGGCATTGATCCTGAAATAATAAGACGTGCGAGACTTGAAGATGATGAGTATTAAGCTATGTTTATTTGTAAAAATTGCAAATCAATTGATAAATTTGAGTTGATGTTTTCTCCTGACTATAGAGGTGAAAGGAATTTTAAACAGGAATACACAGAAAATGGGGATATAGAAATAACGGTTGACGGTTACAAATTTATTCCCGATTTGCAGTTTATGAATGATCATGCAGTGTGCAGATATTGCGGACAGATTTATATGTGGGATTACGAATAGAGAGGTAAAAATGAAAAGAGAAGGACGAAAAAATAATGAAACACGTGAGATAAAATTTATTAAAGATTATACAAAACACGCATTAGGTTCAGTATTGGTTGAATTTGGCGATACAAGAGTTTTGACAACAGCATCGGTTGAAGAAGGAAAGCCGAAATGGATGGAAAAAGATGACCCGAGAGGCTGGCTAACTGCGGAATATTCGCTTTTGCCTTCCGCTCCGAATACAAGATGCCCCAGAGAAAGAACAAAATTATCAGGCAGAACTCAGGAAATTCAGCGCCTTATAGGCAGAAGTTTGAGAGCTTGTATTGATTTAAAAAAAATCCCTGATTTAACAATAACGGTAGATGCAGACGTATTACAGGCAGACGGCGGAACAAGAACAGCAAGTATTTGCGGAGGTTTTCTTGCTTTAAAACTTGCTGTTGAAAAACTAATGGCAAAAGGTATTTTAAAAGAAAATCCCATAATTGAGCCTGTTGCTGCTATATCTGCAGGTATAGTTGAAGGAGAAGTAAGACTCGATTTGGATTACGAAGAAGATTCGCACGCTCAGGTCGACAGTAACATCGTGCTGACTAAGAGCGGAAAGATTATAGAATTTCAAACTACTGCAGAGGGTGAACCTTATGAAAAAACTCAAATGATTGAGATTTTTAACATTGCTGAGCAAGGAATAAAAAAAATAGTTGATATGTACAATTTTATTTAGTATAATATTTTTTATAAAAAAGGAGAGTGTATTATGAAAAAATTGTTAATTGCATCACTGGTGTTTGCTATGACAGGAGCAGCTGTTGTTTATGCTGCAGATTCACAGCCGTCAACTTATACTGAAAGATTTATTCAAAAACATACTCAGAAAATTGTTGACAAAGAAAAAGAATTACAACAGCAGCAAAAAGCAAGAGAAGAAGCTTTGGAACAGCAGCGTCAAGAACGTTTGGAAAGACAGGAAGCTTTCCAGAAAAAAATAGAAGCGGATAAAAAAGCCCGTGAAGATGCACAAAAAGCAAGACAGCAAAAATTTGAAAAGAAAAAACAGTTGTGGAATGAGTTAATCTCAGAATAGTAAAAATTTGAAAGCGAGGTTACTATGAAGAAAAAGTTAGCAGCTCTAATGGCAGTTGCAGTGTTGAGTATGTCTTCTGTTTATGCGGCAGAAGCGCAGGGTCCTGTATCAAGATGGCTTGATAATTTGACAAGTAAAGTCGCAAGAAAAGAACAGTCAGCTTATCAGAAACAGCAGGCAAAACAGCAAAAACTTGCTGAAAAAAAGAAAAAAAGAGAACAAAAAATTGCAAAGAAAAAAGCTAAAGCAAGACAAAAACAGCTGGAAAGACAAAAAAAAGCTCAACAACATCAACAGAAAGTAGAAAAGAAAAGATCACTTTTAAAAGAACTATTCTCAACTGATTAAAATTATAAAAAGATGTCTGAAAAGACATCTTTTTATTTGTATAAAATATTTCTCTGTGATAAAATCCATTTATAAATACGGAGTTCTTTATGCAAACATTAACTAAAACTCTTACAGGAGCTCAAATTCTTGTACAAACTTTAAAAAAACTCGGGGTTGATACAATTTTTGGTTACCCTGGCGGGATTGTATTGAATGTATATGATGAACTCTTTCAACAAAATGATATAAAACATTACCTTGTACGCCATGAACAGGCAGCAGTTCATGCAGCTGAAGGTTATGCACGAATATCGGGTAAATGCGGTGTTGTTCTTGTTACATCAGGTCCGGGTGCTACAAATACTGTTACAGGTATTGCGGATGCATATCTTGATGGTACTCCTCTTATAGTTTTAACAGGTCAGGTAATGGAAAATTTGCTTCATCAGGATGCATTTCAGGAAGTAGACATTGTTGATATAACAAAATCTTGTACAAAAAAAAATTATCAGATAAAAAATGTTCAAAATTTGGAAAAAACATTGATAGAGGCATTTAATATTGCTATGTCCGGCAGGCAGGGACCTGTCGTAATTGATATAACAAAAAATGTTTTTACTGAAAGCACTGATTTTATATTTGATATTTGTATGAATAAAGAATCTCTGCAAGTCCCTGATGTTGCTTTCGCTTTGCGTGATATATGCGTTGCAAAACGACCTTTAATAATTTGCGGCGGCGGCGTTATTCAATCAAATGCTTCGGAACAATTGATGCAATTTTCTCATATTTTAAATATACCTGTTGTATCAACAATGATGGGGCTTGGTGGTTTCCCTGCAGAAGATGAAAATTATATTGGAATGATCGGAATTTTCGGGCATACTGCAGCAAACAAAGCTGTGAGAGAAAGTGATTTGATTTTTGCACTCGGTACAAGGTTCAATGATCGTATAAGATGTTGTTTTTCTGAAAATGAACTTTCAAAAAAGCTTATTCATCTTGATATAAGTAAAAATGAAATTTCCAGAATAATTCCTGCTTCAACTGAACTTGTCGGCGATGTGCGGGATATTCTTTCAGAAATGATTAAAATTTTTCATTCAAATAATCAGAAAGTTAACTTATCAGCTAACAAATCATGGTGTGACTATTTAAACGGACTAAAAAAACAAAATTCTGAACCTGTTAAGCGTTCTGAGAAGCTGCATTCATTTGAAGTAATGAAAGAGATCCAAAATTGCATTGACGGGAAAAATTTAGTTATATCAACCGAAGTCGGGCAACATCAGGTATGGGCTGCAAAATATTTAAAATTCAATAAACCGCGTAAATTTTTAACATCCGGCGGATTAGGAACAATGGGATTTGGTTTGCCTGCTGCTATTGGTGCTTCGTTGGCATTAAGCAGACAGCCTGTTATCTGTATTGCAGGCGACGGTTCATTTCAGATGGATATGCAGGAATTAGCGACTTGTGTTGATTACAGTATACCTGTTAAAATTTTTATTTTTAATAATGGTTATCTCGGTATGGTAAGACAATTTCAGGAAAAAAGCTGTGATGGCAGATATTTTGCAACAAAAATTTCCAATCCCGATTATATTCAACTTGCACAAAGTTATGGCATAAAAGCGTTAAGGGTTGAAAAATTTGAAGATATAAAATTTGCTGTTGAAACGGCTTGTAAATCAAATGAACCGTTTATTGTCGACTTTGTAATTGAGCCTATGGAAGTTTTATGACTATGGAGCGAAAGCAGAGAGTTTTAATATTAGCAGGTATATATTTAATAGTACTTTTATTTGCTGTAACAAAATATACAATTTATTTTGTCGAAAGATCTGCTATTACCTCTTTAAAAAAATTGTATTCAATGTATTCACAGGCTCTTACTATGACTGTTTATGAGATGGATGGAGAAACAGGTTGCTTTTACAGCCGTGATAAGTCTATGAATTCGGATTATTCAGGATGTGATAAATTTTATAAAAATTTTGCAACAAATTTGAATGTTAGAAAATATTGCAAAAATAATGCATTACAAGAGGGCTGCGTTCCGGTTTATGAAAAATATGCTGTGACGCCATCTTGTGCAGGATTTTCTGAAAGTATGTTTAATAAATTCAATCAGGTTTTTGTAATGGAGGACAATTCTAATATTGTTGTTTTTAATCAGCCTGTCAATGTCCAAAAACCGATGTTTGCAGTAGACAGCAACGGTAAATTATTCCCAAATAAAAGCGGTCACGATTTGTTTAGTTTTGTTATTATGCGCGGGAAATCAGGGAATTACTATTTTCATACAAATGTAACTTATTGTTTGCCTTATGAAAAGGGCGGGATTAAAATGCTTCAGGATGT
>CALUPR010000054.1 GCA_944322705.1 Candidatus Gastranaerophilales bacterium
GTACATTTGCAAAGTGCTGAATGCACGAATGCAAATTACGGAGGCTCGTTTAATGTCGCCGAGTAAGAAGCGCGAGGCAGTTGAACTACTTAAATAAACACTCAAAAATTCCCTCAGAATATGTCGGGTGGGCAAAACAAACTTTTTTCAAATCATCAATTGCTATGTTATTTTGCATAGCAATTGTAACTTCTTGTATTAATGCAGACGCTTCTTTTGAAACTATATGAGCGCCAATAATTTTTCCGTCACGCGAAAGAATTTTCATAAAACCTTCAGTACAGTTGTCACAATGAGATTTCCCAAGTGAAGAAATAAGAAGATTTGATTTTTTATAAGTTCCTTCTTCCAAATCCTGCTCGCGTTTACCGACCCAAGCGATTTCCGGGCAGCCGTAAACAACAGAAGGCACAAGATTTTCATCAAATTCCACACCTGCAATTTCTGCCACAGCCTGTTTTATAGCAAAATGTGCAAGCTGAATTTTCCCGCAAGAATCACCGATAGAAATCACACTGTCAGAAATCTTTTGCGGAACCCGTCCCGCAGCAAGAAGTACAAGTTCCGGTTCAAGAATATCACCTGATGATAAATAAACTTTTTTGTTTTCAATTTTTTCCACACCGTTTGAAAGGTATGTTTTTATTCTTTTTGCTTTAAAAATCCTCTCAACCCGTTTTGAAACCTCAATATCTGCAAGAGGGAGCAAATGTTCAGCCATTTCAACAATTGTTACATCAACATCAAAAGCCGAAAAAATCCTTGCCCACTCAATACCTATTGCGCCTGAACCTATTATCACAATACTTTCCGGCAATTTTGTCAAATTCAAAATATCATCCGAACTTAAAACAAATTCATGGTCAAATCTCAAATTTTCAAAATCTCTCGGAGCCGAACCTGTAGCCATAATAATTTTTTTACACTCATAAATTTCACCGCCGGCTTGTACTAAATACTCCCCTCTAGCTATGGGAGAGGGTTGAATTTCGGCTTGAGCCGCGCGAAAGTCAGAAATTCGGGAGAGGGTCGCCTCAGCATTAACTACAACCACTCCGGCATTTTTCAGAGATAGCTCAAGAGATTTCCTTAACTTTTCAACAATTTTGTCCTTTCGTTCAACAACTTTTGCATAGTCAACGGAAATATCAGAACAGGTTATACCTAAACCGTCAGAACACTTCATTTCTTCATAAAATTCCGCCGAATGTAAAATAGCTTTTGTAGGGATACAACCTTTGTTAAGGCAAACACCGCCGACTTTATCTTTTTCAAAAAGAACAACGGATAATCCTTTCATTCTTGCCTGAAATGCCGCAGTATAGCCTGCAGGTCCCCCGCCTATAATACCTAAGTCAAATTTATTTTCCATATTACCCTCTCTCTATCCCTCTCCCTAAGGGCAAGGTGAAATCTTTATCTTGTATAAACTCTGGGCAGTCTGACCTTCAAGCGGCAAGTTAATTCATAATTAATCGTACCAAGAATTTTTGCCCAGTTATCAATTGAATGTTTTTCATCAAGCAATGTTATAATATCACCTGGCTTTGCATCAACACCGGTTATATCAAACATCATTTGATCCATTGTAATATTTCCGACCTGCGGCACATCTTTACCGTTCAAACACCCGGAAATCTTGTTAGAAAGTCCCCGCGGCACCCCGTCAGCATAGCCAAGCGGAACCGTTGCAATTTTTTTGTTGCCATGTGCAGTAAATGTATGACCGTAGCTTATGCCTTCGCCGTCATGAGCTTCATGAATATTAACAATTCGTGCCTTTAATGACATCACGGGTTTTAAATCTGGCTTTTTAATCTCGCCGTCTTGAGGCAAATCAGGATAAAGACCATAAATTCCAATACCGGCTCTGTACATATTTGAATTTGGGACATCATAACACATTGCACCGGCAGTATTTAAGATATGAAGAAGCAAGCCTGTTGTGTCAATTTGTGAAATAACACTGTTCCACCTATCAATTTGAATCTGAGTTTTTTTTCTGTTTTCGGCATTAGCAAGATGGGTAAATATTCCGCCGAATTCAAGATAATCAGCCTGTCTCACTTCATTTATAAAATCTACGGCATCAATAGCTGAAACCCCGATTCTGTTCATGCCTGTATCAATTTTTACATGGACTTTAGGCTTTATTCCGGTTCTTTCAAAAGTTTGTTTACAGGCTTCAAGATGCTCCTTTGAAAAAATCGCAATAATCAAATCTGCCTTCACAGCACTTTCAACAGCCCAAACAGGAACTGCTCCAAGAACAAGAATATCGCAGTTTATTTTTGCCTGTCTTAAATCAACACCTTCATCAATTGATGCTACACCAAGCATATCAGCACCTGACGCCAGAAGGGTCGGTGCAATCATAACGGATCCATGTCCGTATGCATCAGCTTTTACAACTGCAAGAAGTTTTTTATCTCTTGGGGTATTATTCCTTATAGAACGCATATTATACGCAATATTTTCAAGATTAATCTCAACCCAGCTGTCCCTGTGAATATTTATATTCGTCTGTCTTACATTTTTCATAGTATTTTTAGTATATTACTAAATTTATTACGTTGCAATCTTTTAAAACAATAGTCATTTGCGAAAAGAACTCAACATATCCATTACGCAGAATGTTAAAAAACCCGTAAAGGCATTAACTGTTGCTCCTAAAACACCCATAAATACAGATATTACAACAAGAATAAAAAAGTTTGCATTCTGAAGCATTAACCCTACACCGTAATTTGCAGCCAGATGAAAAAATTTCATTAATATAACGGATACAGGGACATATATTAATGAAAATCCCATATATGAAATAAAACCGGCAATTGCTCCGACTATTACACTGTCTTTAATTGAGGTGAGTGAAAGACAATTATATTTAACGAGAATCCATATAACAAGCGGTGCTATAAAACAAATTAAAAATATAAATGTAACAGTTCCAACATAAGGAATTAATGTTACGGCACCCAGCAATACCCCGAAGAATATACTTAAAACAGAAATTTGCCTTAATAAAATCCAATTTATATCCATAAATTTTATCTTATCACATTTGAACGCGTATGACAAATTGCAATTGCAATAGCATCAACAGTATCATCAAGTTTAGGCAAAGCTTCAACACCGAGCGACAGCTTAACCATTTGCTCTACTTCTTTCTTATCTGCTCTGCCATACCCTGTCAAAACCTGCTTAACCTCCATAGGGGTATATTCATATATGGGCACCCCAAATTTTTCAAGAACAGTTAAAATAACTCCGCGTGCATGTGCAACAGGCATAACAGTTGTTCTGTTGCGGAAGAAAAAAAGTTTTTCAATGGCAGCGCAATCAGGCTTATATGTTTCAACAATTGAAGTCATATCATTGAATATCTCCAATAATCTTGACGCTTCTCTTGCATCTTTATGTGTTTGAACGGATCCAGAATGCAGTAGTACAGGAGTTTCGCCGTCATACTCTACAATAGAATAACCGACTATTCCAAGCCCAGGATCTATACCTAAAATCTTCATAAAAATATTATATCATAGATTTAAGTTTTTGTATTTTCCTGAAGCTGTATTTGAATGTTGATAATATCTTTTTCAATATCTTCAATAACTCGTTTGATACAATTCATGGCGCCGAACATATTATTGGAAGGAACAGAGTCAAAATCAGCATTGGCAATAAGAGTAAACAGCCATTTAAAATCATCAACTTTATTGAGCAGTTCTTCTAAATTTTCTTGAACGGTTTTTAATTTTGGCATAGTGGTTCCTTAATAAAATTATAGTATTACTGTAATAATATAGTTTAATTATATTATCTATAATTATTTTTGTCAAAATCAAGTTATACTATAAAATGTTTATTATGTTGGAGATAAAGGCAGAAATTAAAAACTGTATAGTAAGAGCAGGTTCTAATTTAAAAAAAGTAATGACAGCTTTAAATAGGAACAAATCTATTACTACAACCTATAGTAATATTGCAAATAAAATAAATACCGGTACTATAACATTTAATGAAGCCCAATATATACTTGATTACCTCGGCTATAAATTTACTATTGAGAAAAAATAATTTTAATAATATTGCATCTTTATTGTTTTCTGATATAATTTACACAGGGTAAGCTTCCCCAAGCACCTCCCTTGACACAACAGATTAGTTAAGAAATCGGTCAAGAAAGGAGGTAATATGATTGATAGAGTGATATTAAAAAAAGCTCTAGTCGTAATTAGAGCTTTTGATTAAATTAATCATTATATTAATTTAGAGGGAAGTTAAGAAAGACTTTAAGAGTTCCGACCCCTTAAGGTCTTTTCCCTATAAACCTATTATAGCATATTTAATAACTTTTTCAACCCTTTAATTTTCTTGCAAGTGACAATCCGGCAGGAAGTGCGATTATAACATTTTCATAATTCGGATGTGCATTTATTGCATCTATAAACGGCTTGCATTTGGCTTCATGCGACAAAACATTGTCACAAGCAATAATACCGCCTTTTTTCATATGCTTGTCTATAAATTCAAAATACTTGATATATTCACCTTTGTTTGCGTCAACAAAAGCAAAATCAATTATAAATTCATCAGGCAGATATTCCAGATGCATTAAAGCAGAGCCTTTAAGAGTTGTTATAACATCATCAACTTTGCAGATTTTAAAATTTTCTTTTGCAACATCAAGCCTTTTATCATAAAATTCGATTGTTGTAAGATGTCCGCCGTTTTCTTTTACGGCTTTACCGAGCCAGATACCCGAATATCCGTTTGAAGTCCCGATTTCCAGAACATTCTTAGATTTTTGCGCTTTTATAAGCGTATATAAAAATTCTCCCGTTACACGTGCTATGTTCCAGAATTGTTTTTGGGTTTGTTCAAGATTTTTTAAAACATTTTCCGTTGTTTCGTCAAAATATGTTATCATTTAATTTTTTGCACCTTTTCAGTCACAACAATAGAACTTGCAGGAATATCAATAGGAATTGATTTTATAACTTTATTTGTCCCGAGATCAAAAACTGTGTACAACGAGGCTTTTGTATCAGTAATAAGGGCGATATTTGTACCGTTAATATAATTAATTTTTGTAGAAAATCCGTTTGTGTTCAAATAAATAGCATCAGTTAACTGATCTGTTTTAGTATCCAGAATTTGAACTGAATTATCACCTGCTCCCAGTACATACAATCTGTCGTGAAAAGTTAACATATCAACAGGTTTTTCACAAATTTCAACTTCCGCAATCAACCCGATAGTCTGATAATCAATTATTGCTAAACGGTTTTTTGTCCTGCTTGTTATGTAAATTTTGTTATTTGTAAAAGCAATTTTAGAAACATTCGGGAATTTCCCGATTTCTTTCAACAGATAGTTATTGTCGAGTTCTATTGCCCAGATATCACGGGTCTTTTTGTCATAATAAAAAAGTTTTGTCCCGTCGTCAGAAAGTGTCAATTTTTCGCACATTCCCGTAATTTTAATCTGCTTAGATAATGTCATTGTTTCCAAATTTACGGTATAAATACTTGAATCAACCGAACTTGAAATATAAGCTATATTTTTATTTTTGTCAATTACAATTTCATCAGGCTGAGTTTTTGTATAAATTTGTTTGATAATCTGGTCATCTGCAAGCGAAATAACATCAACAGAAGGTTTATCATAAGCCGTAACAAGTAAGAATTTATTATCATAAGCCTGCATAGAAATCGGAACATTAATCTGTTTTAATGAATACTCAGGAGTTTTAGCTCCCGGATTAAAGACCTGAATGTTTTTGGAGTACGGTGATGATACGAAAAAACTTTTGTTCTTTAACGGCGGAATCTGAGAAAGAGTCTTCAATGTCGAGCCGGAAAGCTCTGAAATAACAAGCTTTGAATTTTCCACTCTGATGCCCGGATCATTAACTGTTTTAATTTGCAAATTTCCGACAATTGATTTCAGATTTTCAGGAATAACAAGCCCTTTAGGAACAAGCATATCCTGTGCAAGAAGCCCTGTTCTAAGCTCCATCGGCGGATTTACCATTTTACAGATTGTTTTATTCCCGTTTGAATCGGTAATTACCTTTAACAGTACGAAATCATTATTTAAAATAATAACATCCGGCTTTGATACAAGAGTCTTTCCCGACGGATAAGTCTGTTTTATGGCAATAGTTTCAGGATTTAAAATTTTTGCAGGAAATACAGGTAAATAAATTGTATTATCGGGCAAAATAATCACTCCGTCAAATCTAAAAGTAGTGTTCGGAAAATCTTTACTGATAAATTTCTGTATATTATCCGGAATTGTTGCAGAAAAAGACGGCAGGGCAAATAAAAGCATCAGTATTGATACAAAAAATCCGCTAACTGTTTTTTTTGCCGCCATTTTAAACATTATTGAAATACTCCTTTTACTTTATCCATAATTGTAGCTTGCTGTTTAGCTTTTTGGCTATTTTGAATTTCGTATAATCTTCTGTAAAGGCTTCGTTCTTCATCCGAAAGTTTCGTTGGAGTTTTAACAGCAACTATCACGATATGATCGCCTCTCTGGGACGGTCTTTGAATAAACGGAACTCCTGCTCCTTTTATTTTTATTGAATTTCCGCTTTGAATACCTGCCTGAACAGCAATTTTTTGTTCACCGTCAAGAGTTTTTACAACAACTTCATCTCCTAAAGCTGCCTGCGCAGGCGTTATGTCAAGTCTTGAATAAACATTATTACCGTCACGTTTAAAGTAATCAGAAGACTTAACGTGCAAAACCACATATAAATCGCCTGCAGGACCACCGTTCATACCGGCATCCCCTTCGCCTGAAACTCTGATTTTTGACATATTATCAACGCCTGCAGGAATTTTAACGTTAATTTTCTTTTCTTTTTGAACTTTTCCCTGTCCCTTACAGTCTTTACACGGGCTCATAATTTTTTTACCAGAACCGTTGCAGTCAGGGCAGGTTACAATTTGAGCAAAAGAACCTAAAGGTGTACGGGTCACATGCTGAATTTGTCCTGAGCCGTGACAAGTAGGACAGGTTACGGGTTTTGAACCTTTTTCGGCTCCTGTGCCGCCGCAGGAAGGACAATTTTCAAGATGATCAAACTTTATTTCTTTTTCTGTTCCAAAAATCGCATCTTTAAAATCAATTTCTATATCAAGTCTTAAATCATCCCCTTCAACCGGAGCGTTTGGATCAGGTCTGCCGCCGAAGCCAAAACCACCCATACCGCCGAAAAATGAATTAAATATGTCGTTCAAATCGCCAAAGCCGCCGGCAAATGGTCCGCCGGTATCAAAACCTGCATTTCTTAACCCGTCTTCACCGTAACGGTCATAAGTTGCACGTTTGTTATCATCCATCAAGGTTTCATAAGCCTTGCCGAGTTCTTTAAATTTTTCTTCAGCATCAGGGGCATTGTTTACATCGGGGTGCAAAGTTCTTGCTTTCCTGCGGAAAGCAGATTTTATCTCATCTTTGGAAGCATCTTTAGATACTCCGAGTATTTCATAGTAATCAGTCATTTATCCTTAATTATTCCCTATCTTCCAATAATATTTATTATAACAGAACAGCTGAAAATTAATAATTTTCAGCTGTTGCAACATTTACAAGCGCAGGTCTTAAAACCTTGTCGCCCATTTTATATCCTTTTTGTAATTCATTTATAATAGTGTGTTCGGGTTTATCTGAGGTTGGCGTCTGCATTACCGCATCATGAAAATTCGGGTCAAATTCTTTGCCCTCAGTTTCAATAGGTTCCAGACCGAGTTTTGTTAAAGCGTCAATAACCTGTTTGTGAACCAGATTAAAGCTTTCTTTAACTTTTTCACAGTCATCAACGTTTTCTAAAGCTTTTTGCCCGCGCTCAAAATTGTCAAGAACTTCAATCATTTTTTTCAAAGCATTTTCAGTGCCGAATTTTAACAGTTCTTCTCTTTCATGCTCCTGTCTTTTACGGTAATTGTCAAAATCAGCAGCAAGTCTTATGTATTGCTGGTTTAATGTATCGTATTTTTTCTGCAATTCGTTTTCTTCATCATCAGAATTTTTATTTGTTTCTGATTTTTCATCAGATGAAATTTCTTCTTCTTTTGCAGCCTGTTCAAGGTCGTCAGGGTTTTTGAACGGGTTGTTATTATGATGTTTATGTGACATATTTCTACCTCGTAATTTATATTAATATTATAGTTTATCAATATTAATAAACAACAAAAATTTATTATTTTTTAATAATTCAAGCCGAGCAGAGACACGAGCGAAGCGAGAGGCGAACACTAATCAGCGGAAACGTTGAGTTTTCGATGTTAGTGTGAGCGTTGCCGTTTAACGCGAGGCGCAGCAGAAAAAAATTATCTTTACATAATTTAACTTATTTACACCAAGACAATCTGATTGTATTATTATATTGTAAGGTAATAACTATTTTTTAAAGGTAAGAAAATTGACACAAAAATATTATATAAAAGGCGGTACCCCCCTAAGAGGTGAAGTTTCAATAGGCGGAGCAAAAAATTCAGTTTTAAAACTTATGGCTGCTGCCTTACTGGCTAAAGGTGAAACAAAAATCCATAACGTTCCGGATTTAACGGACGTTGAAATTATGCTAAGTGTAATTTCCGAACTGGGTGCAAAAACGACTTATAACAAAGCCGAAAAATCAGTAACTATTGATGCAACCGACTTAACAAGCATTACAGCAAAATATGAACTGGTGAGCAAGATGAGAGCTTCTTTTATAGTTCTCGGTGCTCTTGTTACAAGATGTAAAGAAGCAATTGTAGCGCTCCCCGGCGGTTGTGCTATCGGTGAACGCCGCGTTGATTTTCATATTAAAGGGCTTGAAGCTCTCGGGGCTAAAATAAAAATTGAAAACGGATATGTTCATGCAAAAGCTTCAAAACTCGCAGGCACTGATATATATCTTGATATCCCGTCTGTCGGAGCAACAGAAAACCTTATGCTTGCATCAATTCTTGCGGAAGGTTCAACAAGAATTCAAAATGCCGCTCAGGAACCGGAAATTGTAGATCTGGCTAACTTCTTAAATTCAATGGGAGCCGATGTTATAGGCGCAGGAACATCCGAAATTGTTATAAACGGAGTAAAACAGGAAAAACTTCATCCCATAGAATACACAACTATTCCCGATAGAATTGAAGCAGGGACATTTATGTCAGCAATTATTGCAACAAAAGGTAAAGGTATTATAAAAAATGTTTTCCCGGCACATTTGACATTTTTCACGGATAAACTTCTTAAAATGGGTGCAAATATTAAATTGATTGAACCTAATTCACTTGAAGTTTCCTGCAAAAACAGACTTAATTCAATAAACTTCATAACCCAGCCTTATCCCGGTTTCCCGACGGATTTGCAGTCAATGGCTATGACACTCTTGACAACCGCAAACGGTGTCGGAATTATCACGGAAAGCCTTTATGAAAACAGATTCATGCAGGTGCCTGAACTTAGACGTATGGGCGCCGACATCCATCAGGACAGAAACCATGCAATTATAAAAGGTGTCAAAAAACTCACCGGAGCTACTCTTGCAGCAAGCGATTTGCGTGCAGGTGCTTCTCTTGTTGTTGCCGCTTTGATGGCAGAAGGAAATTCCACTATTGAAAACCTACATCATATAGATAGAGGATACGAAAATTTTGAAAGTAAGCTAAGATTATTAGGAGGGAAAATAGAGAGAAGAGATGATGAAATAATTTCTCCTGTTGAACCTAAAATAAACCTAACGGAGGGCTTACTCTAATGACAGCTGCCTACAAACGCTGGTATGATCATGATCCTTTACTGCTTGAGGTTATTGAGCTTTTAAAAAACTATCAGACAGAATTAAGAGCTCAGGCTGAAATTTTTCTGAAAAAAATTGAAGAAAAAGTTTCCAAAGAAACTATTGATAAATTTTATGCAATGGTAAAACCTGTTAATGCCAATAACCGCTGGTATGATAAAGATCCTGTAATATCAAAGACAGTTGAAATATTGAGAATTGTGCCGCCTGAGGCTCAAAAAATCTGCGCACAGAATTTTATAAGAACCCTTAAAGAAATGGGGATTGAATACGAAAGCCCGAATAAAACCGAAGCTTAGCTGTTTTTAGATTTTTTATATATAAAAAAAGATGGTTTTAAAGCCATCTTTTTTATTGTTCCTTTTTCCTAAATTCCTATTGATTATCTAACGACGCTTGTTACAAAATTTGCTATTTCAAAGAATGAATCTTTAACAAATTCTTTTGCCAGAGTTTTAATCGGTCTGTTTTCAATTACATCGAATACGTAATAAATCGGATCTTTCGCATTGTTAAAACGCATTCTTCTGTCTTTTTTGGCAAGATAGTTGTAATCTTCAATATTAAACTCAGTATCCTGTTTTTTATTTCTTCTTTTTCTGAGCAGCGAACCGAATTGACCGTTTCCGCTTGTATTGTTGTTTAATTCATTAGTCATTGGAAGCATATTCTTTTTCTCTCTCTTATTTATCTCTTACATATATATAAAGTATATAAAGAGAAAAAAATTGCTTTTTTAAGATTTGCCTTCTTAACAATTTGTTACA
>CALUPR010000055.1 GCA_944322705.1 Candidatus Gastranaerophilales bacterium
ATAGGATAGGATAGGATAGGATAGGATGTATTGCCCCTGTAGCAATTATTTCTCCGGCAATTTTTTAATTAAATTATAGGGGAAATTAGAAAGGAGAATATTTATGGGGAACACATTTGATTCTGTGATTACGGCAAGTCCGTTGGGTTGGGTATATAGCTCTTATAAAAATTTGTCTGAAGAGAAAAAAGATCCTTTACTTTCAACAATGCCTATTTTTAATATGGCTTACGAATTGCCAAAAGCTATTGAGAAAAATTATGATACAAGTTTATTCAAATTTTGGACAGAAATACCTGATTGCAGTTATGTTGAATGGTTAAAAAGAAAGGAAAATCAAACACAACCAAAGATTGAAAGAATTCCTGAAAATTTGACAAGCGAAGAACGGATAGATTTTATTAAGGAAAGCGGTGCAACAGGTTTAACAACTAATAATCCTGCAGAAAAAATTAATTCTACTGCCGGTTGGTTAACTGCTGGAGGAATTTTGTGTGCTGCTGCTGTCGCTGCTGACGTTATTTTTGCTAAAGGGAAGCATATTAAAGGAATTACAAAATATTTTAAAAAATCTCCGTCGAGAAAAACAGTTACCGGACAAAAAATGAAATCTTCAACTCCTCCGCTCGCTTCTTCGGTCAGAAAAGTTAAATTCAATTCTATTGAAGAAGCTCAGACGCATTTCAGAAATATGGGTATAGACGTTGATTTTTCTAAATGTCGTAATTTGGATAATCTAGCACAAATTAATGATGAGCTCGTAAAGATAAAGAATCTTGGTATTGATTCTCAGATAAAGTCTATAACAATTACAAATTTTGATAAGCAAAGCATTACACAGGCTGTCAGAAAAAGAGGCGTTTTATCAGAATTGCCAGAAGGTGATATTTCAGGGGCTTACGGCATGTCGTTGAACGGGCATATATTCTTGAACCCTAACGGGCGTAAAGTCATGCAAAACGGATCTGACGTATTTAAGCATGAATTCGGGCATTACCAAAGGAACGTTGTCCAAAATAATTTTATCAAAAAATGGAATCTAGAAAATCCTGAGGCAAAAATCAGTGCAAGTGATATAATTGAACAAATTGCACATAAAAATAATATATCTAAAGAAGAAGTGGTTGAAAAATTGACATCCAAGCTTCATGCTGAGGTAAAATCTTACAGCCCTCTTGCGGATGAGAATATGGCTGATATGTTTTCATTAATGGTTGATAATAAACGAGAATTCAGTAAAGGAGCAATGTTGTTCTATGATTTGTGCGGAGGGGCAAGATTGCCTGAAAAAACAATTAATGGATTGAAATACGATAATTATATGACAGATTTGTATATGGATGCCGTTGATATTTTGTCTAAATATATTATGTAATCTGTGAAATTAAATCATTACCCACCCATTCCCTCCCTGATTAGGGAGGGAATGGGTTAAGAAATATTAATTATAAATTTTGTATTGCGCGTTCCAGTGCTTCGGTTTCTGTTATCCCATTTTCTGAAGCGTAAGTTTTTAACTTGTTGATTAATTCTTCATTTAATCTTCTGTTAAACGGGATTTTAGGGTTTTCGCATTTTCTGCCGGCCCCTTCGCGTTTTCCGCCCCATTGACCTTTACCGTGGCAGCCGCCGCCGTGGCAATTGTGTCCTTCACCATGTCCGTGGCAGTGTCCTTCTCCGTGTCCGCAGTTGTGTCCTTCATGGTTGCAATGATGTTCGTGATTACATTCGTGCATAATTAACCTCCTTTTTGTAATCACATGATAACTCTTGAACTTGATTTTGTCAATACATATTCAAAATATTTTTATTACCTATATAATGAATAAAGATATTAAAGTTTGATATAATTCATACGGCAGAATGATTTGAGGATATCTTTTGCTTTTTTTAGTTCACTGTATACATATCTGTTTTCGGTTTGTTTAATTATTGTTTCGGATTCTTTGTACATTTTTTCTGCTGCCTGCAAATATTCAAGCTGCTGCGGGGATTTTATGAGTCCGATTTCCTGAAAATAGTTTCCGTAAAGGAGAAACAGGCGTGATAAAATATCGTTCATATTGAATTTTTTTGCCGTAAAGATTGCATTTTCAATATGAATTTTTGCGGTATCAAAGTCCGAAAGTGTCATACAGCATTTAGCAATAACCATTTTGAAAAGCACTGTAAAGAAATAGTTGTCAATTTTAGGGTTTTGGGCGACCTCAAGTGCTTGCTCAGCTATTTCCAGTGCATTTTTAGGTCCTTCTGTTACAAGAGTCGCTTCAGAAATTAAATACCACGTTAAAAGTGCTCCAAGAGCCATTTTCTCTTTGGCAAAATATGCAATCTGGTCGTTATAAATTTCCATTGCCTGTTTGGTATTATCATTATCTTTGAACATTTTACCCAGAAGAGTTTTTAAAATATTTTTGGTAAAGTTATCACCATTGTTATTTGCGAATGTTACAATCTGGAATAAATCTTCCTGCATACCGTGATAGCGTTTTCTGAAGAAATTGTTTATTATATTGATAAAATTCCAACGGATAATTGTTTCGTTATCCATAATATTTTCGCGGTATGATTTTAAGACATCCTCAAGCATTTGTTCTGAAGCTTTAAAATTACCTTTTATTGTGTTTGCTAAAGCCAGAGTCAATTTACATTTGCAAATAAACAACTCATCCTGTATTTGATTTCTTTCAATAATATCAAATAATATTGTCAGAATTTCAAATGATCTGTCGTTTCCCTGTAATGCCAGCGCATTCGCTAATATCAAATAGGTTTTGAGCCAAGTTTCATAGATGAAAGGCATTTGAGGATTTTTCAGGTTTTGTTTTTTTGCAAAGAATCCGTCAAATACAGGCATAATTTCTGTATCAATCATGTTGATAATTTGACCGCAGTTACCGATATTTAATAGGGCATTCAATTTTGTGCATTTTAAAAGAGCTATATCCAGAGTATTTTCGGGTTTAGCTTTTTTTAAAACTGCGTCAACGCATTCCACTTCTCCGAAATAATTTCCTGTTTTGCGGCAGCAGGATGACATATATGCTAAAAGTTCAATTTCTTTCGGACTGTCGCCGACAGCCTGTGCATTTGATATAGCATCCGGCAGATATTCTATAGCTTCTGACGGATTTGAATTTGACAAAAGTTTGCCGAGACGCTCTGATATATTATATCTTATTTTTAGAGTGGCACTTTCATCAAATTCGTTGATTAAAGCCATTGATTGTTTCTGAGATATAGCGTATAAATTCAAATCTCCTACATAAGCCGCCAGTTTAGTATTTTTTGTCCATATATCAAGTGCAAGGCGGGGCTGCTTGAGATTTTGAGCAATAACACCTAGTATTGCATTTGAATTCAATGTAAACCCTGTGAAGTAATCAAGAATTTTTTTATTGATTTCTTCGTATTTATCTGAATTTTTAGAAGTTTTTAAAATTGTTTCCCAGAGAGTCAGCGATGTAAATTCACAGTAGATTTCGTTTACGTGGTTAATATAGTCCATTTTTTTCAGATAAATCAAAATATCTCTGAATGTTTCATTATCAACTGCAAAAATTTCTTGTACAAGATTCATATTTATTTTATCACCGATGATTGCGGAGCCGACAAGAATATTATATGCAGCCGGATTAAGTTTTTCCAAAAGTTTGAGTCTATATTCTAAAAGTCCTGTAAAGGTCGTTGAGATTTCAAATTCTATATCGCAAAGCTGGCAATCAAAACACAAACTCAGTGCGTGGTTAATGTATGAAGGATTACCGTTGCTGATTTTATAAATTTCCTGAAGTTCGGCATTATTCAGATGCGGAAAACCGCTGATTTTTTTATTTTTTTGTTCCACAAGGAGTGACATTTGCTTATACTCCAACGGAGCCAAGCCTACATCAAGATATAATTTTTCTTTATCGTTTTCAGGGAAGTAGAAATATCCCTTGGATGGTTTGGCTTCATTATAAACAAGGAGTAATTTTAAATTGTCCCAGATATTTTCTTTCTTTATGTATTTAGTTATAAATTCATATGAAAATCCGTCTATAAAATCAAAGTTATCTATGACAAATACAAATTGATTATAACTTGTAATTTTATCAAATATTTTATATAAGAATGCAAATGTTTTGGTTTTAGCAGAAATAATATTTTCAAAAGTTCCTTCCTTTACCGGATAAAGGAAATTTAAAAGGTCAAAAATTTCATTATTGTTGAGGTCGGAAAATTCATTTTTAAAATACTGCGATGCATTTTTTTTAAAATCCATATTGTTAATACAGAAATTCGGGAGATTAAAAACATTAAGTAAAATATCCTGAATGAGTCCGCCCGGTGTAATCTGAGTTAATGGAGTGCATTTCCCGTAAAGCCAGGAAATATTGTCTTCTTTTAGAGTTTGCATTATTGCTTTTAAAACAAGACTTTTACCTGAGCCTTTTTCTCCGCTCAGTGAAAAAATCTTTTTATCTTTAGAAAGCAGCCCTTTAACCAGAATGTTTTTTGCACTCTGTTGAGAAACAAGATTAGCCGGATATTCCAGTTTTATTTCTTTTTGTTTCTGTTTATCAGGCTCTGTTTGTTTTGTAAATTCATGTCCGCATTTACGGCATTTTTCTGCGTTAGGGAAATTAACGCTTTTACAACTCGGACATAGTTTTAAAATTTCTTTTCCGCAATTTTTACAGGTAAAATCAAATACAGAATTAACCGTATTGCAATTCTTACAAATTAATCCTGTACGAGCTTTGCAAAAAGGACATTTGAGTGCATTGTCAGGAATTGTTTTTTTACATATTGGACATTTCATTTTACTTAATCCTGGTTAAATGCTTGTTTAACCTTATCCATTAACTTGAATAATCTTTTGGAAACTTCGGACTGAGAAAGATTTAATTCTTCAGCGATTTCATTTTGTGTCATACCTTTTTCATATCTGAGATAGTAGAGTTTGTAATAATTTTTTTCAGGATTTTCTTCATCAATTTTATAAACGGCATCAACTATTTTTTGAAGAATATCTTTTTTTACCGCTAAGTCTTCCGGTGTTTCCTGAATGCTGACAGGTTCATAGTTGATTTCAATTTTTGAATAGTCGGGTAAAGTTTCAGAAACGGCTGATTCCAGCGGTAAGTGATTTGTAGACATATAGCCGCTTTTAGTTCTTCTTAATCTGCCTTCATTTTTTAGAACATTTAAAATGGATGTAGTGACAATTTTTCTTAAATAAGCTTCAAGGGTTTCATCTGATTTAACAGTTTTTACAATAATTAATGATCTTTTACAAGTTTCATTAAAGAAATCATCGTACAGATCTTCGTTGTCAGCAAATTTTCTGTCACTTTTTATTATTTTTTCTATTAAGTCTATTTTATCCTGAGCTAATTCCACTACAAAGTTTCCTTGTTCTTATCACATTATAGCATAATTAAAAATATATGATAAGATTCAAATTAAAGTCAGGGGTGTTAATCTCGTTGCTAGGCGGTTTTACGACATTTAAAGTACTTTTAACAGATTGTAACACAATGTTATCAATTTCGTTTGAACCGCTGCTTGAAATTATTTTTGATTCTAGAATATTGCCGTCTTTACTAAGTTTTAGCCCTACCTTAACTTGATTTGAATAAGCATATTCTGTGGCAAGTAATAAATCTGCCGAAAGTGAAAGTTTTATACTTTTCCCTGCTGTTCTAAGATAGTCTTGAATTTTCGGGCTGTAGGAAAGTACATCAGGAACATCCCATACAAGACGTTTAACATCCAGATATGACTCTGATGAAATCGGTTTTTTAGCCGGTGTATTTTTTAATTCTTTTACTTGTTTTGATTTTTGCATTGTTTTTGCAGCCGATTTGTTAATTGTAGGAGCATTTGTTTCCAAAATATTTTCATTTGCCGTTTTATTTTGTTCCGGTTTATTAATAATATCTGATGCTGCAGGTGCTATAGAGGAGATATCAGAAGCTGTATCAGATTTTGGTTTTAGCAATACAAAAGCGGATGCACCTGCAAGTATTGTTATTAAAGCTGCTGCTGTTATTAGTGTTTTCTTATCGGCAGCTTTTTTCGGTTTTAAAAATGCTGCCCCGGGGATTGGCTGTGTTTCGTCAGTTTGTTCTGTTTCCTCGATTGTATTAGTTGTTATTTCATCTATATCAGGGTCTGAAGTCGGGTCGGTATCGTTGAACAATACCCCGAGTTTATCATCTTCAACAGTTTCATTTTCTGAATTTTCTTCCTGAGTCGAGGCGGCGAGAGTTTCAGAGTCAGAGCTTTCATCAATATCTGTATCTGAAATTTCAGAATCTTCATTATTTGAAATTTTATTAAATTCAGGAGGTAATGTGTTTGAAACAGGCGTTTCAGGTATTTCGGAAGAAGATACAAGAGAGTCAATATCAGGAATGTTGTCTAACTCATCTTCATCAGTTTGAGTTATAATGTTTTGTTCCTGAGCAGGTTCTGTAGATTCTTCATTAAGATTTTCTTCCTGCTTGTCAGATTCAACGTTTAATAAATTGTCAATTTGAGAAAGTAATTCATCAGAAGTTATTTCTTCCGCATTTTGACTTGTAGGTGTTTCATCAAGCTCAAGATCATCAATAGATATCTTGTTGAGGTCTTCTTGTGCCATATTTTCAAGCAGATTTTTGCCGAATCCGGATGATTTTTCAATATCTTCATCTGTATTTTCAACATATAAATCAGTTCCTTCTGAAGGCTGTTCTATTTCAGTAATTTCATTAATTTCTGGAATGTCAGGGAATTCCGGAAGTTCGGGTGTTTGAGTAATATCACTGCTGTCAACTTCTGAGTTTTCATCGGCTTCTTGCGTAATATTTAGCTCCTCTGTATCTGTTTCATTTTCAACATCTAAAGGTTCAATGTCCAATTCATTTGAATTTTCCGCAATATTTTCTATGTCTGAAAGTTCTGCCAAATCTGTTATTGGTTCATCCGGTTGTATTGTTTCATCGTCAAGTGATATGACTTCCGGTTCATCAATCAAATTTTCTGTACTATCAATAATATCTTCTTCATTAGTCTGTTCATCTTCTATAGATGGGATATCACCATCTAAATCTATGTTTTCATCAATATTTGACATATCAAAATCATCTAATGATATAGTTTGTTCCTGATTTGTATCTTGTAAGTTAGATGAGTCTTCCATAAATGAGGGGTCTATACCTTCAAGAGAAATTGTTTCAGTCGGATTTTCAGGTTCTTCAATATTTGTAATTTCATTTGTTGTTTCAATATCATCAAAAGAAATTTTGTTGTCAATTTTGTCTATATAATCAATATTATTTGAATTTTCAGAAGTTTCAATATTATCGAAGGAAATAGTTTCTTCTTCATAATTTTCATCGGTTGATTGAGAAATATTATCAAGAGAAGATGTATCTATGTCATCAAAAGTAATAGATTCTGGCGCTTCTGTTTTTTCAGTAACCAAATCTTTTGCAATTTCTAACCCTGAATCAACTATATCAAGAGTTTTGTCAACTGCATCAACTACTTTTTCTCCTGTATCGGCAAGCTCTGAAAGTTCTGTTTCTGCAGCCGCAGACATTCCGGCTGCCGCTTCAAATGCGGTCGTTGCAGCGAGATTTGTCAAATCATCGAGAGAATTGTTTTTGTTATCTTCTTTATCTGTTTGTGTATCATTAAAAGAAGTTTCGTTAACATCGTCCATAGGGTCAATTTCAAGGTTGTCAAAATTTTCTATACTGTCAAAAATTTCAATATTGTCTTCGGAATTTACTGTATCAAATTCATTTAAATCAGTGACTGTATCAAAATTATCTTTTTGAGAATTTGTATCTTCAATTTCTTTTTTAGTTATTTGCGGATCTGTCATTGCTTTATATGAAAGTGTTTCAAAGTTTTCGTATTCGATAAATTTGTCCCTGAGTTCGGAACTTTTTGTTAATTGTTTTATTAAATACTGCTTTTCATCTTCGGAAATATCATTATCAGTCATTGCCATAATTATTCTTTCAGAATTTTCAATTTCCTGCGGGGAAGCAGCTGAAACAGTATTCCCTTTGAATTCTTCAATGTAATTTTTTAAATCGGAAACAGGGTTTAATTTTTCTTTTTCAATAAAGTAATAATCATTATTCTGATTATTTTTATTAATAAGTTTTGGCTCAAAAAAACCTAAAAATTTTACATGAGAAAAGTCTTTTGCCAGATTGAAAACAAGATATATATCAGGAACAAGATTATATTCAAAATGTGATTTCGGGATAAAAATAAGATTTTCATCAAATACAACTCTTACATCAATGTGAATGTTCGGTAGCATAACATCCGAAATGTCAAGTTCTTCCAGAATTTTTTTTATGGAATGCATATTATATATTTCAGAAACGTTGATATTTTCTGAAGCCAGATATTTTACGGCTAATTCAGCGCCGAGTGTGTTAACATAAGCTCTGTTTTTAACTTTTTTGTCGGCAAATGCGTTTGCTGCTGCGCTTGCATCTAATTTGTCCTGTTCATCAATGTAAATTATAGTATCTTGTTGAAAACCCATGCTCTATTTCTCCTATTCTCTATCTAATAAGATGACATTTAAAAAAAAAATATTCCAATTTTAATGTAAAGTTTTGTAACAAATATTGAAAAATAAAATTATTTTAGTCAAAATGATTGTATCAGTCGTTTTAATTCTTATAGAAAAAGTGTGTTTTTCAAAGGAGGTTTTCTCATGATAAATTCTGTTTCTGGTATTAATTTTCGCGGCGATGCTCCTGTAAATGCAGCTGATTTAATTAATTCTCCAGGTAAATTTACAACTGCACCGGCTGCGTCTGATGTTCAGCCTGATACATTTGAAAAAGCGGGCGAAGAAAAGAAAGGTCATAAAGGCGGTGCAATTGGTACTGTTTTAGGTCTGCTTGCATTAGCTTACATTGCCCTTGGTGTTGCGGCTCATAAAGGTACATTGAGCAAGATTGAAAATCCTGAAGGGTTTATGCAAAAAACTAAGAACTTCTTCCATAAAATTGGTGAAAGTGCCGACAATTTATGGGGAAAAATTCGCGGGAAAAAGGCTGAAGCTCAGTCAAAAACTCCAAATACGGAAGCTCCTGCAGCAAAAGTTGAAGAAAAATAATAATTATAAAAAAGCCCGCTGTAAGCGGGCTTTTTTATGCTAAAAATTCTGATAATATTATATTGCTGACAAGTATACCTTCTTTAGTAAGCGTAAAACCTGTATTAGTTTCTTTTAGATACCCATAAGACATATACTTTTTTAATATCTCTGCGTACTTTTCAGCGAAATTGATATTAAATTTTTTATTTATTTTTTCTGTATTTATTCCTTCGGATTTCCGAAATCCTAAAAAGATTTCTTCCTCTAACTCTTCTTGAAGAGTGACTTTATGACTGTCTTTGTGCAAAAGTGGATTGTTTATATATTTTTTTAAATTTGTGGTGTTAGCGTATCTTATTCCGTTTTCATAGCCGTGTGCTGCGGCTCCAAACCCGTAATAGCTGTTATTATTCCAGTAATTCAGATTGTGCTGGGATTCAAATCCGTTAATGGCGAAATTACTTATTTCATAATGGTTAAAATCATTTTTTGTTAAGATTTCAATTGCTTTCAGATACATATCAGCCTGAATATCTTCATCAGGCAGATTTTTCGGTCTATTTTTATAATAGTAACTCCCTTTTTCAATTTTCAATCCGTATAAAGAAATGTGCTGTATTCCCAATGAAACAGCATGGTTTAAATCTTGTTCAAACATTTCAATTGTTTGATTTGGCAAACCATATATGAAATCCAGACTTATATTATTAAATCCTGCCTGTTTAGCAAATTTTATGGCATTTTCCACGTCTTTTGCACTGTGACGCCGTCCTATTTCTTTTAAAATTTTGTTGTTAAAAGTCTGGCATCCGAAACTCAGTCTGTTTATTTGAGTTTTTTTCAGTTTTTCCGAATAATTTTGTGTAATTTGTTCAGGATTGAGTTCTGCAGTAATTTCGGTTGACGAATTTATGTTGAAAAGTCTTATAATTTGCGCAAATTCATCGGATGTAAGCAGTGATGGTGTTCCGCCGCCAAAATAAAGGGTTTTCAATATCTCGTTGTTGTAAACCTGCCGTATTTCATTAGTCAGAGCTGAAAGATAATCGGATTTTAAATCCAATATACAAAATGATACAAATGAACAATATTTACATTTAGACTTACAAAACGGAATGTGTATGTAAACATTTCTTACCATGGTTTAATAATATAATAAATAATTTTTGATTAACAGTTGCAAAAATTTTAAAATATGAGTTATAATAATAAATATAGTTTAAAAATAGCAAGGAGTGATTATGAACAATATCAATAGAAAATATAAACGGGGGGGGGGCACTCTTAGCTCTTACTATGCAGCTTTTAGGGATTTAGTTGCTCTTAAAAAAAGTTTTTCAGCCTTCACGTTAGCCGAGATGATGGTAGTAATGCTAATTTTGAGTATCGTCATGGCAGCTATGGCACCTGTAATGACTAC
>CALUPR010000056.1 GCA_944322705.1 Candidatus Gastranaerophilales bacterium
AATGTTTTACGTCTTCTTTTATAACAATGAGATTATTAATAATTTTCATAGCGCAGGTAGGAAGAACAACATCATTTAAGCCTGTTGCGATACCGATAATCTTTCCGGCGCCTAAAATGACTTCTTCACCTTTGTAGTAAAATTTGTAATCATCTTTTCTGTCTGAACGGATTGTTACTTTTTCCATTTTCAGTTTCTCCTTTTTATTTCATTCTTTTTCCGTTTTTGTCGAAATATATACCGTTTGCCTTTACTTCTTCATATATTTCTTCATCCTGTTTAAAACTTGTTTCGGTGTACGGGTAAAAATCTATGCATACATCCATATCCGTTTCGATTTTTCCGATAATCGGCCAGATTTGCTCGCGTTTTGATTTGTCTTCAATATCGAAAATTCCTGCAAGTTCTATATCTTCATCCTCATGCATCTGTCCGTCGGTATGAATGCCAAAAAGATACATACCTTTGAAATCATTAAAGATGCGATTAAAAGCTGCAGATAGTCTTACAATTACTTCATCAACCGAATTTGCCATAACAATTATCCTATATTATTTACAACATCGTTTCTGTCAACACTAACCTGTTCGGATGTTTCAAGATTTTTTATTGAAACTTTATTTGATTTAATTTCGTCTTCGCCTAAAATAAGTGCATATTTTGCAACTTTTGAAGCTTTTTCAAGCTGTTTGGTAAATTTTTTATTCGCAAGGTCAAATTCAACTTTTATTCCTTTAACTCTTAATTCCTGAGCGAGCTCAAACGCGTCTGAAGGAGAATTGCAAACGATGTATGCATCAAGTTTTTCAGGTTCAATATCCGGCAGGAGCGAATTTAGTCTTTCCATACCCATTGCCCAGCCCACAGCCGGTGTGTCTTCTCCGCCAAGGTTTTTGACAAGACTGTCATATCTGCCGCCGCCGCAGACTGCATTTTGTGAGCCTAAATTGTTCGATTTTATCTCAAAAACCGTTCTGTTATAGTAATCCAGACCTCTGACTAAAAGTTTGTTTTCAACGTAAGGAACATTAAGCTTTGTCAGGTATGATTTTAAGTCGCTGTAATGTTTTGCGCATTCTTCGCATATAAAATCTGATTGAATAACTTTTTGAATTTCCGGTTTTGCAAAAATTTCTTTGCAGCTGTCCACCTTACAATCAAGAAGCCTTAAAGGATTTTTTTCATAGCGGTTTTGGCAATCCTCACAAAGGTTATTGAATTCAGGTTTTAAAACTTCTTTAATTCTTTTTTTGTATTCTTCGCGGCATTTCGGGCAGCCAAGTGAATTTATTTCAACTTCCAAGTCATTTAATCCTAGTGATTTAAGATAATCTACAGCGAGAAGAATAACTTCGGCGTCAGCTGTCGGTTCTTTTATTCCGAACATTTCAACACCGACCTGATGGAATTGTCTTTGTCTGCCTGCCTGCGGACGTTCGTAGCGAAACATCGGACCTTTGTACCAGAGTTTTACGGGAGCTGACAGTCTTGCCATGCCGTTTTCGATGAAGGAGCGGACGACTCCTGCCGTGTTTTCAGGACGCAGAGTAATTGAACGGTCGCTTTTTTCAAATGTGTACATTTCTTTATTTACGATATCGGTTGTATCACCGACCCCGCGTGCAAAGAGTTCAGTAGCTTCCAAAATCGGGGTTCTGATTTCTTTATAGCCGTATTTTGAAAAAATCTCAAGCGCGTTTTTCTCTAACCTGTGCCATTTTTCGGCTTCCTGAGGTAAAATGTCTTTTGTTCCTTTGAGTACTTTAATCATTTTTGTCATAAAGCTATTATATAAATTTGAGGGCTAATTGTCAAATAAAATCAGTAAAAAAATTAAAGACTTGACAATAGTTAGATATCTAATTATAATAATTTAGTGTCATGAAAAAAGCTTTGTCTTTAATATCTAAAATACATGAAAAAGGCAGCCGTTTCATTATTGAGAAATTGAAAGAAAACGGTATAGAAGGTCTTGTGCCAAGCCATGGTGATATTCTGGTTCTTTTATACAAATATGAAAAATTAACTATGAAAGATATTGCGGAAAAAATTCATCGTACAAAACCGACAGTAACCGTACTTGCTGATAAACTTGAAAAACTCGGATATGTTGAAAGAAAAAAGTCTATGGATGACAACAGGATTACTTATATCACATTGACCGAAAAAGGCAGACAATTCAAGCCGTTATTTGAAAAAATCTCAAAAGATTTAAATAACTTGCTCTACAAAAATCTAACAGGTGAAGAAGCTCAAATGATAGACAAATTACTTGAAAAAATGGTTTAGTTAAAGACAAAAAATTTTTTGAATAAATAGTTAGATATCGAATTAAAAAGGAGGTAAATATGACTAACTACAAAACAGCAGAACTCGGAAAAATTCATGATCTTATCAATCAAGAAAACGGAAAGGTATTTTTACATGATGTATTGGATTTGACAGGCTGTGAAATATCGGTTAATGCGGCAGGTAAAGGTTTTAAGGTTCCGTTTAATCATAAACACAAACAAAATGAGGAAGTTTATATTATTCTCAAAGGTGAAGGTATTATTACTGTCGACGGTACCGCAATAAATGTAAAAGAAGGCTCTGTTGTAAAAATTCTTCCGCAAGCTTCAAGAACTATAGAGAATACAGCAGACGAAGAATTTCAGTTTATTTGTGTGCAGGCAAAAACAAATTCTCTTGAACAGTTTGGTCTTGGTGACGCAGAACTGTGCTAGAGTTTTGAAGGGATAAAAAAGCGGAAATAGATTTATTTCCGCTTTTTTCTATTTAATTAAAATGACTCTTTCTATCATTATTTATTATTTTTTATAAATAGCAACTACTTATATTTAAATAATTAAAAATACCTGATAAGCATAATTAATGTTATTAATTTATATTATGATTTAGTTAATTTATTATTTTTTTGTTGTTTTTCATAATATATTTTTAATCCGTCTTTATAGCTTGTAAAGTCAAATTTGCCTAATTCCTTTAATAATTTTGAATTATCTCCTGTGTATTCGTTGTTCAAACCGCTTTTTTTTACGATAATTTCTGATTTGTAATCCGAAAAATCATTTACTATTTTGGCTAAATCTACAATTTCAATACTTTCTGAAGGCGTAATATTCAAAAATTTTTCTTTTGTTTTATGGTTTAGAAAATATTCAACAATTTTACAAAAATCATCTATCCATATAAAGCTGAATTTTACATTTTGATTTAATATAATCGGTTCTTTTTTTATATTTGCATTTATAATACAACCGGTAACTCTTGAAGAATCTTCTCCAAATCCGTAAATGCCGAATACACGCAGATTTAAAATATACTCTTTTTTTTCAATTTCTTTTGAAATTATATATTTGGAATATCCGTAAGGATCTTTTGGAACAAATTTACCAAATTCTTCTTCTTTAACTTTTACAACGGGTTTTGATTTATCGTATTCTGCTCCTGAACCTATTGTAATCATCGGACAAGAATCATTTACGAAATCTGCAAGATTTTTGAACATTTGAATATTCGGGTTTGCAGTATTGTATAAGGTTGCATCTGATTTTATCCTTGCACCGTAAGAAGCACAATGTATAATAAATTCAATTTTATTTTCATTAAAAAAATTTTTTAATGAGCCTTTATCTAACAAATTTAATTCATAGCTTCTCGGAGTGAATAAGTTGTATTTATTTTTTAGAAAATTTTTTAAGTGCGAACCGATAAATCCGCCTGACCCTGTTAATAATATATTTTTCATAAAATTTTATTCTCTATTATCGGATGTTGTTTATTTAAAGGATTTCCAAACTGTAATCTTGGTTCAACCTGTGTATGTAAAGGCATTAATATATTTAATAACGCCGGAGAATTATCTTTTAGAAATTCCTTTATGATATTATCATCAGCTTCTTCTATTTTAACTGTTTTGGCTTTTATTCCGTATGCGGCTGCAATTTTTTCAAAATCCGGAGCCGAATAATCCCAAACAGTAGAAGGTGTTCTGTTATCAAAATAGAGCTCCTGAAAAGTTCTTACCATTCCCAGATTTGAATTGTTCATAACAATAATTTTAACCGGTAAGTTTCTCCTTTTTAGAACTTCTAATTCCTGAATATTCATCTGGGCACCGCCATCTCCTGTTATAACTATACTGCGATTTTTAAATGAAGCACCTATTCCGGCAGGTAAAGCAAAACCCATTGAGCCATGTCCGCCTGATGTCAGAAATTTTTGTCCGGTTTTAATTTTTGCACTTTGTGCCGCCCACATTTGATTTTGACCGACATCAGCCACAAAAATATCCTCTTTTTTGGAATATTGCCAAACTTTTTCCAGAAATTTATTTGGAAGAGAAAAAGTTTTGCTGTTTGTTGTATAAGTATTTTTCAGTTCTGTCATCTTATTTTGCCATTTAGAGATATTATTTTTAAATGGTAAAGTATTAATTGTTTTCAAAAAATCATATATATTTGTTTTAACAGGGATTTTTTTCAGTTTGCTGCAGGCAAGTTCTTTTTCATCGGTATCTACATGAATAATTGTTTTATTCAAAAATATACTAAGATCTGCTCCGGTTTGTCTGACGTCCAGTCTTGAGCCCAAAACCAACAGTAAATCACATTCAGCTATTGCAATATTTCCGGCTCTGTTGCCGTAAGTGCCGATAAACCCAAGGTTATATTTGTAATTACTGTCTACTCCGGCAATTCCATGTAAAGATTCAACTATGGGAATATTAGTTTTTTCAAGGAACGTGTTTAGTTCCGTTATGTTTTGTAAATCATTTATTCCGTTGCCAATTAAAATAAGAGGTTTTTTAGCATTATTTAACAGTTCATTAATTTTTGAGATATTAAATGGATAAATATTTTTCTCTTGTTCGGGTATAAAAGTTTTTAGCGAATTTTCATTAATTTCAAGCCGTTGAATATCCATTGGAATGTCCAATAATACCGGTCCTTTTCTCCCTGTATTCATAATATAAAATGCTTTTTGAATTTCATATTTTAAATCATTTGCATCTGTTATAGTTTTTGCATATTTTGTTATGGGTTTTACTATATCAACAATATTTGTTTCTTGAAAGCCGCATTGTCTTATATCGTATTGTTTATATTCATAAGTATTTACTTGTCCGGTGATAAATAAAACAGGAGTTGAGTCAAAAAAACAATCAGCAATCGGAGTAATTAAGTTTGTAGCACCGGGACCGCTTGTTGCTATTGCAACGGATGTTTGATTTGCAGCTCTTGCATAACCTTCTGCAGCAAACCCGGCTCCTTGTTCATTAATAGTATTTATCATTTCTACATTTGGATTTTTGTAAATACTATCAACTAAATGTGCTACCATCCCTCCAATATAGCCAAATATGATGTTTATATTATGTTTGTTTAATTCTTCTATAATAAAATCAGATGCTTTCATTAATAAAACCTTTTATTGTATCGGCAATTCTTTTAATTTCATTTTCTCCCAGTGCAGGGAAAGTTCCTACCCAGAAAGTATTATTCATTATAAATTCGGTATTTGGAAGAAGTTTATAATGTTCTTCCGTCAATTCTTTTGAATTTATTATTTTTGAATTGCCTATTTTGAAATTAACATCATTATCAACAATCATCGGTTGTCTTAAAATATTGCCTGCAAATAATTGACGGGTGCCGATTTTGTGTTTTTCCAGATATTCTACCATTTGTTGTTTTGTAAAGGGAGCTGTTTCTTTAACGGAAATCAAATACCCGAACCATGAAGGTTTTACTCCTTCTTTTACTGCCGGTAAAATTAAATATTCTTTCAAATCTGAGAGTAACTCTGTCAAGAGTTCCGCATTTCTGCGGCGGATTTCTAAGAATTTGTCCAGTTTATCTATCTGTGAACATCCTAACGCAGCTTGCCAATCCGTAATTTTTAGATTGTAGCCGATATGTGAGTAAGTATATTTATGATCATAGCCAAAGGGAAGATTTCCCAGCTTTTGAGAAAATCTTTTTCCGCAGACTCCGTCTTTACCCGGCGGGCAGCAGCAATCTCTGCCCCAATCCCGGAATGACATAATTATTTTGTATAATAAAGAGTCATTTGTAATTACTGCTCCGCCTTCTCCCATTGTAAGATGGTGTGCAGGATAGAAGCTGAATGTTCCTATATGTCCGATTGTGCCTATTTTCCTGCCTTTGTATTCACCGCCCAAAGCATCACAACTGTCTTCAATTACCCATAAATTGTATTTTTCAGCAAGCGACATAATTTTATCAAGATCATAACTGTTGCCGAGTGTATGTGCCAGAAAAATTGCTTTTGTTTTCGGGGTAATTGCTTCTTCAATTTTTTCTGCATCAATGTTATAAGTTCCTATTTCACAATCTACAAATACAGGTATCATGCCGTTTTGTATAATCGGGTTGATTGTTGTGGGAAAACCCGCCGCTACGGAAATTACCTCATCTCCCTTTTTTAAAGCTCTTTCCCCGAGTTTGTGGGAAGTTAAAGCCGAGAAAGCGAGTAAGTTTGCACTTGAGCCGGAATTTGTGGACAGGGCATATTTTACACCCATATATTTGGCGAATTTATTTTCAAACTCTTTATTAAATCTGCCTGCTGTGAGCCACATATCAAGAGATGCATCTATCATATTAAGCAGTTCTTCTTCTCCCAGCAGTTTACCGCTTGGCGGTATATAGTCAAATTCACGTTTATTCCCGTAAATTTCTTTATAATATTCTTTTGCAGCTTGTTTTACTTTATTGCGTAGTTCCTGTTCCATTGCTTTCTCCTATTTCATAATTTAATTTTTAAAATATAAACTACAGGTTTCGATAATTAAGGCAGTTGCAAGAATTGCACTAAAAAGCTGCCAAAAAATTAAGCGTTTGTTAAATTTTTTCTTAGCAGGAGGAGTTCTGTAACATTCATTTATAACTCCTAAGCATATTTTTAATATACTTTCTTTGATGTCTTTTAAAAGATAATTATCTTCTGTGAGGCAAAATCTGAATAAATCAGTGAAGTATAAAGCTTTTTTCTCTTTATTTAACATCCAGTTGTCATCAGTATTTTTATTATTAGAATCAAAGCTAACTCTCGGTTCATTAAATATATATGCATCTCCGTTTTTTTGAATTCGTATAATTTTTTGCCATAATGCCCATTCTTCTGCTATCGGATCAATAGGAATTTCTTTAATTAAATCTGTTTTAACAATCGTTGGAGAAATATGAGTACTTGAAATCCCGCAAAGTTTAAGACATTCTTGTAAAGACCCGAAAAAATCTTTTTTTATTTTTATAGTTTTTGTGTTCGTTGCCGGATGGTAACAGTTTAAAAATATATAAATTAACGAAGGATATTTTTTCAATGTTAAAATAACATCTCGTAAAGCATTATCAAAGTAAATATCATCATCACCGGGCATCCACAAGTATTTTGTATTGCAATTTTTAATACAACACAGGAAATTCTGTCCCATACCCAGATTAGTTTCATTTCTGTTTATTTCTATTAATTCAGGATATTTTGCTTGTAATTTTAATAATTCTTCGTAGGTAGAATCAGTTGAATGATTATCAGATATAAAAATATGTACTTCATCCTCAAAATTATTTTTTTCAATCTGAGAAATAAAATTCTTAACAGTTGCTATGCAGCTATTGCATCTATTGTATGTGGGTATGGCTATAGTGATTAATTTCATAATACAGTTTCTCTTATAGTTTTTAATATCCCTTCTTGTAAAGAATAATCAGGCTTCCAGCCCAAGTCGCATAGTTCAGTATTATCAGCAACGGACAGCATAATTTCATCTTCTCTGTAGGGGATTGCTCCGAAATTTAATTTTGTCGGCGAGTTTGATAATTTTTTGATTTCAGTGATAAAATCTCTCACTGAAGTTGCTGTAGATGTCCCTACATTAAAACTTTTATATCTGAACTTATGCTGCTGTCCGTATTCCAGAACTTTTTTATATGCGGAACAAACATCTTCAACATAGATAAAATCTCTTTTTTGGTCCCCGTATGTGCAATCAACTTCAGTTTTTTGAAGTTTTGCAATATCATTAATCATTGACGCCGTAAATTTTTTTTCGCTGTCACCTTCTCCGTATATATGTTCTAAAATAAGATTTATGACTTTAATTTTGGATGAAAAGTATTTTAGCCACAGCACTAAAGATTTTTTAGATAAAGAATAATTTTGTAAATGTTTATATGACATGTTTTCTTTATTGAAATATGAGTCTGTGTTTATAAAAAGCTCAACATTATATTTTATGGCAAGTTCAATTAAATTTACCGGAAAAATTAGATTTGTCTGCAACACTTCATTACAAAGACCGTTTCTTCCATAATTGACGGCACAATGAATAATGGCATTTAAATGAATATTCTTATTGTTTAAATCTTCAAAACACTTTTCAAGTGAAATTTTGTCAATATTATAATAATCAACCCGCTTATTGTTTATTTCATCCGCAATTTTTTCAAGTTGTGAAAAAGAACGCTTTAATATAATAAAGTTATAATCAGTGTATTTTAACAGATATTTCAATAAATGACTGCCTAAAAATCCTGTTACTCCCGTTATTAAAATAGCCTTGGACATTAAACTATCCTCCCTGCATATTCATCTATTTGGCGACAGGTAAATTCATACATGTCAATATCTTTGTTATAAAAATGTCTATACCATTCAACTGTTTTTTGTAAAGCTTCATTCGCTGTGTATGCAGGCTGCCAGCCTAAAACTTTTTTAGCTTTTTCAATATTTAGCATTAAAAGTCCGGCTTCATGCAGAGGACTTTTTTCTCCGATTACAACTTTACCTTTGCCGTAAATTTCAGTAAGCTGTTTTGCGACTTCCGCAACAGTTAAAATACTTTCTTCATTTGGGCCGAAATTAAATCCGTCTGCATATTTTTTCCCGTCCGTTAAAAGTTTTTCACCCAGCAGAAGATAGCCTGACAATGGTTCAAGTACATGCTGCCACGGTCTTACGGCAATAGGATTTCTGATTTCAATATCAATACCTTTATTAATTCCTCTTATACAGTCAGGAATAAGTCTGTCAAGCGCCCAGTCGCCGCCACCTATTACATTGCCTGCTCTTGCTGTTGCCATAGCATAGGTATTTTCTTTCTGTAAAAAAGATCTCCGGTATGATGATGACATAATTTCCACACATCCTTTTGATGATGAATACATATCATATCCGCCCATCGGGTCATCTTCTTTATACCCTCTTTTAACTTCTTTATTTTCATAGCATTTGTCAGTAGTTACATTTACAAAAGCCTTGACGGATGGGGTTTTTCTTGCTGTTTCCAATACATTTAATGTTCCTATTACATTTGTTTGATAGGTTAGAACAGGTTCTGAATATGAAAGTCTGACAAGCGGCTGTGCTGCAAGATGAAAAATTATATCCGGTTTACATTCCCGCATAGTTTTTTCTAACTTCTCTGTATCAAGGATATCTCCGATAACTGATTTTTCAATTTTACCGGAGATGTTTAATTCGTTGAACATTGAAGGTTTTGTATTCGGCTCAAGAGAATATCCGCACACCTTTGCCCCGAGTTGTGTAAGCCAAATTGCAAGCCAGCTTCCCTTAAAACCTGTATGTCCTGTTATAAATACTTTTTTGTTTTTATATATCTCGTTATACATTAAACCCCTTCAAATTCATTTAAGAGATTATCTACATTTTCTTTTGTAATTTCTTTGTAAAGTTTCAGACCCAGTTTTTGAATTTTTTCTTCGGTTAATTTAGAATAGTCAAATTTTTTAAGTTTTTCTATAATTTCAGGTTCAAAACGATATTTTATAATTTGGGCGGGGTTGCCTCCTGCAATTGCGTAAGGCGGAACGTCTTTTGTTACTACGGCTCCTGCAGCTATAATTGCACCCTGACCGATTGTTACACCCGATAAAATTATTGCATTTGTACCAATCCATACATCATCTTTTATAATAATATCCCCTTTAGATTTTGCTTCAAAATTTTCAGTTTTAAGGAGCATAACTCTAAAAGGATATGTTGATAATGTATGGTAATCATGTTCTGATGATACAATAAATTTTACACCTGATGCTATTGAACAGAATCTGCCGATTTTGAGTTTGTAAGGGAATACACTGTCACAAAATGCAT
>CALUPR010000057.1 GCA_944322705.1 Candidatus Gastranaerophilales bacterium
TGTTCATAGAATTCTTTTGAAATATATTTTTTGTGAAATTCATTTAAATCACCTGAGTAGTTACCCAGTACATTTGCATAAGTTTCAATTATTGATTTATCAGAACCGCCTCCGTAGGCTTTGGTTTTCGCATCAGTGCCTGATGGTCTGATTTCAATATATTTGTCGCTGAATTCAAGATATGTTCCGTCACCGACAAATTTTATGCAAACCAGATTGTCAAATAAAAGACTTTTGAATGTGTGGTTTAAAACGTCTTTTACATCTTCAAGAGTCATAATGCCTTCTTTTACCCCCATTGCCATTGAAAGGTAAAAAAGATCATTTTTTGTACGTTTTTCTTCACCCTTTGCCTTATCTTCTTTAAGTTTATTTATATCCGGTTCTGATTCGTTATAATATGCAATATCAACACGTGTATCGAAGCGTCCGATTATTTTGTTTTCGTTGAAAATTTCAACGAGATATTCAGACAGGGATACTTGTTCTTTTTGCAGTTTTGAAATCAAAGCTGCTGCAACAATAATTGCTTCAGTTGCACTCTTTTCTCTCATTGCAATGGCGAATCTGCCGTTGTTTGATTTAATGAGATCTTCTGTGCCTAAAATCATTCCGCCGGATTCTTCCCCGCCGAATAAAAGACGCGGATTAACTCCCAGATTTACTGAATTGCCGAATACATCATCAATGATAACTTCTTTATCAGGAGAATTCTTTAGTTTCAATTCAACTTTTTTCATTATGTTTGCAATTTCTTTAAACCCTACAGGAACATTTACGACTTTTACGCCGTTTTCTTTTGCCCATGCATCCCATGAAATAGCAGAAGCCGTTGTTTTAATTATAAACCGCGGGTGTTTATCCCACAGCCCCTGTTTTTTTAATTGCTTTGACCAGAAATCCATTATCATTAAAAATGCCTGATTGGCAGTAAAAATAGTTAAAATCAGGTCTTTATTTAATCTTATGTAATCAATACCTGCCTGTTCAAGTTCGGGAATTGTGCAGGCAAATTCAGTCTGTGCTATTGTCAATCTGTCATGGTCTGGATCCGTGATTAAAACGGATGTGCCTACAGGCATTTGTGTTAATTTATCTTCGTAATGTAAGGTTTCAATTACAGGAAAGAATTTTTCTCCGTTTTGTCTTTTTGCTACAACTGTTGCATCAACTGAATAATCATAGAAAGCTTTTTCTCCTTTTGGAGTATGGTCATATTTGCCTATTGAATGGAAAAAGGGATCTTCTTCCGTATTAAACCATGTAAATTTATCAGAGATTTCTAATTTATTTAAAACTCTGTTCAATGTTCTGTAAGCAGATCCTCCTACATTCTCAATGACAATTTTGTCTTTAATTTTTTTGATCAAATCAAGGTTAACTTTTTGTGCAACCCCTGATTTTAAGTATTCTACATACAAGTCTACCCCGTCATCAACTTTTGCAAGAACTTCTTCATTTATTAACGGGTTATCTTTTGCAGATATTTTTATTTCATATGCCCCTTTTTCCTTTGTTTCATTGAAAATTTCTTTGATTTTATTCACAAATTCCATTGATTCTTCCGGCAGGTACTGGCTGCCTTGAGAGTTTAAGTCTTTAGTGGCATTTTTTACAGAAATACCGTGGCTTGATGTAATGTATTCTCCGCCGAGTAAATCCAGTTTAAATGCAAGAAATGAAGCAAGCCAAATTGGAATTGTTTTTCTCTCTTTAGGAACCAGTGTCGTTATACCTTGAGCCGCCTGAACTCTTGCAATTGCATCAAGGAAAAGATCAGAGTTATATCTGACTTCTCTGCCCGCAACCTTAACGATTTTTTTGCCTGCATATTTTTCTTTTGCAACAAGTGCTTTAGCTAATGTCGCAAGAACTATTCCTACAAGATTTATCGGAAATCTTGTGTCCTGCGGATACAAAATATTTTGCGGACCTCTAATACCTGCTGTAGAAACTTTTGCCTCTTTAGCGTAGTTAGCGAACCATTCTTCAAGGTTTAGCCCTTCCGGATTTTTATTTTTATCATAAGGCATTAAATGTTCTTTTTTTAGTGTGAATGTAAATTCTCCGTCATTGGAAAAATCCATAAGATTTAAATTTTTTATATAATCAGGGGTTTTTTCATATATGCTTTTGAATAATTCATTTTCTAATTTAACATTTGATGTCTTCATGTACTCTCTCCTTTAAAATATTTTTAGTAATAATAATATATAAAAAACTTGTAATGTGCAATCTTTGAATATATAATATTGTTGTATATTAGTCACAATGGAGTAATTAATGTTCTGGGATAAAAATAAAAATTATTCAAAAAGAAAAGCTTCAGAATTTAATTCTTGGAAATCTTTTTTACAAATTTTAGTATGCAGATATTTTTACGGTATAAGATTAAAGTTTGTTTATCGTATAGAAGTGCACGGTCTGGAAAATGTTCCGAAAGATAATAAATATATAGTATGCGCTAATCATCTTTCAACTCTTGACCCGCCGATGCTTGCTGCTGTTTTGCCAAGAAGGATTTCATTTATGGCAAAGCAGGAACTTTTTGATATACCGTTTATCAGATGGTGGCTTGATTGGCTCGGAGCATTTGCTGTTAACAGAGAAAGTTTAAGCCCTTCAACAATTAAAACGGTTATGGAAATTAAGAAAAGCAAATGGGTTTTTGGAATATTTCCGCAGGGTACAAGAGGTGTTCCCGGGACTATTTCCGGAGTTACTAAAGGTTTTGCCGGTCTTGCAAAAATTACAAAATGTGATGTACTTCCGGTAGGTATAATAGGAACAGATGAAGTAAAAAGAATTCCGTTTTCAGGTAAAATAATTGTAAGAATAGGAAAGCCTATTCCGTATAGTGATAATCCTGATGAAGTTGTAGAAAAATGGATTGATGCAATTCAAGAGCTTACAGGATTTAAATATGTCGGTCAAAATGAAGATGATAAAAATTTAGGAGTTAGGAATAATGGTTAAAAAAGAAAGAAATTACAACCGCAGATATCCGTACGAGTATAATATATTTCGTACAATGTTTTATATGGGTTTTCTGTATTTTGTTGTTGTCCCTTTTATGAAAATATTTTATAACTACACTATTACAGGCAGAGAAAATTTACCGACAAAAGCAAAAAGCGGAAAATTTATTTATACTGCAAACCATGTTTCTCATTTTGACCCGCCTATGGTGACAATGGCATGCGGACGACCTATTGCTTATATGGCAAAAAAGGAATTGTTTCAGAAAGGGGATAAGTTTGAATGGTTGGTTAAACGTTTGGGCGCCTTTGCTGTTGACAGAACAAAACCTGAAATTGCTACATTCAAAACAGTAAAGGATATTCTATCCACCAGCTGGTCTCTGGGAGTATTCCCGCAAGGCGGCATAAGACCCTACGGCTCAGAACTGGGTGATTTGAAAAAAGGTTTTATAGTTATTGCCAAAAATGCAAAAGCAGATATTGTTCCTGTTGCGGTCGGAGGTTTTACTGGTTATCCGAAATTAAAACCTTTTACAAGGCGTGAGGTTCATCTGCATGTGGGTAAACCAATTTCTTATAAATTGTCTGAGGAAGAAATTATTTACGAGTGGTGCAAACAAATATCTGAGCATGCAGATTACATAAATACAGCTCCTGTTCCGAAAACTCAAAGCGAGCCTCAAACTGTTTAATTTTTAGAAGAACAGAAGCCCGCAATGTCGAATAGCGTAGAACCCCTCACAATTACATGAAAAATTCTGAATTGAAAAACTCCCTGAATATCAGGGAGTTTTTTATATGAAGAAAGAAATTGTTTCTTTAGATTTAAGCTGCCGGTTTTGCAGGTTCAGCTGCTTTTGCCTGTTCAACAGGTTTTTGTTCTTGAGGTTGAGTCATCTGGTCAAGTTTTGCTAAAGCTGCTGTTGCTGCTTCTTGAACATTTTTGTCCTGATCGTTCTTAGCGATTGTGAACAATGTTGTCAAATCTTGTTTGTATGCAGGCTGTTGAATGTAGCTTAGTGATTCAATTGCTGAAGTTCTAACCATCGGGTTCGGGTTGTTTTTCAACTGTTCAACAATTGTAACTGCTCCAGGAAGTTCTGTAAGAGGAACTGTAGAGCCTGTCAGTTTCGCAACTTCATCACCGTATAATTTTTCCATTATTGAAGATGTGAACATTGCATAGCTTTTGTTTCTTTCAGCTTGTTCCATAGGAGTGATAGTTGTTGCCAATTTTTTATCGTCATCTGAGAGCTGCTCGTTTTTCATTAATTTTTGTCTTGCTGCAATTTGCTCTTGTGTCGGACCTGCGAGTTTGCTTGAATCAGCATTAATAATATTATTTAATGCATTAACAATTTTTTCGTCTAGCAATTCAGTTGCTTTCTGCGGGTCGTCTTTTACCATGTTTGCAATTTCTTCCATTGCGTTTGCCTGAACTTCAAAATCAGGGTTTGTTAATTTCGCAATGAATGAATTTAAATCAACTTGAGGAGTCATAACAACAGGTTGTTCAATTTCAACTTTAGGCTGTTCTGCTGTTTTTGCTTCCTGAGAAGCTGTTGGTTGGCTTACCATAGGAGCCGGAGCATTTATATTCTGTTGTTGAATAACAGGCTGAGGAGCAACTACCTGCGGTATAACTGTTTGAGCAACGGCAGGTTCAGCTGCTGCTGGAGCTTGCTGAACAACAGGCTGTTGTGCAGGCATGTAATAAGGCTGGGTTTGTGCCTGCGGATATGAATATAATTGAGTTTGCGGGTATGAATAGTAAGGCATTGTAGGTTGAGCATATTGCGGAACATTCATCGCAACCTGACCAACACCGGGAGCACTTACTGCCGGATTGTGAACATCAATCTTTACTGCATTGTAATTAGGAGCAGGAACCGGCTGCTGGCATGCGTAAGCCGGCATCATCTGGGGCTGCATGTAAGGATTTACTAAATTTGGAGCTTGAATCATTTAATTTCTTCCTTTCATCAAAAAAATAATTTCTATTTTTATTCTACTGTTTAAATATCCGTCAAGAAATAAAATTGCTAAAATTACGTTTTTTTTTAATAATTCTTAACAAAATCTTACTATTGTTTAAAAAATACACTTAATTTTTATTTGTGCTATAATATAGGTGTATTGTATTAAACGGGATTGCAATCTTATGATAATTAATAAAAGTGATAGAAAATCTATCAGGTCAGTTTTCGGTAAAACATTAGCGGAGTTAGGTAAAATTAACCCTAATATAGTAGTGCTTGACGCTGATTTGTCATGCTCAACACAGACTCAAATTTTTGCAAAAGAATTTCCTGAAAGATTTTTTAATTGCGGTATAGCAGAACAGGATATGATTGCAACTGCAGCCGGTCTGGCTTCTGTCGGGAAAATCCCTTTTGCGGCAAGTTTTGCCATGTTTGCAACGGGAAGAACATATGATCAGATAAGAAATTCCGTATGTTATCCCGAATTTAACGTAAAAATTATCGGTACCCATGGCGGAGTAACAGTTGGGGAAGACGGAGCCAGCCATCAGGCTCTGGAAGACATATCTTTAATGCGTGGTATTCCTAACATGTCTGTTATAGTGCCTGCTGATTGCAAAGAGTGTGAGCAGGTTATAAAATTTGCCGCTGAAAATTACGGACCTATGTATATAAGAATTCCGAGAACAAATGTATGCGACATATTCGACGAAAATTATACCTTTGATTTTTGTAATGCGCAGGTTTTAACGGAAGGTGAAGATGTTACTGTTATTACAAACGGTGAAACACTCGCAGAAGTTATAGAAGCTCGCGAAAATCTTTTAAAACAGGGTTATTCCGTTCAAATTATTCATGTTCCTGTTGTTAAGCCGCTTGATGGTGCAACAATCATAGAACAGGTAAAAAAGACAAAATTTGTCATGACTGTTGAAAACCATTCTATAATAGGTGGTCTGGGAAGTGCGGTATGTGAACTTCTTGCGGAATATTATCCTGTTCCTGTTCACAGAATAGGTGTAAATGACAATTTCGGACAGAGCGGCAAATGGGATTATTTACTTGATTATTACGGTTTGAGCGCCGATAAATTGACTATAAGTATTAAGCGGTATATTGATAAATATCGTCTGGTAAAATAAATAAGGAAAAATTATGATTCAATTCAGATCAGTTACCAAAAAATACAAAAATGATCACTATGCACTGAGAAATATTAATCTTGATATAATGTCAGGTGAATTTGTATTTATTGTCGGAGCTTCAGGTGCCGGCAAATCGACTTTAATGAAACTTCTTTACAATGAAGAACGCCCGTCAAGCGGAACTGTTACAATAGGCGGAATTAATGTTGCCAATTTGCCTAATGACAAAATCCCAAATTTAAGAAGATGCATGGGAATTGTTTTTCAGGATTATAAGCTTCTTCAAAATCAAAGTGTATATGATAATGTCGCTTATGTAATCAGAACACTCGGTATCAGTTCCAAAGAAATTAATGCAAGGGTATCAGGTGCTTTAAAAATAGTTGGTCTTTATGACAAAATGAATGCTTATCCATCGGAATTATCCGGCGGTGAGCAGCAGAGAGTTGGTATTGCCCGTGCAATCGTAAACGGACCTCCGTTATTAATAGCGGATGAACCGACTGGAAACTTAGACCCTAAAAACTCTATGGAAATTATGCAGATTTTGGATCAGATTAATCAGAGAGGAATTACGGTAATTGTATCAACTCATGATAATGCAATGGTTGATTACTTTAGAAAAAGAGTTATTACTCTTGATAAAGGTGAAGTGGTAAGGGATATACAAGCAGGTACGTATGAATAGTTCAAGAACGAGAATAAAAAAACAGGTAAAAAAGCACATTCCGAAAGACTGGCTGTGTGAATTAAGAATTTTATACAGACTTACAAAACAGACTGTACATGATATTGCAAGAACAGGAGTTGTAAATCTGGTAATTATTACGACTATGGCGGCTATTTTGACGATTTTTGGTTCATTTTTCAGATCTGCTTTGTCCATTTCGTCTTTTGCTCATGAATTGGGTAATGTACTTGAGATATCTGTTTATTTGAAAGAAAATGCGGATGCAAATGTCGTAAAAAAACGTATCAAAGAATTTGAACATGTTGAAAATGTTACAATTATTCCTAAATCATCGTCATGGATTAATTTGAAACGTGAAATGGATTTGCCTGATATTGAAAATCCGCTCCCTGATACATTGCATGTTAAAGTTGACATGCCTGAAAATATCCAGCAGGTTTTTGATAATGTAAAACAGTTACAATCTGTTGAAGATATGAGTTACGCTCAGGATCTTGCTAAAAAAATTGAGGCGTTAAACCGTATTGTAAATATGATTACAGTTTTTGTTGTGATAATTATGGCTATTCTGACAATAACTATTATAAATAATACAATCCAGCTTGTTATTCAATCAAGAAAAGAAGAAATTGAAATTATGCGCCTTATGGGTGTTTCAAACTGGTATATAAGATTTCCGCTTATAATGCAGGGTGCTTTTTACGGGTTTTCTGGTGCCGTAATAGCCTTACTGCCTTTAAATGTTGTTCAAAACGGACTTAATCATATGCATCAATTTTTCATGGTTCCGACTCCGTTGTATGCACAAACATTTGTAGTAACGGTAATGTTTGCTATGGCAATTCTTTTTGGCGCGGGCGGAAGTTTCCTGTGTATAAAAAAACATCTGCAGGTATAGTTAATGAATGACAAAAACAATATACTATTAATATCGTATGATAAGGATTTTGCAAAAACTCTGGCTTCAAAGATTATTTTTTTGCGAGCAAACGATAATGTAGTTATATCTGATTTTGATGAAGCATTAAACTCAAAAGAAATTTATGTGCCTGATGTGGTGCTTATCCATGGCAAAGCTTGTGAAGAAACTTATTCTCTGATAAAAGAATTGCGTAATGACAAATCTCTTTGTATTATTTTAATATCTGATTTAAATAATCAGGATTTTATTCTTTCGGCTTATGACTGCGGAGCAGATGATTTTATTCTGTCTTCGGCAGAAAATTACGAATTTGTTTTGAGAATTGTGCACAACATAAAACATAATTCAATAAAGCAGAAGCAATTAAGAGAAAATAAAATCCTTGAGCAGTTAAATGTTATTGATATTGAAACAGGCATTTATAATTATCAATATGCAAAGCGGGTTATAGAAAACTATGTAGATGATAATTTGATTGACAGCGGTTGTTTTGTTGCTATTGCTCCGACTGAGGATTATAAAACAAAATTTGATGTAAACAAAATGTCGGAAATCCTTAAGAATTCTGTGCGGGTTGACGATATTATTACATTCGGAAAGGGCGTCAAATTTTATCTTTTGCTTCCTAAAATTGATTTAAACCAGGCTATTTTTGTATTTAACAAAATTAAAGAAAATTGTTCCGGAGTTGAGGTTTGTGCCGGAATTTCGTCAATAAGAAACAAAAATTTTGAAGAAATGGAGCATGCCGCACTGGAAGCTTTATCAAATGCTCTTGTTACAAATAGAGAATATTCATTTGCGGATGAGAAAACTGATACACTTGATGAGTGGCTTGAAGATAAAGATTTGCCGCAAAAGGGGTATAAAATTTTTAGACAGATGTTTAATAAAAAATTAGAAAAGGTTATAACTCCGTTATTTTACAGACTTCAAAAATCTTACGAAGAAAAATTGTTTGATACCCAAATTGAACAGTACACAAATGAGGAACAGTGTGTATTCAGTTTGCGTAATAAAAAGCAGGAAAGTACATTGAGGATTGTTTATCCCGGGTTTTCAAAAATTATTGTTTATATTACACACGCAGGATTGGACAGCCCTGAAGATTCGGAAATACAATTGCCTTTGACTAAAATTACACAAAAAGAACTCGGAAAAATAACAGAGAATTTTATAAAAGAATTTAAAAAAAATATGAAATAAATAAGGAGATATATGAACACATTATCAGCAGAAAACAGTTTAGTATTGATTATAGATATTCAGGAAAAGTTGGTTGCGGCATTAAATAAAGATATAGTAGTTTCTAACGCGGTAAAAGTCGCGTCTGCGGCAAAACTTTTAGGCATACCGGTTTTGTTGACTGAACAGTATCCAAAAGGTTTGGGAAATACAGTTTCTGATTTGATGAATGTTTTGCCTCAAGGCAGTGATGTTGTTGAAAAGACTTATTTCAATGTTTTGTTAGAAGATGGAATGTCTGAAAAGATTAAATCTTACGGTAAAAAGCAGATTGTAATTTTCGGTATTGAAACTCATATATGTGTTTATCAGACTGCATCGGCTCTTGTTGAAGCAGGTTATGACGTTTATGTTGTAAAAGATGCCTGTGCCAGCCGCAACAAATATGAATTTAAACAGGGTATTGATGCAATGGCTGCAAACGGAGTTAAAATATCCTGTGTGGAAATCGCACTTTTTGACTGGCTAAAAGGAGCAAAAAATCCCAAATTTAAAGAAGTTCAGGCTTTGATTAAATAATGGTCAGTTGAAATCCTGAAAAATTGATGGTATAATTATATAAGATAAGAATTAATAAGAAAGAGGATTTATATGCGAAGATTTGGGTTTACTTTAGCGGAAGTTCTGGTAACATTAGGAATAATAGGAGTTGTGGCGGCTATGACAATGCCTACTCTTGTGGAAAACCATCAG
>CALUPR010000058.1 GCA_944322705.1 Candidatus Gastranaerophilales bacterium
GAAATCGCCCTTATAATCGTCTGCTTTATCCACCAGGTAGCGTAAGTTGAAAATTTAAAGTTCTTTGAATAATCAAATTTTTCTGCTGCTTTAATCAATCCTAAAGAACCTTCCTGAACAAGATCCATAAACAGAACACCTTGACCTATGTATTTCTTTGCTATGCTTACAACCAGACGCAGGTTTGCCTGAACAAGTTTACGTTTTGCAATTTCTGCCTGAGATTTTTTGCCTTCTTTAATTTCTTTTCCAAGAGCCTTTTCCTCTTTAGAGTTTAATAATTTAACTTTTCCAATATCTTTCAAATACATTTGCAAAATATCATCATCATTAGATATTGAATTAAAAGTTCTGGGTTCATCATCATCTATATCAATAAATTCCAAATCATCATCTTTATAATCAGATTTCAAATCTTTAAATAGATCTTCTTCAATATATTTAGTAACAGCCATTTTAATTCCTCATCTTCTTTAAATTTACACATGTATTAATATTTTTGACGAAAATGAATTAATTTTGTTTCCGATAATTTTTTGTGTAAAATATAAATATGAGAATTATATGTGAGAATTATCTAAAAATTCTAATATTTTTGGTATTTTTTCTAAATTTTATACCATGCACAAATGCAGAAACAGGTTATATTAGTCCTGAAAGTTATGCTGTAAACGAAGCTGATTTAAATGACTATATGGATATAGCTCCATCTCCGAAATTAAAAATAGATGATCTTGATAAACCGCTTAAAACTAAATTAAAAAACAAACCGCACAGGGTAAAATCAGCGAATTACGACTATTCCACCCCAAAACCTGTAAAAAAAGGGGTAATTTACCATATGGCAAAATGGTGGGTTGATCAACGATATAAAAGAGAAGAAGCTCACCACGGGGAAAAACATGAAATAAAGGTAAAAGCCCGTATGGAATATGAGAAACAGCAAGCCGAGCAACAAAAAGAAACTAATGACAACGAAGATATTTAAAAAAAGGGGACTTATACAGCAAATTCCAGAGATACTATAAAAGTCCGTCATTCTGAGGACCTTTGTCCGAAGAATCTTTTTTATTTAGATACTTCACTAACGCTCAGTATGACGCTGTTTTGAGAATTTTTAGCAGAATTTGCTATATACATCCACAAAAAAGTAGTTGACATCAAAATTTGTTTTGTTTAATATAGATTCTGCTGAGGGCGTTTAGCCGACCGCAGTTCTTAATGAATGAAGTGAATTGTAGAAATGCGGGAGTTCCGAACTTGTTTCGGAATCGCAAAATAAAATAAGTTTTAAGGGCGTTTAGCTCAGTTGGTAGAGCGCCTCCCTTACAAGGAGGATGTCAGAAGTTCGAGTCTTCTAACGCCCACCATAAAATACCGGCTAACTAAGTTATCCGGTATTTTATTTTATCTCTTTCTTAAAATCTTTATAGACTCTGTTTGCCTTACAAACATCTGCTGTATTTTCATCTTGAACAGCTTTACTCATTTGAAGTTTTAACTGATACGCATCTAAATACTCAGGATTATTAAAATAATACATATTGTCAGTATTAGTTAATGCGTACTTATAAATATTATCAGAAGCAAAGATACCTCCATTATTTACACAGAGGCAGCCATAATTTTTTCTGTTAAAATGAACAAAATATACAGAAGAAGACAGTCCTTCATCCACCATATCCAAAGCCTTTAATATATGATTTACAGTATATTTTGTATCTTTTTCACAACCGGGCAAAATCCAAATATCAAGCCTTTGTTTTTCTTTGTAAGCTTGAGGAGAAAATACATTAATCAAAGTTTCATATATATCTTCAATATAAGTTTTATGAAATATATGTGCTAAAAATTGCTGATTTTCTTTTCTATCCAATATAGCAAGCCCTGCACACTGGTAAAAATCTCTTGATTGTATTAAATCTGAGAAATCAGTTTTTGCCCCGATTGAACCGTAAGGATATTCCATCTGATCTATGTTATAAGCATTAAATTTTCTTTTATTTAATAACTTGCACGAAATATTTTCAAGAGGTGTACTGCATAATTGACTAACACGTAAATAGTTCTGCGCAGACTTTTTTAAAGATATCTGGGGCAATAAAATACTGCCGAAACTTATATTTGAATATCCCGTTAATTCTTTAAATGCGGATTTTTGACTAATTGAAAAATTTTTCTGGTTTTCGACACTTATAGACTTTAAAGAATTGAAATTTGTATTATTTAAATAACAATATTTGATTGGAGAAATTTGCATAATGATTTAAAACAGCAAAATATTTTTTTTGCTAATAAATTTTGATTATCGTATAGTTAGTTTATGAAAAAAGATGATATATTAACCGTTAATATAGAAAAATTTTCAAATCTCGGCACCGGAATAGCACGGCATAAAGGATTTGTAATATTTATTGAAAACACTTGTCCTGAAGATACCGTAAAAATAAAAATAACAAAGGTTAACAAAAATTTTGCAAATGCTCAAGTAGTTGAAATTCTCACTCCCTCGCCTTACAGAATAAAACCTTTTTGTCCAATGTATAATGTATGCGGTTCATGCCAGATGCAATTTATAAATTACGATTACCAGCTTCAATTAAAAAAACAAATAGTTGAAGATGCTATGAAAAATATAGGCAATTTGTATATTCCGGTTAACAACCCTATTGCAAGCCCTCAGATAAAAACTTTCAGATATAAAGTTCAATGTCCTGTTTCACAAACAAAAGTATCCGGTAGATTGCTTGCCGGCTATTACAAAATCAAAACACATGAAGTTGTAAATATTAAATACTGCCCTATTCAACCTGAAATTTGCGATAAAATTATTGATTTTATAAGAATTAAATCTCCTGAACTCAAAATATCAGGATACAACGAAATAAATCACACGGGAGATTTACGGCACATTGTAATCAGATGTTCAGTATTAAATAATAAATGTCTGGTCACTCTTGTTATGAATTCTTCAAAAGTCTTTGATAAATATAAAAAACTTGCAGTTTCAATTTTTGATACATTTGAAGAAGTCACAGGAGTCTGCATTAACTTAAATCCGAAGAAAACCAACGTAATTCTGTCAGAAAAAACTGAAAATATTTGCGGTAATGATTTTATTGAAGAAAAAATTATTGATAAGAAATTTAAAATCGGTGCTGATACATTCTTTCAAGTAAATCCGAAAAGTGCCGAAAATATTTTTCAATATGTAAAAAATGAAGTTTCAAAATCAGAACATCCTGTTGTATTAGATGCTTATGCCGGAATTGCAGCATTTGGGATTATCGTTTCAGATGTGTGCAAACATGTTATTAGTGTTGAAGAAAATAAAAATTCCATAAAAAAAGCTTATGAAGCTTTGACTATAAATAATGTAAACAATGTCGAATTACACGCACAGGACACAACAAAGTATTTAAAATCAATAAAAAAGAAATTCGACATCACAATACTTGATCCTCCAAGAAAAGGCTGCACAAAAGAAAGTCTTGATGAAACCTTAAAACATACAAAAAACAAGATTATCTATGTAAGTTGTAATCCTGCAACACTTGCACGCGATTTAAAATACTTAATCGAAAAAGGCTGCACGGTTGAGAGCATACAACCCTTTGATATGTTCTGTCACACATTCCACATAGAAAATGTTGCTATTATAAAAATTACTTCTTAACTCCGTATTTTTCTATAGTTTCTTCAAGGCGTTTCATTACACAGTCAATCAGCTCTAAATCTTCACGTTTGTCTTGATTAATTTCTTTTATCAACTGCCGGCGTTTTTCACGTATATCGTTAGCATAAATTATATCGTCTCCGCGTTCTTTAAATTCAGGAGAAGATTTTATTATCATTTCTACAACTTGATCATCTTTTTTAATTTCACTGAGTTTTGCATTATAATGAAATTTTGTTTTTTGGCGCATACCTTCAACAAGACCGGTTAAAGCACGGCAAGTATTTTCACTGAGTTCAACAGGCAGTTGAAAATCATCATGATATATGTCTAAATTTTTCGCATTAGCGAACAAGGGTCTTGAAATATAGTTGTTTAGCTGCTGCCGTATAATCTCAATATTGTTTTGAATACGCTGAGCAGGGCTGTTTATATGAGGGTTTGGAATTTGTGCGATATGAAGATTTTTTTTCAAAGCTCTTACAATATCGTATACATAATGAGATTCATCACTTTTTGCATGCGCAGTATTTTTACCGGCAACTATTAACAATTCAATAGGAGTTTTTTCTTTTGAATTTGTTAAAGTATCTATTAAACGTAATTGAATATCGCAATAACCTGATGACTGTTCCTGAAAAGATGCTGCATTTCTCAATGCTTCAGGGAGAGCTTTTTTAGCTTCTTCAGGCACATTAGACAATCTTACATCAAAATCAGGCTTGGAAGATAGAACTTTTTTCCCGCTTCTTTTAACAGGAATTGATGCAAGTTTATATCCTCTACGCTCAAGAGCGGGCAGTATATGTTCTGAGAATATGGACAAATTATAAAGGTTTTCTAAATATAAAGTTCCTCTCACACGGTCAGAAGGAGCTCCGCCTTCACGCTTTAGTTTAGAGATAAAAGAACCCGTATTTTTTATCATTCTTTCTTCAGTACAATATTCACCGTCAAATACTACTCCAAACTCTTCAAGCTCTTTTCCGACAGCCGCTAACGAATCTCTAAATCGCGTAACAAGAACTTTATATCCCGGAATCCTTGCTTCATAACCGTCACAAAATGCATCATATAATTTATTTGATGCTTGTTTCATTGTGTTTATTCTTCCGGAAAAAGAAACAGTGTCAGTTTGCAATCCGCAAATTTTAGGGTTAATGTACGCACTGTCACCGTAATTTTTGTTACTATTTTTGTTATATAGAATAGATTTCGGGGTTAACAACTGTATATTCATAATTTACCTTTCACACACAAATAATAAAAACTCGTCAATTTTTAAAGTTTACTTTATCTGCGGGAAAAAATTAAAAATTTTACATAAATTTACACTAATACAGTTTTGTCAAACAATTTTGTTTGTATTAAAATATAAGGGTAAATATAGTTAAGTAATAGCAATTAAATAAGGAGGTTTGCTAATTATGCCAGGAAAAACTATAACAGTTGACGGTAACTATGCCGCAGCGCATATTGCTTATGCTCTGAGCGAAGTTTCCGCAATTTATCCTATCACTCCTTCATCTACAATGGGTGAATGGATTGATGAATGGGCGTCCCAACATAAAAAGAATATCTGGGGCGAAGAAGTAAGAGTAGCCGAAATGCAATCAGAAGCCGGTGCAGCAGGTGCAGTTCACGGATCATTGGCTGCAGGTTCTTTAACTTCAACTTACACAGCATCACAGGGTTTATTATTGATGATACCTGTAATGCACAAAATGGCAGGTGAAATGCTGCCGCACGTTATCCACGTTGCAGCACGTGCAATTGCCGCTCAGTCATTAGCTATTTTCGGTGATCATTCGGACGTTATGGGATGCCGTAACACAGGTTATGCAATGCTTGCCGCAAACTCTGTTCAGGAAGAAATGGATTTAGCTCTTGTAGCTCATTTATCAACTTACAAAGCTAAAGTTCCGTTCTTGCAGTTCTTTGACGGTTTCAGAACATCTCATGAAGTTCATAAAATTGAAGAAATTTCTTATGAAGATATCGCTAAATTAGTTGAGCCCAAATATATTGAAGAATTCAGACAAAGAGCTCTAAGACCGGAAGCTCCTGTTTGTAAAGTTGGTGCTCAAAATACAGACGTATACTTCCAGGGTCGTGAAACTGTTAATAAATACTATGATGCAGTTCCCGATATCGTTCAGGAATATATGGATAAAGTTGCAGCAGTAACAGGCAGACAGTATCATCCGTTTGATTATGTTGGTGCTCCTGACGCTACAGATATTATCGTTGCAATGGGTTCTGGCTGCGAAACAATTGAAGAAACAATTGAATATCTGAACGCTAAACGCGGTACAAAATACGGTTTGGTTAAAGTTAGATTATACAGACCGTTTGACGTTAAACGTTTCTTAGAAGCTGTTCCTTCTACTGCTAAACGTGTTACAGTTCTTGACAGAACTAAAGAACCCGGTTCTATCGGTGAACCTTTATACCTGGATGTTGTTGCAGCAATGGAAGGCAAAGACGTTAGAATTATCGGCGGCCGTTACGGTTTGGCTTCTAAAGAATTCACTCCGTCTATGGTTCTTGCTGTTTACAAACATGCTGAAAACAACGGTTTCCACGGATTTACAGTTGGTATTGAAGATGATGTAACTCATAAATCATTAAAAGTTACCGAACACATCGTTACGGAACCTGAAGGAACTACAAACTGTATGTTCTGGGGACTTGGTTCTGACGGTACAGTTGGTGCTAACAAAAACTCAATTAAGATTATCGGTCAATATACAAACAAAGATGCTCAAGCATACTTTGCTTATGACTCTAAAAAATCTTTCGGTGTAACCGTTTCTCACTTGAGATTTGGCGACAAACCGATTAAATCAACTTACCTTATCACAGCACCTGACTTCGTATCATGCTCAGCTCATGCATACGTTGGAAGATATGACCTGTTGAAAGGTATTAAAGAAGGCGGTACATTCTTACTGAACAGCCCGTATACAAAAGATGAAGCATTCGCACACCTTACACGCGATATGCAAAAAACAATCATTGATAAGAAAATCAAATTCTACAACGTAGATGCTGAAAAGCTTATCGAACAACAGCCGGGCTTAAGAGGTAAAGGTGCAAACACAGTTATGATGGTTGCATACTTCAAAGTTTCAGGAATTATTCCGTTTGAACAAGCTCTTGAAGGTATGAGAGAAATGACAAAGAAAACCTTCAAGAAAAAAGGCGACGATGTTGTTAATATGAACTTAGCATTAATTGATGCAGCTGTTAACGCAACAGAAGAAGTACCTGTTCCTGCATCACTTGACGGTGTAGCATGTGCTGAAGATGTTAAATTAATTCCTGATAACGCATCAGATTTCGCTAAGAAAATTATTGAACCTTCAATGAGACAAAAAGGCGACGATATCCCTGTATCAGCAATGTCTAATGACGGCGTAATACCAACAGGAACAGCCTGCCTTGAAAAACGCGGAATTGCTCCTCGTGTACCTCACTGGAATTCAGAATTCTGTATTCAGTGCGGCATCTGTGCTTCAGCTTGTCCGCATGCAGCTATCAGAACCAAACTTGTTGAAGCTGATGATTTGAAAAATGCACCTGCATCATTCAACACAGTTGATGCAAAACCAAACGATCACGGTGAAAAATTCAAAGTTCAGGTTTACTGCAAAGATTGTACAGGCTGCGGCGTTTGCGTAGACCAGTGTCCGATGACAAAAGTTGCAGGCAAAGAAGCTTTAACATGGTCTTCAATTGAGGAAGAAGAAGCTATCGGAGAAGTTGTTAATGAAAAATTCTTTGATGAATTACCTGACAATGTAATGGGTAAAAACAACACCAATACAATTAAAGGTGCAATGCTTAGAAAACCGTTATTTGAATTCTCAGGCGCTTGTGCAGGCTGCGGTGAAACACCTTACGTTAAACTTGTTTCACAATTGTTCGGGGAAAATGTTATAGTTGCAAACGCAACAGGTTGTTCTTCAATCTACTCAGGTACTTTCCCGACAATTCCTTATACTAAGAATAAAGACGGTAGAGGACCTGCATGGGCTAACTCATTATTTGAAGACAACGCCGAATTCGGTTTTGGTATGAGATTAGCAGTAGACCAGAACAGAGCAACTTTGAAATCTTACGTAGAAAAAGTTCTTTCTAACGAAAAAACTCCTGCTGATTTGAAAGAAGCTCTTGAAGGCGCTATGGCTCACTTTGAAAATTCTAAAACTGAAGAAGCCGTTAAAGCTCAGGATAAAGCAAAAGAGGTTCTTGCTAAATACAAAGATGTTCAGTGCCCTGATTTAGCTAAAGTCAGAGAACTTCAAGACTACTTCACAGATAAATCCGTTTGGATTATCGGCGGAGACGGCTGGGCAAACGATATCGGATACGGCGGTATTGACCACGTATTAGCTCAGGACAAAGATGTAAATATCCTTGTTCTTGATACCGAAGTTTACTCTAATACCGGCGGTCAGGCATCTAAATCAACTCCGACAGGTGCAGTTGCAAAATTCGCAACAGGCGGTAAGAGAACTTACAAGAAAAACATGGGCTTGATGAGTATGTCTTACGGTTACGTATATGTAGCATCAGTTGCTCTTGGTGCTGACAGAGCTCAAACTCTTAAAGCATTCAAAGAAGCTGAAGCTTACAAAGGACCTTCTATCATCTTTGCTTATGCTCCTTGTATCGCTCACGGTATCGACATGAGCAAAACCCAAACTGAACAAAAACGTGCTGTTGAAGCAGGATACTTCCCGCTTTACAGATACAATCCTGATCATCCGGAAGCTCCGTTCAGCTGGGATGCTAAAGATCCGAAAGGCAGCTACCAAGACTTCATCAGATCTGAAGGACGTTATAAATCATTACTTAAAACGAACCCTGAGGCTGCTGAAAGCTTATACGCTCAGGCAGAAGAAGATGCTGCAAAACGTATGGCTGTATACAAAGCTGTCGGCGAACTTATGAAATAATAAATTAAATTAATCATAAGATATAAAAAGAGATACTTAAAAATTTAAGTATCTCTTTTTTTTTAATATTTCCAGGGATAATCTTCTTTGATTTCCCATCCGTCACGCATTATAAGATAACCGCAAACCTGACATTCTGAATCGTCAGCGCACCAATTAACATACTTTGTACGAGGTTGAGCACTACCATAATTATGCATTGAAAATTTGTTAGATGTAAGTTCAAGAGTCATTAAAAAAACATCTTTTCCGTACGTATTTGGACCTTTAAAACCATTTGTATCTACTGCAAAAATAATGTTGCGATATTCTCTTTGTATACATTTACCGTCATCATCTCTTTTTGAACAGACATCACCAAGACCTATATGTAATAAAGTCCCGTTTCCGAGTGTAAGCCAATATCCTGTTCTCTCTACTTTTTCTTTACTTACAGGTTTGTATAAACCGTCATAACCTATAGCAGAAGAAGTATATTGGTAGCCAATATCATCAGCTATTTTTAGATTAGGCTTTAAATATTTTTCTACAAAATTGATTACAGTTTCTCTGTAATTAACAGTTGACGTGTCAGCCCCATAATTGTATCCAAAATCCCATCCGGAAACATCTCCGTTTTGGACTTGAGCTGCAGTTAATGCCTGACCGACAACAGAATATGCATATTTTAATTGAGTTGCTGTTTGTTTATTTCTGTAGTCAGCAACAATTGACGGAATTGTCAAAGC
>CALUPR010000059.1 GCA_944322705.1 Candidatus Gastranaerophilales bacterium
ATGAGGCTGTTGATGCTCTTCAGTGTCAGTCAGGTAAAATCTATGTTGACTGTACTTTGGGCGGCGGCGGTCATTCAGAATTAATTTTAAAAAGAATTCAGCCTGACGGGCGTTTGATAGCTTTTGATGTTGATGAGGATGCAATTAAAGCTTCTTCTGAACGCCTAAAAGATTACAAAAACTTAACAATAGTAAAAGATTCATATACAAATATTAAAAAAGTGTTACAAAATCTGGGGATTAAAAAAATTACAGGCGGCGTGCTTTTTGACCTCGGGGCTTCATATCATCAGTTTAATAAGGGAGAAAGAGGATTTTCTTTTTCAAAAGAGGCGCCCCTTGATATGCGATTTAATCAGGATGCACAATTTTCTGCTTATGATGTTGTTAATACCTACTCAGAGGAGGATTTAATCAGAATTTTTTCAGAATATGGAGAAGAAAGATTTTCAAAAAGGATTGCAAAAAAAATTATAGAACAAAGAAAGGTTAAAAAGCTTGAAACTACAACACAACTGGCTAATCTAATAGTAAGTTGCACTCCGCATATAAAATCGTCTATTCATCCTGCAACACGGGTGTTTCAGGCAATTAGAATTGAAGTAAATCATGAGTTAACAAATGTAAAAAATACTCTGAACGATGTGTTGGATTTAGTTGACTTTGGTGCTATAATAAGTGTAATAAGTTTTCATTCCTTAGAGGATAGGTTAGTGAAACACTTATTCAAATATCACTCGCAGAGGTGTCATTGCGACAAAACACAGATGATTTGCAAGTGTCCGCCTCCGGTTTTGGAATTAGTAAATAAAAAACCGATTACGGCTAGTGATGAGGAGATATCAATAAACCCTCCTTCCAGAAGTGCAAAGTTGAGAATAGCTAGATGCATTAGGCAGGGAGTAAGATAATTCAGTTGGGGTATAAACTTGAATACAGCAAGAGTAAGAACATTAGAAGTATCAATACATCAAGAAAGTTATACAAGTCAATCATATGTAAATAATCCGATAACGGAAGACAATCAGGTTATTGAAGGTTATTTTCAGAAGGAGATTTCCCAAAAAGCTATGGCTATCAGAAAAGTTAATAAAACTTTATGCGGTTTACTTGGTATTGCAGTGCTTTTTGCATTTGTAAGCTATTACTTTTCCATGTCAAATGAACTTACTCTAAATAAGTTAAGCCGTCAGATTACTGCTTTAAATGATGAAAATGCCGAACTTCAAAATCAGCTTGACAGATTGAAATCATTTAATAATGTTGATAACAAGATGATGGAATATAATATGCTTCAGAAAGCTGCAAAAGTAATTGAGGTTCAGGCTGTTGCATCTCCTGTAGCTGTTGATAATAAATCTGAAAAAACTGCGTCTTTTAACTGGGCTATTGGTTATTAATTTATGGAGAATATAATACTCTATACTGTTCCGTTTATTTGTTTTATTGTATTGGTTTCAATCCAGCTTATTTCTACAAAACCGAATGGTAAAATAATCAAGAAGTATGGTAAACCGTTAAAATATTTTTCAAATAAAAAATGCTGGAATTCTGTTCCTATGCGCGGAACATCTATTGGATTGTATATTTATTCTGATTTTATAATTCTTTTAGATGGCAGGAAAGAGTATTTTTTAGACAGAGCATTTAAAAATCTTAAATTGTATGGAAGTATTTTCATCAAAATATTTGAAATAGATATTAGTCAAGGGAAAACGCTCCAAATTAATATAAATTTGCAGCAAGAAAAGTTGTTAAAAGAATTTTTTGGATTGGAAGATAAAAATATTTAACTAAAGTATGAGATTTCCCATACTAAAGTATGAATTTTTGTAAAATTTATTAAAGTTTTTTCTTACTTGTGCCGTAAGTATTTATGAAGGCATGTATAGTAAGGAAAATTTTTAATGAAAAAAGAAGAGAAAAATAACGGAGTTTCACTTTTTTCCCAGTCTGAATATTTAATAGACAAAGATCCGATTGAAGAAATTTTTGCTCTTAATTTAGGTGATTTTATTGCTGAAAATCTTATTTCTGAAGATTTGGCAAAGAAAATTGCATCTAATGTAAAAGATAAAAAAGCGAGTTTAATTAATCAGTTAAAAGAATTAATTTCAATATATTCAATGAACAATACTCTGTGTGTGTTGAGTTTTGACAATAGTGAAAAACAGGCTATATTTACATCTATTGCGGAGTCTGTAAAACAGATGCTTGAAGTTGAAGCATGTCATATTTATCTGGAAAAAGACGGAAGCTTGGAACTTGCAGGAACAACTTCAAAGACTCTTGAAAAGTATTCAATTGACGAAAATTCAGCTGCAGGAAAAGCTTTCTTGACCGGAGAAACTGTTTTTGAAGATGTTATAGCTGTTCCTATGCATTGTAACATTAATTCTCTCGGTGTAATTGTTATTGAGAATAATTCTGAAAAAACTGTTAACGAAAAGTATATAGAGCTTGTAGAAAGTATTGCGGTACTTTTTGCAACATCCCTGACTCTGCAGAGAACTATTGACGCTGCACATAAACTTATAGACGATGAACATTCAATTGTCGGAGATTTGCAGCATATAAGAGCTGAGCTAACGGCTTTAATCGGTGATTTATGCGATTATCAGCAAAATTTTGTCCAAAATCTTGCTAATGCTGTTGATACCAAAGGCGGTTATAAAGTTGCTCACTCTAAAAATACTGCTAATCTTGCAAGAAAAATTTGTAAAGAACTCGGTTTGAATGAAAAAACAACAGATTTAATATATTATGCAGGTCTGCTTCAAAATATTGGAAAGATTGCACTTCCCGAAAAAATGTTTACTTCAACCGGAAAACTTTCATCTGAAGAATTAAAGAAAATTCAACAACATTCAAATGTTGGTGTTCATTTCTTGATGAATATAAATTTCTTATCTGAAGTAGTTCCTTATATAACTTATCAAAAAGAAAGATATGATGGTTCAGGTGAGCCTGAAGGTTTAAAAGGACAATCAATCCCGTTTGGTTCAAGAATTATTGCTGCAGCTGATGCATATTGCGCCATGACATCTGACAGACCCTATAGAAAGGCTATGCCGGTTGACAAGGCAATTATTTTTATGAAAGAAGAAGCAGGAATAAAATGGGATCCGGTTGTGGTTGAAGCTTTAGAAAAAGTTGTAAGATAAGCATCTATATTACATATAAAAAAGAGCCGTCGGTTATATGGGCGGCTCTTACAGTTTATTTAATTATGCTGAATGCGGTAATATCTGCAATTGATATATTAAGCCAGTCATACTTAAAACAGACATAGTCGTTACAATCACAATTTTCATCATCACATGTGCAGTAATCATTTAGACGGCAAACAAGAGCATTTTCAATTGTAATAAAATCATCGTGGCATTCTTCACATCTCCCTTCCGGCTGGAAAAGATTTCCATCTATTTTAAGATGTGATGTAAAAATCGTTATTTTATCGGAACCGCTTTCTTCAATAATTTTACCTATTGATTTCATAAGATTTTTAGACATAAATTTCTCCTTATAAATTACAAACCCAGTTTAAATTCAATTTATAATTTTGAAATTCTCTTACAGGCTATAAATAAGTTTAAAGTTAACTTTTTGTTATAAATTCGTAAAAAAAATGTGTTTGTGTTACAATATAGTCAAGGGAATTAGACTAATTTAAGGGGAGAAAATTTATATATGGCAGATGGAATTACAGAAGTAACTAATGAACAAAACGCTCAGGTTCAGCCTGTTGAGAAAATAGATGTTATAGACCTTCCTGATAATGATGAGGCTATTGAAACCAAAACTTCTCAATCATATGATGCAAGTAATATCAGAGTATTGGAAGGCTTGGAAGCTGTCAGAATGAGACCGGGCATGTATATCGGTTCTACTTCTCAAAGAGGTTTGCATCATTGTATTTATGAAATTGTTGATAACTCTATTGATGAATCTTTAGCCGGCTTCTGTACGGATATTCACGTTACTGTCAACAAAGACAACAGTGTAACGGTAGAAGACAACGGCCGTGGAATTCCTGTTGATATAAAACCCGGCACAAATAAATCTGCTCTGGAAATTGTTCATACTGTGCTTCACGCCGGCGGCAAATTTGGTGACGGCGGCTATAAGGTTTCCGGCGGCTTGCATGGTGTTGGCGCTTCTGTTGTAAATGCTCTTTCCGAAAAATATATTGTAGAGGTTTCAAGACAGGGATTTGTCTGGCGTCAGGAATATATGAGAGGAGAACCTGTTGCACCTGTAGAAAAAGGCGAGGCTACAGATAAAACAGGGACAAAAACTACTTTTTGGCCTGACCCTGAAATTTTTACCGAAACAACTGAAATTGACAGAGATGTAATTGCAAACAGATTGCGTGAAATGGCGTTTTTGAACAAAGGTTTAAAAATTATATTTACTGATGCGCATACAAATGAAACCGAAATATTCCACTATGTCGGCGGTATTGCAAGTTATGTTGAATTTTTAAATCAAAACAAAAATGTGTTACATGACAAACCTATTTATATTGATAAAGTGGTTGACGGCATGCAAATAGAAGTTGCAATGCAATATACTGATGCATACAGTGAAAGTGTTTTATCTTTCGCTAATAATATCAATACACATTCGGGCGGAACACATTTAACAGGCTTCAGAAACTCTCTTACACGTGTATTCAATGATTATGCAAGAAAAAATAATATTTTGAAAGATTCTGACCAGAACCTTTCAGGTGAAGATGTGAGAGAAGGTTTGACTGCTATTGTAAGCGTTAAAATTTCTAATCCTGAATTTGAAGGTCAGACTAAAGAAAAACTCGGCAACGCTGAAGCTCTTGGTGCCACTCAGGATGCTGTCCGTGACAAATTACAGGAATGGTTGGAATTTAATCCGAAAATTGCAAAAATTATTATAGAAAAAACTCTTCAGGCTCAAAGAGCAAGAGAAGCCGCAAGAAAAGCAAGAGAATTAACAAGAAGAAAATCTGTTCTTGAAAATTCTACCCTTCCCGGTAAACTCGCTGACTGTTCAAACAGAGAACCTGAAAAATGCGAAATCTATATTGTTGAGGGTGATTCCGCGGGTGGTTCAGCAAAACAGGGCAGAAACAGAATGTTTCAGGCTATCTTGCCTTTGAGAGGTAAAATTTTGAACGTTGAAAAGGCAAGACTTGATAAAATTTACGGTAACAACGAAATTCAATCAATGGTTCAGGCATTTGGTATAAATATCAGCCGTAACCCTGACGAAGTTGATCTTGAAAAACTCCGCTATCATAAAATTATTATCATGACAGATGCTGATGTTGACGGCGCGCATATCAGAACGCTCCTTTTGACGTTCTTCTTCCGCTATGCAAGACCGTTAATCGAAAACGGGTATGTTTATATTGCCCAGCCGCCTTTATTTAAGGTTACTCAGGGCAAAGTTTCAGAATATTTGTATGATGAACATGCTCTTGATAAAATGCTTAAAGAACGCGGAATTAAAAATTTAAGTCTGTCTGACAAGACTAAATCCAGAACAAAATCCGGTGATGGTTTATTGGAATTGATTAAAAATATGGCAGCATTCTATAATTCCTACAATAACCCGATATTGAATTTGTATCCGGCTGTTGTCTTAAGAGGTCTTGTGCGTTCAAACATTGAACCTGAATATTTTGAAGATCAGGCTAAGATGAATGAGGTTATTGAATACTTAAATCACTATTTACAAGACCACGCTAAAAACTATAATATTCAAGAGGCTGCAAACTATGTATGTTCATTGAAATACAATCCTGAAAATGCCAAGTATGCAATTCAGTTGAATTTGAATGAAGAAGAACATGTTTTAATAACTCAAAGTGTTATTAAAAGTTCGGAATACAAGAGATTAAAAGCTTCTTATCCGTTAATCAGAGATTATTTGATTGAAGAAGAAGAAAATTTAATTCTTGAAACAGATACAGAGCAGTACGAAATAAATTCTTTTGAAAAACTTCAAAAATTCATTGATGACAGAGGTTCAAAAGGTTTGCAAATTCAGCGCTTTAAAGGTTTAGGAGAAATGATGCCGCAGCAGTTGTGGGAAACAACAATGGATCCGTCAACAAGAACTTTGTTGAAAGTAAATGTTGAAGATGCAATGCTTTGCGATCAATTATTCGATATCCTTATGGGTGATAAAGTTGACCCGCGCAGAAACTTTATTGAAGCCAATGCAGTTTATGCAACAAATATTGATACATAATTAAGTCGATAAGACGTTAAGACGATAGGACGATAAGTCATTACGGTGCGCGAAGCGCACGAAAAATTTACTTTCCCTCTCCTTGGGAGAGGGAAGTTTGTTGACAATATTCGTCATTGCGGACAGCGAAGCTGATCCGCAATCGCATAATTAGTTAAAGTGCACGATTTTGCGATTCCGTGTCAAGCACGGAATGATGGTATAATTTAACGCTCAGATGATAGCCGGCTTTGTTGTTGTTTCGCAAACATTGATTGTTCACTATGTTAAATGCCGGATTATTTTTTTATTTTACGTGCGCTTCGTGCACCGTAATGACTTAACGTCCTATCGTCTTAACGTCTTACTGACTTATTATAATATTGATTATGTAATTGAATTAAAAATATTCTTGATGTATTATAAAACCATAGGTATAAAAGAGGGAGTTATTATGACAAAAAAAGAATTAATTTTTTTAGGACCGCCGGCTTGCGGTAAAGGCACTCAAACAAACAGACTTGCTGAATATCTTAATTTCCCGCACGTCGATACTGGGTCATTATTGAGAGCAGAAATTAAAAACGAAACAGAAGCAGGAAAAGAAGCAAAATCATATATCGACAAAGGGCAGCTTGTTCCTGTTGAACTTGTTACAAGAATTATTAAAAACAGACTTTCTCAAGCTGATTGCAAAAACGGCTATATTTTAGACGGTTTCCCGAGAAGTGTTGAACAGGCAGAACAGCTTGAAAAAATGAATGCAGAAATTGACAACGGTATTGATACAAAGTTTATTGCAGTTTACTTTGATATTGATACAAGTATTCTTGTTGAAAGAATTGTTAACCGCCGTTCTTGTCCTGTTTGCGGTGAGATTTACAATCTTGAATTCAAACCGCCTAAAGTTGAGGGACATTGCGACAAGGATGGTGCTGAACTTACTCAGCGTAAAGACGATACAAGAGAAGTAGCACAATCAAGATTTGATACTTATAATAAAGAAACAGCCCCGCTGGTTGAATACTATACCGGAAAGGGTGTTCTCAAATCTATAAATGCAAACGGAACAATTGATGAAGTATGGGAAAGATTATTAGAGGTAATTGAATGATTCACAGGAAATCACGTGATGAAATTAAAAGAATGCGCCATGCAGGGCATATTGTAGCTCTTGTTCATCAAAAGATGAGAGAAGTTATAGAGCCGGGCATAAGTACAAAAGAATTAGACAGTATTGCGCATGATATTATCAGAAAAGAACGTGCTGTTCCGACGTTTTTGGGCTATAACGGTTTCCCGGGTTCTATTTGTGCGTCTATAAACGAGCAGGTAGTACATGGAATTCCGCATGATGATGTTAAGGTAAAAGAAGGCGATATCATAAGTATTGACGTAGGTGCAACTTACGCGGGAATGGTTGGTGATGGCGCCTGGACTTATCCCGTCGGTAAAATAAGCGATGAATGCCAAAGACTTTTAAAAGCAACAGAAGAAGCTCTTTTTGCAGGAATTGCAAAGATGAGAGCAGGTAATGTCCTTGATGACATTTCAGGTGCTGTTGAAGCTGTTGCCGTAAGAGAAAAATTAGGTATTGTTCGTCAATACGGCGGTCACGGTGTCGGACATGAAATGCATGAGGAACCGTTTTTATTTAACTACAAAGTCGGCGATCATACTTTAATTAAACAGGGTTATGCAATAGCAATTGAACCTATGCTTAATCTTGGCGTAGATGAAGTTGTTGTAGCTGATGATGAATGGACTGTCAGTACTGCAGATAAAATGCCTTCTGCGCATTTTGAACATACAGTGCTCGCAACCGAAGATGAACCGTTGATTATTACTCAATTGATGGTTTAGGAGAACAGATGAATTATTATATTGGACTTTCACTTGCGGCATCATCAAGTGTAGATACGGGTGTTGCTATTATAGATGATTTTAATAATTTAATTTATGTTGATAAATTGTATACAATGAATGATGTTATGCATTTTTTTGACAATTATCCGTCCTTAAAATATTCAAAAATATGTGTTTCATTGGTCTGGGACAGAACAATGCTCAACGGTAAGTGGAGAATATTCGGCAAGCAGTACCAGCTTGTTGCAACAAATCCTCTGATGCCTAATCGTGACGGATGGACTCAAAGATATTCTACAAGAGGGTGTGAATATTTTAAATCTTTAGTAGAAAAAGGCATAGATATAACTCGTTTTGAAATATATTTAACACGTCAGAGTATGAATTTAAATTCGTGTTATAAAGAACGTTCTCCTGCGGACTGTAAATATTTACAGCAAATGTTAAGATTTGAATACGGACTTGAACTGCCTTTGAATATGATGCCAATGTCACAATTAGAAGCGATAGTAGGAGCAATTCTGGCAAGAGAAAATACAAAAAATCCTGCTAATATAAAGTCAATTTCAACTTTTAAGGATTTCAATGTTATAGATTTTGTCAAAGCGCCTGCAAATTTGTCAATGTGTTGTTGAAAAATAAACCAGCATCTGTTATAATAAAAATGTTGTACATAAAGACAGGAGTTGGGAATGAAAAGATTTCAAGAATTTAAAAGTTTATTAGGAGTTCGATGTGACGGGTCAAGCGGCTACGCTTGCGGGGGGGGGGCTTTAGGCTCCGCCGGAGTCAGAGAAGCTGACGGATTAAGATGCAAAGATGCCAAGAGGCAAAGAAGCGAAGCCAATTTAAAGATACTGGGATACTATGGCACTAAGGCACTAAGAAGTATCTTAAGATCATTTCACCTCGCCCCTTGGGGGAGAGGTCAAAATTTCTTGGCGAACGAATGTGAGCTTAGAAATTTGGGTGAGGGGTCTGTTGGAGGGCAGGATGACATTAATATTTTCCTGAAACGCACTTATTCACCACGTAAACGTGCAGCGTTTACGCTCGCAGAAGTTTTGATCACCCTCGGCATAATTGGTGTAGTAGCCGCAATGACAATGCCTACCTTGATAAATAAAACTCAGAACAAACAATTGGAAACAGCTTTTAAGGTAGCATATTCTACGTTTAGTCAGGCAGTAATAAATATGAGAGAAGAAGAAGGTCCTGGATTAAGAAAAAGTTATGCAACATACGATTCAAGTATTGGTAAATACCCAAGAGCAGAT
>CALUPR010000060.1 GCA_944322705.1 Candidatus Gastranaerophilales bacterium
TCTTTCCATAATAAAAACTCCTCTTAATTTCATTTAATATATTTATTATTTATGTTATTTCGTTTTTTGTCAAGTTTGTATTAAATTTCAAAAAGTTTATGCAGGCGTGTTCTTATATCTTCTTCATCAAGTTCCTGCGTAACTTTGTTCAAATCAATTGCCATTTGATAATAATTTGCGGCATCATTGATGAAACCCATTGCTTGTGAGGCTCTTCCTGCATTAAAGTATGCAAGTGTATAATTTGGATTTAATTCAATAGCGGCTTCAAAGTATTCAAGTGCTTCTTCCGCATCTCCCAATCCGTCAAGGTATAATATCCCGAGATTGTTTTGTGCATATTCATTATCGGGATTTAAGTCTATTGATTTGTGAAAAGATACAAGTGCCTCTTCAAGATAATCTTTTTCCCATAGTGCAATTCCAGCTTTTGAATATCCGCGATAGTCCTCCGGATTTAGAGTAATTGCGTCACAGTATGCTCTTATTGCGTTATCCAGATCGTATGCTGCCATGTGCACATCCCCGAGAGCCAAATAAAGATCATAGTTATTCGGATCGAGAATTATCCCGGCCTGATAGGTCGATACTGCAGCATCAATATTACCTTTTACTTCTGCATAAATTGACCCGAGTGCCTGACATACAATAGATGTCCATTCTTTATCAGGGTTAATTGCTATTGCTTTTTGATAATGCTCTATTGCTTCATCATACAATTCCGCTTTAGAGTAAGCATAAGCAAGCGAATTATTATAGAACGGATTTTCGGAATCTCTTTCGACGGCAAGCTTAAATGCACTTATTGAATTTATTTTATCTTCTTTTTTCAAATATAGATGTCCGAGTTCATAATATATTTGCGGCGTATCAATATTAAATTCCAAAAGTTTTTCATAACAATCAATTGCTTCATCTGTATTTTCAGGGAAATATGTTTGAAGTACAGTTGCCAGTTTTATCAAAACTTCTCTGTTTAAAGGATTTGCTTCAAGAACTTTTCTGTAGCAGTCAACGGTTAAATCCATTTCTTTATTTTTTAAAGCAAGATCCCCCATTTTGTTATAAAAAATTTCGCTGTGGCTGGTCTTTGAAACAGCCTGCCTGTAAATATTTTCTGCTGTCGGGTAGAGTTTAAATTTCTCTAAAAACTTACCTACAGTATTATAAGTAAACACGGAAAAATCGTCTGACATGTTTTTGTAAAACATTTTCATTGATGGTCTGTCCCATGCAAGCATTAAGCTTCCTGAGAGAAAATAGTATAAGAAACTTAAATAGTCACCGAAATTACCGTTTTGTGAATTAATTTTTTGTAAAATAGATTGTGATAATATTAATCGCGGACGTGCGGAGTTTAATTTGCCCATTTTTATTGCAGATTTAAATTCAGATTCTGCTGATTTAAAATCCTGAGCCATTTTCATGAAAAAACCGGTATAAAGATGCGCATTGATGTTATGGGGCGCAAGAGAAACAGCGGTTTTACATTGTTCTATGGCGGTATCAATACTTATCTGACCCTGTTCCCACATTAATGTAGCAAGTCTGTAATATGCTTCCGGCATTGTCGGATCATATTTTACCGCATCAACGTAATATTCTATAGCTTCCTGCAAATCTTGATTTTGCTGTCGTATAAGATATTTTTCGTGTGCTATTCGTGCTTTTTCTAAAGATTCTTTCGCTTTATCTATATTTGCCGCTATAGGCTGTAATAATAATTGTTCTGACATCAATGAGCTCCAATAAGATGTATATTTAATATGTATATTCTTCTGTCGATACAAATAATATTAATCTTTAGTAATTTGAATTAATATCATCTACATGGAGTAGATAGGAAGTTAATCTATATTAATTTGTGAGATATGTCGCAGTTTACACTAAAGAATATCCAAATTGTCACCCTGAACTCGTTTCAGGGTCTAGTTAGATAAGATGCTGAAACAAGTTCAGCATGACGTTTTTAGCCATTATTAGTGTAAACTGCGATATATCTCACATTAATTTTTTAATATAAAACACTTTTATTTGTACTATAATATTTGTGTTAGCCAATTAGAAAGATATATTATGAATTATCTTAATAATAAATATGATGTAATAGTTGTAGGAGCCGGTCATGCAGGATGTGAAGCTGCAATTTCATGTGCAAGACTCGGAGCTAAAGTCCTTCTTTCAACTTTGGATGTTGATCATATTGCTTTAATGCCGTGTAATCCTGCAATAGGTGGACCTGCCAAATCTACTCTGGTGCGAGAGATTGATGCTCTCGGCGGTGTTATGGGTGAAGCTGCAGATGCAACTTATATTCAAATGAAGATGCTAAATTCTTCCAAAGGTCCTGCAGTTAGAGCATTGCGTGCCCAATCCGATAAAAAGCAGTATATGGATTATATGCGAAATATTATTGAGAATAACGAAAATATATATCTGCGTCAGGCGTGCATTACTGATTTATTGGTTAATGACGGAGAAATTACCGGAGCAGTCGATGAATACGGTATTGAATATTCGGCTCGTGCTGTTATTTTGACAACCGGAACATCGTTGAACGGCAAAATTTTTGTAGGACTTCGTTCTTACAGTGCCGGCAGATTGGGAGAAAAAGCTGCTTACGGGCTTTCGGAATCTCTTGTTAAACATGGGATTAATATTAAAAAATTGAAAACAGGTACTCCGCCGCGTGTTGATAAAAGAACGATTGACTATTCTAAAATGTCAATTCAACCGGGTGATGAAACTCTTCATTTTTATTCTTTTAAACCGGACAGACCTGTAAGAAAGCAGTACCCGTGCTATCTGACAAGAACAAATGAAAAAACTCATGCGATTATAAAAGCAAATTTGGATAAATCGCCTATGTTCCAAGGGTTAATTCAAGGAGTAGGACCGCGTTACTGTCCGTCTATTGAGGATAAGGTTGTTAGATTTAGTGAAAATCCGTCACATCATATTTTTATTGAACCTGAAGGGCTTGGCACATATGAAGTTTATATTCAGGGATTTTCAAGCAGTTTGCCTGCTGATGTTCAGGTAGAAATGCTCAGAACACTTCCAGGACTTGAAAAGGCACATGTTATTAAACCTGCTTATGCTGTTGAATATGATTATGTGCCCGCAGTACAAACAACACATGCTTTAATGTCAAAAAGTATTAATGGTTTGTTTTTTGCCGGTCAGATAAACGGTACAAGCGGTTACGAAGAAGCGGCTGCTCAAGGGCTTGTTGCAGGTATTAATGCTTTCAATTATTTAAACGGTTCTGAAATGCTTGAACTTTCAAGAAGCTCATCTTATATCGGTACATTGATAGATGATTTAGTTACAAAAGATATTCAAGACCCTTATAGAATGCTTACTTCTCGATCTGAATACAGGCTTTTGCTGCGTCAGGATAATGCAGATTCAAGACTCACTCCTATAGGGTATAAATACGGGCTAATTGACGATAATCAGTTTAAAATATTCAAAGAAAAACAGGATGCAATTGAAAAAGAATTAACAAGAATAAAGGACACAAAAATATCCGTAAATGATGATGTTAATGTAATTCTTGCAAAATATGGCGAGCATATGGATCGCGGAATGAAAATTGCAGAACTTTTGAAACGTCCAAATATAGATTACAGCGTTATAAAAGAAATTGATTCTAATACAAAAAAGTTAAATATTCCGTTTGATGTTGAAGAACAGGTAGAAATTTTAATCAAATATGACGGCTATTTAAAGCGTCAGGAATTTCAAATTGAACAGGCTTCAAAACTTGAAAAATTCAAAATTCCTGATGATATTGATTACTCTTCTATTGAACATATTTCTTCGGAAACAAAGGACAAACTTGCTAAAATCCGACCGAAAACTCTTGCTCAGGCTTCCCGTATAGGTGGAGTAAAACCGGCTGATATTTCTATTTTAATGGTAATGCTGGAACGACGTTCATACACCAGAATTTAAAGATTTTTTGTGCTTAAGCCGGCAGGTTTTAATTTTTTCGCCCAGCAGATTATTTGCGAATTTCAGTTTTGATTTAAATTTTGCAAATTTATTCAAAAATAATTTGTTTGTCTTTATTTCTGAAAAATTTTTTATAATTCCCAGTCCTTTTGTCATAAATTTTATTTCATCATTATAAGCGTTTATTTCACTTTTAAGATGATTTCTTATGTCTTGTAAAATGTCAATAGAAATCCTATCAGGTAATTCATTCATTTTCTGTATGATTGTTTTTTTGAATTTCTGCATATATACAGGTTGATCAAGATTATAGACGAACATATCAAAAATTTCAGCTCTTTTAGTTTCCAAATACTCTCCGTTGACGCCGTCCATATTATTTAGCCTGTATATACAGGTTTTAGGATTGAAAATATGATCAAACATGTGTCTGACTTCATGAAATGCAGTGTATTTATTTTTAATAATTTTTTGCTCTGTGTCCAATGGCAGATACATATTATAACCATCTACAAATATATTGAAACGATTATTAGAAAAATCTATTTTGTGTCCGGTAATATTAAATTTTATTTTTGCGGAAGTTATAGGATCATCATTAGGAAAAATGTTAAAATTAATTTTGTTATTTAAAATTTTATTTAATGAATTTGTGAAATTTTCTATCGTACATGATGTGCTGTTTGAATGTTGTTTCACTTCATTATATAATTTTTTACTCATATTGGAAGCCATTTGGTTGCGTTGTTTTGTACTTCCTTTAATAAAATAGAGAGGCAGAGTTGTATTTACAGTCTTTGTTATAATTTTAAACATTACTATTATTTATACCTGATAGTTGTTAGTATTTTGTTTTTTATAAGATATTCCATTGTATTTCATTACTGATTCAAAAGAATTGTCTTTGTAATCCTTAACATTTATATCTATTTGTCCGTATACTCCTGTGTTTCTTATTCTGCTGAATGTACTGCCTGCATTGTTGATCCAGAAATTATTCATCAAGGCACCGAGTGTAAAAATCTGATTCCTTCCGGTAGCAGTTGACGTATCTACAGTATATGTGCTTTTGAAACTAGGAGAGATAATGGAAGTAATTTTCATATTGAAAAGAAAACATATAAAAAAAAATTTTTGCTATTATTATGTAAATATACAGACATAAAAAATTTCCCGGAGATGGATTCGAACCACCGTTGGAAGATCCAGAGTCTTCAGTCCTGCCGCTAGACGATCCGGGAATAGCTGCAAAAATATTTTAATTCAGACATAAATTTATTGCAAGAAGTTTTTGAGTAAAAAGTAGATTTATCTCATTTTACCGGATTCATATCCGGTAAACATATAAAATAGCGGAAGTAATTTTTCAATCCCAAGTTTGCCTATTAGTGGAAACTTCGCCATTACAAGTGCGCCGGATATTACATCTATATTAGCGATTGCATCAATAAATTTTACTTTTCTTTTTTTATCAGGATGTGTTGTACCATTGATTCTGTTTGAAATTTCAGAACCGGCAGCCATTCCTCCAAAAATTCCGGTCATAAGCGTAACAGCTTTAATTTTATTATTATTTAAAGGCTTAAATTTTTCACATGTTTTTAATATAGGTTTGATTAGTAATGTCGGTATTACTGCATTAAAAAACTGGGTAACACCCTCATGTATTTTATATTTCGGTTCAACTTTTTTGTCTGAAGATATTCCTCCGATTACTCCGCCCGTAATTGAGCCGGTACTAAGTAAAATCATTTCTTTTTCCGTATATTTTATTTTGTTTAGCGGTACTTTCTGTTTTTTCAAGAAGTATATAATAGGTAATGCTGTTCCTATTAAAGTGCCTGAACCTATGGCAAATTTTTCACTAAAAGTTAAGGGTTTTCTTTGGGGAAATGAAAAGAAATGTTCTTTTTGATGCTTAAATCCAAAAGTCGCGAATGCTTTTTCTGATGAATTCGGGTATACCGGGGGTAACATTTTATTTTTTATATCCCTTTATATAACTATCTATTCTGTAAATATGTTACATCAGAAAAGTTTGCTGTCAACATATATATTATTTTTCGATAAAGCTAAAATATAAATTTGTAAATATTTATAAAAATAATTCATTGTAAATAGGAAATTTGCATTGTGTTTTTTTTATAATACTTTTTATACAAAAGGGGTAGAAATATAATGAACAAAAAAATAATAGCATATTTATTCGGGAAAATTTTAGCAAAAGGTGATTTAGTAGGGGCAAAAAATGGTATTATGGTTTTTAAACAGACTTGTAAAGATGGAATGATAACACTTAAATCATTTAGAAAATTTAAACCATTTAGGATTGTTACCCAAAAAGATATTGTTGATATGACAGATGGTATTCATATCTATAATAACGCAAAACAGGTTCTTACTGAAGTTACTGACTTTGTAAATAAAACAAAAACAAAAATAGTTTCTACTAAATTTCATTCAAACCCAATTAGTGATGCAAATTTGGGTAATGTGTCCCAGAAATATTTTGTATCAGATGTTCAATATGTAAAAACACTTCCAAATTGTAAGCAAAATAAATGTAGAGTTATTAATAGATTAAATAATATAAATTTATATAAAGAAGAAGCAAATGGTAAAAAAATTGTAACATCTTATAATAAGACTCCGGAAGGGCATATTGGAGCTGTAAATTATAAAATACCATATTCTCAAAAAACAACACCTTCAAGACATCTTGCGGTTTAATTATATTTAGATAAGTTTGAAAGTGAATTAGACTTTAAAATACAACGTGCCAGGAACACTACTTCCGAGCTATGTGTTTTTGGTGTCAATTTGAGTAATATTATTATAGTTAAATATTCATGTTATTATGAAAATATGTTCAATACTATAATGCAAGAATTTCAAAATTTCCCGCAAGTAAAAGCAATTGCTGTTGGAGGTTCTACCTCTGCCGAAACTTCAGATAATAAATCAGATGTTGATGTTTATATCTTTGTTGAACAAGATATTCCTATAAATGCAAGAAAAAACATTATTAAAAAATTCTCATCAAAATACGAAGTTGGTTGTGAATATTTTGGATCAGGAGATGAATTTTTAGTTGATTCTTTAAACCTACAACTAGATATTATGTATTGGAATACAAATTGGTTTGAAAATATTGTTGAAAATGTTTGGTTTAAGCATTACGCGGCTAATGGATATACTACTGCTTTTTTATACACCTTAAAAAACTTTAATATAATTTATGATAGAGATGATTGGCTATTAAATTTAAAAAATTCTATAAATACCCAATATCCGGAAGAGTTAAAACAAAATATTATAAATAGAAATATGATGCTGCTAAAAGATAAGCCTTTTGCTTCATATTATGAGCAAATTGAGAAAGCTGTTTTTAGAAATGATATTGTATCAATAAATCATAGAATATCTGCATTTTTAGCAAGTTATTTTGATATAATTTTTGCAATTAATGAACTTCTACATCCGGGTGAAAAAAGACTTATACAATATGCAATAAATAATTGTAAGATTTTACCAAAAGATTTTGAAGAAAATATAAGAAAATTATTAGAGCTACCTAATTCGGAAAAATTGTTTGCTTTAAATTTAATTATTAAAGAATTGAGGTTAACAATATAAATTAAGAATAATAAAATTCTTCAAATATCGCTTTAGGATACAATTTACAAAAGATAAAAATTTAAAAATGTGCTGCAAATTGCAATGGACATGGCACATAATAAAAAACTCCGCTGACTGTACGACATTGGAACTTTTTATTCAAAAGCTGTATCATAAAATTGTTGAAAACCGAATTAGTAATTTAAATATTTTTCATTTTTTGTAGTTTTTCCAATCCCGAAATAAAATAAATAACCTGTGTAATATTATCAGAATTAAGAGTTGTTCTTGTTGCAAGTATCTCTCTTAATTCATCTTCAAATGTTTTATCCGGAATATTTTGTTCTTTATGTTCAAACAAAATATCAGCAAGAACAAACAATTCATCATTAAATTTTAAAGCGTCACTAAGTTGTTTAATAGTAATAGCTTTCGGGAAATTAGCCATTTTACCGTTTTCGAGTTTAGTTATTAAAGCCGCACTGACGCTTGAAAGTTTTTCTAACTCTCTTAAACTTAATTTCAAAGCCTGACGTCTTTGCTTGATTACAGTACCGAATTTGATTAGTTGTGTATGTTTATCCATATAATCCACCTCAAAAGAATAATAACAAAAACAAAACAATAAATCAACAGAGTTGACAAATCAACAAAACAATGTTATACTAAATATAATTCAACACACATTGACAAATATAAAACAATTTTACACCTGAGCAAAGGAGAAATATAAATGGCAAGTTTAAGAAATTTTATTAACGCAATCACCAACGACAACAGAGTTTACACAGCAGAAGACATCGGCGTTATGACAGGAAAAGAATTTATGGAAAATGAAAAAGCCATAGATTATCAAATGGCAAATTTAGGTATTCCAAGAGAAAGCGAACTTACCGGTAATCCTGACGTTGTTTATGTTCATGCATACACCAGAGATGACGGCACAGAGGTAAGAGCGCATTATCGTTCCAAGCCTGATGGGGTTGGTGGGAATAATTATGAACATAGTGGGACTAATACGGGTGCTGCTGCGGATATTGACCCAACATTAAAATTAGAAGGTGGTATAACTTATAATGATTATACAATAAATAAAAATGCAGGAATTAGCAATTATTTAGACCATAATATTAATAGTGTAGCGGGCTCATTTAGTGAGCAAATGCTAAATTGGGGAGTTAATGCATTAGGATATCCGTTGAATCAAAATGATGCTGTAGCGTTATGGAATATGGCTTCAAATCCAACAGGAATTTATAATAATGATTATATAAGAAAAAATGGTGCTTTATATAATGATGTAGATTCTTTAAATAGTGAGTATGCACCGTATAAAACAAAAATAAAAGATAAAATAAAATCACAATTTGGAGATGTAAATGTTCCTGGTGTTGTTTTGCATGAAAATAGCAATGTATCTAATGTAATAGCTCATTCTGAAGAACTTGAGAGTTTTATAAGAAATAATTATGCAGATTTAAAGTCAGGGAAAGAAGTATCCGGATCATTCAGGTTTAATGGATTTACCAATTTACATAATGCTTTTGGCAGTGTTGATGTGTTATCTGCAAAAGTTCGTGGAAATTATGTGGATGTGACATTACTTGACACGTATGATTTTAATAAAAATGATAAGAATCCTTTTGTTAAAATGGGGCGTAGTGCACAAGAAACAGGAAAATTAAATCCGTACTTTACAATTGTGAAATGTAGGTATAAACTGAAATAAATGAGGAGAAATTTAATCTGTGAAAAATTTCGATTTTT
>CALUPR010000061.1 GCA_944322705.1 Candidatus Gastranaerophilales bacterium
CGACAATTAAAAAAGGGATAACTTATGTTATCCCTTTTTTTAATATATGAATGGTGAGGGGTTTAATCCGTAAATTGCGGGTACAGCGCAAGTCGAGCAGAGGACAAACCTTTTTGCTTGCGGCATAAAGCCCGTAAAATGTTACAAATTTGTAATACACATTTGTATATTATAAATTATCAAATAATAAGCTATTTTCAGATTTTGCGCCTTTTTTTTATATTTATAGCCAAAAGCCTAGTATTTCTAAAAATATCTAACTTTTATGATATTTACTATGGTGATTGAGGAACAAGCATTATTTGTTCTACAAAAAGATAAAAATATTGAAAGTGTATTAACCCCGCGAGAAACAGAATATTTGGGGCTTGTTGCAATGGGGTTTAAAAATCACGAAATAGCGAAAATTTTATATGTAAGCCGTAGTACGGTAAAGAAAGAATTAGAAGCTATTTTTTCTAAATTGTTTGCCCGAAATCGCGCAAATGCGGTTACCATAGCTTTTTTGCATCAAATTATTGATAATTGTATTTTAAATAAAGTTTTTCAAAAATATAATCTGAAAGAGCATGAGCGTTTTAAAAGAAAAATTCTTCATTAAGTGAGCAGTTTTTTATATAGTATTGAAACTTTATTCATAATATGATATAATTATAGATATATGAGTGATTATGTAAAGTTAATGAGGATAGTTGACAGGGAAGTTGTCAGTATTAATGAACTTCGTCAGATTACTAACGATGAACTTGTCACTGAAGTAAGAGAAACTGCACCTGATAAAAAGCATAAATTTATGATGCGTTATGAAATCAGGCTTACTAATGGCGAAATTTATTATCTTTTTGTTAAGAAACCTTGGTATATGATACTTTCAGAACTATCCAATAAAAAGAAAAAATATGTTTCTGAAGAAAAACCGGAAGACAAGTCGCAATCCTAGACATTTCCAGTGGAACTGTTTCTATCGTCTTCTAGTTGTTTAATATCAATGTTTTCATTTTCATAGTCATAGCTGTTGATAACAGGTATGTCTATTTCAACGTTAACATCAGCATCAACCATTTCAATATCGGTTTTTAAAAATTCTTTTACTTTTCCATCTTCCATTTTTACGGCTACTTTACCGCTTAAAAATTGCAGGTAACAAACTTTGCCTAACCCGTCAGGAGTCATAACTGATGATCCTACTGGAGGCATACCTTTTGCGGCATCAATGTAGTGAGAATATTCATATGTCAGGCAGCACAAAAGTCTGCCGCAGGTCCCTGAAATTTTTCCCGGAGCAATAGGCATTCCCTGATCTTTTGCAAGTTTCACATTTATTGTTGCGAATTTTCTCAAAAAACTTGAACAGCAAAATGGTCGTCCGCAAATACCGGTTCCTTCCACAATAGAGGTTTCATCTCTTACGCCAATGTGGCGCAGGTCAATTCTTACACGGGTAAATACCTGTGTTAAATCTTTTAATAATGCTCTGAAATCAACTCTTTCAGGTGCTGTATAATAAAAAGTTATTTTTCTTCTGTCAAATGTTATTCTGCACTGAACAAGGTTCATGTTTAGTTTATGCTGCTGCACAAGCGCCTGACACTTGAAAAAGGACTCCACTTCCTCTTTTTTGATGTCTTCAAGAGTTTGGAGATCTCTTTGCGAGAGAGTTCTTATGACCTGAAAAGGTTCGGGTTTATTTTTACTTTCTTCCCATACTCTGGCAACTTCTGAGTTAACAACGAATGCTTTTAGAGCTTCTTCGCCCTTTTCTGTTCTGACAAGCACCATTTGACCGTCTTCAAGCTTAATTGTGTCAGGTACGGAGAGCGGGTAAAAAGTATTTTTCAAATATTTTACGGCAAATTTCATTATACGTATCTTTCTTCTTCTTTCAGTTTTCTGTTCATAAGTTTTTCCAAAAGCGCCTGTGGAGTTATATCTGTATAAACAGCTTCGTAAATTGCATTTGAAACAGGAACTTCAATGTTTAATTTTTTTGCAAGTTCACAAATTGCCTTTGAAGTTTTAACTCCTTCGGCTACAGACCCGAGTTCTCTTAATATATCATCAATTTTTTTCCCTTTAGCAAGCATAGCTCCTACAGTGTAATTTCTGGACATTGGACTTGAGCATGTAGCTATTAAATCCCCCATTCCCGAAAGTCCGTAAAGAGTAGACGGATTTGCACCCAAATTAATGCTTACCCTGACAATTTCTGCCATACCGCGTGTTAAAAGTGTTCCTGAACAATTGTCGCCCAAACCCATTGTGTGTGCAAAGCCTGATGCAATTGCAATAACATTTTTCAGCGATCCGCCGAGCTCAACGCCTATTACATCCGTATTTGTGTAAAGTCTGAATTTATTTGGAACATTTAAAGCTCTTTGAACGTATTCTGCTGTTTTTATATCCTCGCAGGCAACAGTTGCAGCTGTAGGAAGTCCTGTCAGAACTTCTTTTGCAAGTGTAGGACCTGAAAGAATTGCAAGTTTTTGTTGAGGTAAAACATCTTTCATAACTTCTGACATTCTCATTAAAGATGGAAGTTCAATCCCTTTTGATGCATTCACCAAAATCTGTTCCGGTTTAATACCTGCTTCTTTTAATTTTTCGCATACGTCACGTGTCCCAGATGTTGCAACAACAGATAGAATTATATCAGAATTTAAAATAGCATCAGAAAGATTTGATGTAACCTTAACTTTCTTATCTAATTGTACTTCCAAAGGTTTTGAACAGTGTTTGTTTTGTTTCAAATCTTCTGATAAATCCTGCTCTCTGCCCCAGACAGTTATTTCATCAAAATTATTTGTTAAAAGCCAAGTGAGTGTTAATCCCCAGCATCCGGCTCCCAATACTGTTAATTTCATCTTTTCTCCTTATACCGGCTGACCTATATTTAATAATTTACGAAGTACACCGCCGTATTTTTTTAATTCTGTTCTTGCTGTATCAACATCGATTTTCATCATTATTGATACTATTGAGGTTTTAATTTCCCAGCCCGATTTCAATAATGCAGCAAGTGCTTCGCTGTGTGTAACATTTGCAATTTGAGCGACAATTCTTATTGCTCTGTCTTTTAATTTTTCATTAACAGGCTGGAGGTCAATCATAAAGTTTTCATAAGTTTTTCCGATTTTAATCATAGCGCCGGTGGATAGCATGTTCAAAATCATTTTTTGTGCAGTTCCTGCTTTAAGTCTTGAAGAACCTGCTATAACTTCAGGTCCGACTTCCGGACAAATTACAAGTCCTGCTTCTTCAGCTATTCTGCCTTTAGGGTTGCAGGTAACACCGATTGTTTTGCAATTGACTTCTTCAGCACGTTTTAAAACTCCGAGTAAATATTTCGGGTTCCCGCTGGCAGAAATTACAACGGCAACGTCTTTATCTGTTAAAATTTTAGCATCTTCATAGCCAAAATCAGGATTATCTTCAGCGCCTTCTATAGAATGTCTTATAGCTTTATCTCCGCCTGATATAAAACCTTGCACCATATCTCTTGCAACGCTAAAAGTCGGAGGGCATTCCGAAGCATCTAAAATTCCGAGTCTGCCTGAAGTTCCTGCACCAAAGTAAATTAATCTTCCGCCTTTTAAGAATTGTTTTGCAATTAAATCAATTGCGGCAGCAATATTTTCACTTTCTTCTTCAACGGCAAGCGCAACAAGTTTATCTTCCTCATTCATTTTTTTTACAATTTCAATAGTCGGGAGAAGGTCAATATTTTTTGTATTCTCGTTTCTGTATTCTGTAATAATGTCGCTCATATTTTACCCCTTTTTAACTAATATAAACACTAAACCAATTTTAACAAATTAGCCATTTCAATAGCCGCTTTTGCAGCATCCGATCCTTTGTTGCCTGCTTTTGTTCCCGCTCTTTCAATAGCCTGTTCTATATTATCGGTTGTTAAAATTCCGAATATTACAGGAACGCCTGTTTGCAGGCTTACTTGAGCAATTCCTTTAGAAACTTCTGCACTTACATAATCAAAATGTGCTGTGGCGCCTCTGATTACGGCTCCCAGTGTAATAATTGCATTATACTTGCCGGTTTGCGCAAATTTTTGTGCGGTAATAGGAATTTCAAAGGCTCCCGGAACTTTTACGACATCAATGCTGTCATCTGCAACTCCGTGACGCTTAAGCTCATCCAGAGCTCCTGCCAGTAATTTTGACCCGATAAAATCGTTAAATCTAGATAAAATTATACAAAATTTTTCATTACCTGCAACTAACTGACCTTCATATGTTTTCATTTTTACTCTCCATTGTCTTTAGATACAATAATTTTAACGCATTTGTATCTATTTTACAATAAGAGGAACAAAAATCTTATAAAAAATATATATTGAAGCTATTACAAGTAACCCGCCGCTTAGCTTTAAAAGCCAGTCTGACAGTTTGTAGAACCATTTGCTGTTTTTTAGATGAGAAGTAATAAAACCTGCAAGTATTAAAATCATACCCTGTCCAATGGAAAATAAAAACAACATGATAATTGCATGCGAAATACTTGCGGAAAGTGAGGCAAAAGCCATAATACCGGCTAAAATTGGTGTTGAGCAGGGAGTCCCTGCAAGTGCAAATACACCGCCGAGTAAAATGGGATAAAGATATGTGTTAGTATGTTCATTTTTTGGCATCTCTTTTACTATTACAGGAAGCTCAAAGTCAAGAACGCCTAATAATTTTAACCCCATTACCATAATTATTCCTGCAAGTACTATCCCAAAATATCCGCCTGCAAATGATATAAAAACTTTTCCTGTAATTGCACAGATTATGCCTATTATGGAAAATACAATTGCTGTCCCGAATACGAAAAACAGCATTTGAACAAATGTTTTTAAAGGTTTTGCATCGGAGTACCCACCTACGTATCCTATAATTATCGGAAGCATTGCAAGCGAGCATGGCGATAAAGATGCAACCAGTCCACCGAAAAACGATAATGCAAATAAAATAGGCAAGCTGCCATGTTGTGTAAAAAGATTAATATATTGTTCCATTATTCAACAAGTCCTTTTATGCAATTGTCCATTTCTTCTTTTGATACGGCGCCTTCAAATCTTTTAACCTGTTGTCCTGCTGAATTTAAAAGAATAATTGTGGGTACAAGAGTTACATTATATTTTTTTATCTGATCATCATTAAAAGAGTTTTTATCCTGAACCTGAATTTCTGTTAAAACAATTTTTCCTTCATATTTCGGGAAAATTTCTTTAAAAATATTATTCATCGTCTGGCAGTCAAGGCACATTGCGGATGTAAATTTTATAACCTGCGGTTTACCTGTTTGTGCAGTTTGTGCAGTTGAAGAATTTGACGCTGTCAAAAACATGTAGGCAAACAGCGGTATTGCAAAAATAAGGGTAATAATGATGGCATTTTTTTTCATCAGAGAACTCCTTTCTGTTTAATTTTAGCATAAACTAAAAAGGAATTTTTCAAAACCACAGTCGGGTAGTTTTTAGTGACTACATAAACTATGTTATCGGAAGTCAAGCAATCTACTAAAGATAGCTTGTTGGTACTTTCTTGTACCGACAAGAAAGTACCGCAAAGAAGCTCCCGGCAGTCACTCCGTTCACTAATCAATTGTAATTGCTCAACTCAAGCCGGCTAGACTCGCTCATCTGTCACCCTGAACTTGTTTCAGGGTCTAATTAATTTTACGCTCAGACAATAGCCGGCTTTGTCGTTGTTTCGCAAACATTGATTGTTCACTACGTTAAATGCCGGATTATTTTTTTTATTTTACGTGCGCTTCGCGCACCGTAATGACTTATTCGCTTATTCACCTATTTACTTATTCACTTCCGATAACATAGTTTATATGGTTAAATATCCTCAGGAATATAAAAGTCAGCTTTAGCTAAAAGTTCTCTTGTATGCTCATAACAGCATGATTTATGACAAATTCTCTGGTATTCCCTTACAATATTTAAAATATCATCAACAGACATTTTGATAATCCTTCTTTCTCCTTCAATAATTCTAGCCATATCTTAACCTCCAAGTTTTATATCGACTCAGGTGTTAAAAACTTTTGCAAAATCAAATATAAGGTTTAGAAAAATTAATTCAATTTTGAATATAAAAAAGACCTCTTTTTTAAGAGGTCTTTTTCTATGTTTAAAGAAGTATTTTATTCTTCGTCTTCGTTTTCATTGCCTAATTGAAAATCAGGAGCACCGAACATACCTTCGATTTCTTCCAAAATCGCAGATGGTTTTCTTGCCTGATTTCTTTGAGCAACCGCACGTTTTCTTTCTTCGCGTTCTTTTTCTTCATTCGCATTTGAAAGATGATGGAACCCTGTACCTGCAGGTATCAAACGACCGATGATAACGTTTTCTTTCAAACCTCTCAACATGTCTTTTTTACCTTCAACTGCGGCTTCTGTCAGGATTCTTGTTGTTTCCTGGAATGATGCTGCTGAAATGAAACTTTCAGTATTCAAAGAAGCTTTGGTGATACCTAACAGCATGTATTCACAAGTTGCAGGAGTTCCGCCTTTTTCTTCAACTTCTTTGTTTTCTTTTTCGAATGTCTGCATTTCAATAAGTTCGCCCGGTAACAATGTTGTATCACCTGCATCGACAACTTTAACTTTTTTAGTCATCTGTCTTACGATGATCTCAACGTGCTTATCAGCAATTTCAACGCCTTGTGAACGATATACTCTTTGAACTTCGTCTACAAGGTACTGTTGAGCAGCTTCCGGTCCGCAAAGTCTTATTACATCATGCGGGTTCAGAGGTCCGCTTGTTAAAGGCTGACCTTTTGTGATTTTCTGTTTGTTTTGAACAATGATATTTGCATCAATTGCGTATTTAATTTCAGTTCTTCCGTTGTCATTAACAATATAAAGTCTTGGAAGATCTTCATCTGTAACAATTTCAGCTACACCGTCTTCTTCTGCTAAAATAGCGCAGTCTTTCGGTTTGCGGCCTTCAAGAAGTTCTTCAACCCTTGGAAGACCTTGAACGATGTCACCTGTTTTTTGTCTTTCAAATACCAGTGTTGCAATGTTGTCACCGCGCAGAACAAGTGCACCTGCTTCAACCTGTAACATAGTACCCGGACTGATAAGGTAAGGACGTCCGTTTCTGATAGAAATTTCGCCTTTGTTTACTGATGTTACCATACCTGATACAGTTGATTTCTCATCTTTATCGGAAATTGTTGAATCAAGTCTTACAAAGTCACCTTTTTTAACAGTCGCTTTTCCTTTTACAGGAATTACAGTTTCATAAGTGTCACTTGTTAACAGCAATCTTCTTGCATCTTCCTTGTCTGACTTAATGGAAGCAACACCGTCATTGATCGCTAATACCTGAGTTTTTGCAACAGGAGTTTTAGGATCAATAACTTCGCCGTCTTTTACAAGTAATTCTGTTTGCAATGATGACATTACTTTTGCGTTACCTTCAAATTCACGACGTACGATTAAATTTTCAAGAACAACAATTCTCAAGTTATCTTTGTCGTCGAGTTCCACCATACCTTTAAGGTGTGATAAGTAGCCCTGCATTTGCAGAACAAGACTTGTCCTTGTAATTGTTGAACCGTCAAGGTTTCTTACTCTTGCGCCGTCTTTATATTGTAATTGTGTAACAGGTACGATATCAATTAAACTGTCAGATGTGTTGAATTTGATAGAAACATCTTTTTGTTTAACTTCCAATACCTGAACAGGTCTTACAAGAATTTGGATCGGCTGATTTGAGATACTGTCTTCATCAAGTGATAAAGATGTATCAAGTTCTTCATCAAGATCATCAATATCCAAATCATCCATTGATGAATCCATAATTGTAACGATAGAAGTTTCTTTTGCTTTTATACCGTCAGCAATTACAGTTCCTTTTTTTACCACTTCTCCTTCATCAACTTTCAATTCTGAAACACTTGAAAGCTGGTGAATTTGTCCCGGACGGATTGTAATTTCATGAATTGTGTCATTGTATTCTTTAAATTCTACAATACCGTCAATGTGGCAGTATACATCTTTTACAACTTCTGTACCTGCTGTAACATGTGTTCCGTTTTCAACCATTTTCAAAGAAGCATCTTTGTTGATTTGATGAATTTCTTCCGGAATAAATACTACAGAACCAGGTTTAGTGATGATTTGATTTTCGTCAACTTCAACATCTACGTATCTGATTTCACCGGATGAAGTTACTGCACATTCATCATCGATAAGTTCTGCGATAATCATACCGTTTTCAACAGTTGTATCTACAGGAGCTTTTACAATGTATTTTTCACCGGTTTTCTTAACAGTCCAGATTTGTTCTTTTTTAGTCTGTTCAAATGTTGCATTTTCGGGCATTAATGAAGCGATTACAATTGTCAATTCTTTACCTTGAACAATTTTCTTAATCTTTTTGCCTTCAAATTTAACATCTTCAATTACTAAATCATCACCGAAACGGACTTCGCCGCCGTGTTCGGAGATTGTTAAAGTTTCAGCAAGTTTTTCGCCTTCTTTGATTTTCTGACCGTCTTTTACAAGAACTTTAGAACCGCCGGGGAGGTTATAAACATCACCGCCGAGAACCCAGATAATACCTTGTTTATTGGTTGTTCTTGAGATATTGCCCTGTCTGTCTTTCTTTTCATCAGCTACGAAATCTTCGTATAATACTTCTCCTGAAAGATCTGATGTAATATCTTTTGTAGCTTTTTCTGTCAAACGGGAGCCTGAGCCTTGAGCAGCAGGTTCAAACTGTGCAAGTTTAAATCCTTTTTTAACCTGCATTCCGTTTGTAAAGAAGATTGTAGAACCGGCAGGAATATGGTATTTTTCAGTTCTTTTTGCACCTTTGAGTTCTATATCTGTTTCGTAATTAGAGATATTAACAACATCACCGTGGCGTGTTCTCAATTCTCTTGTTTTTACATTTGAAATGACTTCACCATCTTGTTTTGCAATAACTTCTTTTATTGCATCTTTAACGCCGACCGCACCGCCTGTGTGGAAGGTTCTCATTGTAAGCTGTGTACCTGGTTCACCGATTGACTGAGCTGCGATAATACCGATTGCTTCGCCGATATCAACGAGTTTCTGGGTAGTCATTGCCCAGCCGTAGCATTTCTGGCAGATACCGTATTCCAAACCGCAGGTTAAACCTGAACGAACTTTTAATTCCTG
>CALUPR010000062.1 GCA_944322705.1 Candidatus Gastranaerophilales bacterium
ATCCTATCCTATCCTATCCTATCCTATGAGGTATTATATCAGGGTTTGAGGTATTTTAAAATTTAAATTTACATTCTGTTACATTTAAACCTCACCCTAACCCTCTCCTTTTTCACCCTCTGCGACAATTTATGTAAATATTTATATAACTATCGTTTAGGGTTAAGGAGAAGGGGGGGGGATGAGGTCGATAGGTCTATAAAAAAATTCCCGCTTTAATAAAGCGGGAAATTTTTTACTTTTATACAGTTTACTATTTACGAAGAGCACCGTCAACAGCAACTGCAACAGCTACTGTTGCACCTACCATCGGGTTGTTGCCCATACCGATAATACCCATCATTTCTACGTGAGCAGGAACTGATGATGATCCTGCAAATTGAGCATCACCGTGCATTCTTCCCATAGTATCAGTCATACCGTAAGAAGCAGGACCTGCAGCAACGTTATCAGGGTGAAGAGTTCTTCCTGTACCGCCGCCTGATGCTACTGAGAAGTATTTTCTTCCGTTTTCCCAGCACCATTTTTTGTAAGTACCGGCTACAGGGTGTTGGAATCTTGTCGGGTTAGTTGAATTACCTGTGATAGATACGTCAACACCTTCTTTAATCATAATTGCAACGCCTTCTGATACATCATCAGCGCCGTAGCATTTGATTTCTCCTCTTTCGCCTTCTGAAAATCTCTGTTCTTTAACAACTTTTAATTCACCTGTTTTGTAATCATATTTTGTTTCAACAGATGTAAAACCGTTAATTCTTGAGATTAAGTAAGCCGCGTCTTTTCCTAAACCGTTCAAGATAACTCTTAAAGGATTTTTTCTTACTTTGTTAGCATTTCTTGCAATACCTATAGCACCTTCAGCAGCTGCGAAAGATTCGTGACCTGCTAAGAAGCAGAAACATTGAGTTTCTTCTCTCAAAAGCATTGCAGCTAAATTACCGTGCCCGATACCAACTTTTCTTGTGTCACCTACAGAACCGGGAACACAAAATGCCTGTAAGCCTTCACCAATTAAGCTTGCAGCTTCTGCTGCGTCTTTTGCCTGTTTTTTCAACGCAATTGCAGCACCTAATGTATAAGCCCAAACAGCGTTTTCAAACGCAATAGGCTGAATCCCTTTAACAATAGCTTCTACGTCAATACCGTTTGATTTACAGAGTTCCTGAGCTTCTTCTAAAGATTTGAAGCCGTATTCAGGTAACAACTTATTCAATTTAGCCTGACGTCTGTCTTGTCCTTCAAATTTTACTGTCATTTTATTTTCCTCTTAATTTTTATATTTTATTACTGAGATCCTGAAACACGGAGGTCAATCCGACATTCAGGATGACATGTCATTCCGAATTTATTTCGGAATCTCCTTTACTATTCTACTCTCGGATCAATCTTCTTCACAGCTTCAGCAAATCTGCCGTAAGTGCTTGTGAATTTTTCAAGAGCTTCTTTCGGGTCTACGCCTTTTTTAACAGCATCCATAAATTTGCCCATGTGAACAAATTTGTATCCGATGATTTCGTCATTTTTATCAAGACCGAGTTCAAGAACATAGCCTTCAGCGAGTTCAAGATATCTTGGTCCTTTTTGCTTAGTTGAATAAATAGTACCAACCTGTGAGCGAAGTCCTTTACCTAAATCTTCAAGACCTGCGCCAACCGGTAATCCATTATCAGAAAAAGCTGTCTGAGTTCTTCCGTAAACGATTTGGAGGAACAATTCTCTCATAGCAACGTTAATGGCGTCACAAACAAGGTCTGTATTTAAGGCTTCAAGGATTGTTTTACCTGGAAGGATTTCACCTGCCATTGCAGCAGAGTGAGTCATTCCTGAACAACCCAGAGTTTCAACCAGTGCTTCCTGAATGATACCGTCTTTAACGTTAAGAGTTAATTTGCAGGTACCTTGCTGCGGAGCACAGCACCCGCAACCGTGAGTCAAGCCTGAAATTTCTTTTATTTCTTTAACTTTTGTCCAATCACCTTCTTGAGGGATAGGAGCAGGCTCGCCTTTAACGCCGCGTTTTACGCAGCACATTTCTTCTACTTCTTTTGTAATTTGTATACGATCCAACATTTTCTATACTCCCTTCGGTTATATACAAGTCTATTGTACCTGCTGAAAGAAGCCAGTCAAGATTAAGATAATAAAAAAGCGGAGAAGTAAACTTCTCCGCTTTTTAAGATATATAAAAACTTTAATTTACCAGTCTGATGAAACCATATCGTCTTCTTCATCCTGCAGGGCAGATAAATCTTTATGTCCTGTACCGTCAAAATCTTCCGGCAGCATATCATCATCAGGCCATACTGTATCATCATCAAACCTGCTTGAATTCAAATTCTGGCTTGCGGACAAATCAGAATTTGATAAGTCTGTTTCAGATAAAATACATCCCGCCATATCAGAATCTGAAAAATTACAATAAGTCATTGAAGCATAGCTACAATCAGCGCCTGTTAACAAAGCGTCAGTAAAATCACATTCCAAAATTCGTGCACGTGTAAAATCAACGGAGGTTAAATCCGCATTTGTAAAATTAACAAGAGATAAATTGCAGTCTGCAAAGGAACTTGAATTTAAATCAGCATCGGAAAAATCAATTTCTGACAAATTTATTCCGGAAAAATCAACTTCTGACAAATCAACTTCGTCCTGCTCTACTTTCCATTCATTAAATTTTTCGGGGTTTTTTCTTAATAGTTCAATCAATTCTTCCTTGGTATAATCAATCATGATTTATAAATTCTCCTTATATTTTCTTACTTTACTAAATCTGTCTGCATGGCAACAAGCACTGCCTGCGTCCTGTTTGCTACCTTTAATTTTTTATAGATACTGTTCAAATGAGTTTTTATCGTAACCTCTTTCACAAACATTTTGTCTGCAATCTGTTTATTACTTTCCCCTTTTGCAATCATTTGTAACACCTCTTTTTCTTTTAATGTTAAAAGATTGTCGGAAAGCCTATTTTCATTATCAGTATTGATATTACCATTCCTTTTACAGCGTCTTAAAACTGCTTCCATACGAGCTAAAAGGTTGGGCAATATAAAGGGTTTTACAATGTAATCATCTGCTCCGATTTTCAAACCGGAAACCATCTTTTGGTCTTCGTTAACTGCCGTAAGCATTATAACGGGTAAGTTTTTTGTGTTTTCACAAGCACGGATAGCTTTTAAAGTTTCCCATCCGTCCATATTAGGCATCATAACATCCAAAAGAACAATGTCAAATTTGTTATTTTTTGAAAGCTCTTTTAATGCCTGAACACCGTCACGAACTGCTGTTACTTCATAACCGTAAAACGGAAGAGCATCTTTTAAATATTTGGAATTGTCATCAACGAGCAATACACTTGTCAAATCAGACATTTATTTATACCTTTAAATTATTAAACAATTTTATTCTTTAATGCTTTTAGTGCAGCTTGAAGTCTGTCATCGACTTCCAATTTTTGTAAAATATTTGCGACATGGGCTTTTGTAGTATTTATACTTATTACAAGCATTTGGGCAATTTCCATATTGCTGTAGCCTTCAGTCATAAGTTTTAAAATTTGTGCTTCACGTGACGTTAAATCATAATCTTTTCGGTTATTATCACTTTCATAGGAAGGTGAATTAGCACTCGCTTTTAATACAATATGAGCAATGCTGGGGTCAAACCAGGCAGCACCATCTGCCACTGATTGAACAACCTGAACAAGTCTTTGAGGATTAATCTCTTTTGAGCAGTAAGCATTTGCACCAGCTTTTAAGCTGTTCAATACTTCTTTTTCATCATTATGAGATGTTAATATTATAATTTTTACGTCTTTATTTGACGAACGGATTTGTTTTGTGGCTTCAATACCGTTCATATTCGGTAAACCTAAATCCATGATTATTACATCTATATTATTATTATTAAAGATTTCAATTGCAGCCTCTGCAGAATCTGCTTCAAAAATATGATCAACATAATCAACATTTTCAAATGTTGTTTTTAAACCAAATCTTGTTAATTCATGATCTTCTACTATTAAAATATTTTTCTTCATAAGCTCAATTCCTCTTTTGCAGGCTGATATTCAGGATTTAGCGACAACGATTTTTTAAAATATTGCAAGGCACTCTGCTTCATACCCTGATTTTTTGCAATCAATCCTTGATAATAATAATATCTAAAATCATTTTCGTCAATATAGTTTGCTACTCCAAGATACTTATTTGCCTGAACATAATTTTGACGTTCTATTGCAATGCGCCCCAGATCTATCCATGCATCTTTGTAATTCATATTTATAGCTATTGCTTTTTTCAAATATGCAAACTCTTTAGATTTATCTTTAAGTGCAATTTTGTAGTAGGCTACATAAGCATCCGAATATGTTTTTAACACTTTTTCATAAATTTCTAAGGCTTTCCTTTCTTTACCGAGCTGTTCATATGTTTGTGCAATTTTAACAGGGCAAATCCAGGAATTTTTGTCATGCGACTCTGCATCTTTGTAATACTTTAAAGCTTCTTTGTAATCTTTATTTCGATAATTCAAATCCCCTAAAACAATAAGAGCAACAGGGTTGTTACCGTCAAGTTTGTTAGCCTTGACAGCAGCGTCTTGAGCCTTTTCGTAATCCTGCATATCAAAATAAACACGCGCCATTATTGCATATACAGCTTTATTAAGCTTTTTCTTTGACGTAACAGCACCCTGAAGAGTTCTGATTGATTTTGCAAGTTCGCCTTCATAGTAATAATAATAACCAAGATGATACATTTTTTGTGCATAATCTTTTTCGGATTTGTAAAGGACATACTGCTCAAGAGAGTTTGCTTTTCTTATAAAATCAGTTGTATAAAATTTTTGAGATTTCAAATATTCTATCATTTTAAGTGCGTTTTTAGGTTTCTTGCTCTGTGATAAAATTTCCGCTTTCAATTTTTTATAATTGATATTCTGCGGATTTTTTGCGATTGCCGCATCAATATAAGTTTGGGCATTCACGATATTATTTGATTTTAAATATCCGAGAGCAGCAATATAATTTGCATAATCTGATTCTGAGAGTAAGGAAGTATTCTTAACAAGCTCTGCAGTTGCTTCACGGCTTTGATCATTATAAATAATATTTGAAAAAACTTCACCCAGATACATTTCATCATCAAGTTTAAGCTTTTTAGAAGGGTAATAATAACTTTTTATATCGCCTATTAAAAAATCCGACAAATCCTTGTCATCAATTTTTGAAGCAGCCATCTCTGAAAGATCAAAAAATCCTATATCAGCCATCCTTTCAGCCATCTGCATATACCCGTAGTCATTAGGTTCCATCGTTTCTATTAAAGCTCTAAAATTTCTGTAAGCAGATTTAACATTACTTTGCATAAAACGGTCAAAAGCTATAACATACTGGTTATGAATGCTGTTATGAGTTAAAGTTGCTTTTTTAACTGGCAGAGCAATGGTATTTACCGGTGCAGAATTTTCATCAAAAGGATTTGCAGGTTTTATACTGTCAAACCCGTCAGAAAATACAGGATATGATATACACAAAGTTATTACAGCTGTACAAATAAGTTTACGCATTAATTAACTAAGCACCCTCACTATCTGCTACATTACCAGAATAATAAAAATTAAATAATTCCGCAATATGCTTTTGATTCTCATCAGCATTTTCATTAATTATAAAATCATGAATATCTTTTAAGTTATAATGCCTCAAAGTTTCCTGATCTTCTTCTTTAAAACAGTGATGATTTTCGGTTAAAAATACTCTTATAATTTTATCTGCAGAAATTTTCAAAAATGCATCAACCAAATTCGCGTCAAAATGTTTATTCTTGCCTTCAAGCAAAATATCAATTACATTTTGTATTGGCATTTTATCACGATAATGACGGCGTGAAGTTATGGCATCAAAAACATCTGCCACAGCAAGAATTCTCCCGCCATAAGGGATATCTTCTCCTTTAAGCTGCCTGTAATAACCTGTTCCGTCATATTTTTCATGATGAGAACAGGCGATTTCCGTTATCATTTTAAAATCATCAGACATATAAATTTTATCAAGGATATTATGTGTAATCTGCACATGTTCCTGAATATGTTTGTATTCCTCGGGTGTCAGCTTTCCTTCCTTTTGTAAAACAGTATCTCTTATACCTATCTTGCCTATATCATGGAGAATTGCTGCACGTTCAACAAGTTCCTTGAATTTTTCGTCACATCCTAATTCATCTACAAGCAGCATTGAATACAACTTTACCCTGCTTGAATGACCTGCCGTAATTTTATCACGGGCATCTATAGAAGCAGCAAGTGTATTTATAAAACTTTCAAACAACTCTTTTTGTTCCTTGTAAAGTTCTTTCTGCTGCTCAAAAAGCTGTGCGTTTTCTAACGCAATAGATGCACTTCCGCCGATTGCAACAAGTAAATCTTCATCACCTTTTGTGAATACTCCGCCTTTCTTGTTCAAAACTTGAAATGCGCCTATTATCTCTTTATTGTTATTTTTGATTGGCAAACATAAAATTGTTTTTGTTTTATATCCGGTTTCCTTATCAACATCAGGATTAAAACGAGGGTCATTATACGCATCAGGGATATTCAACGGTTCACCGGTCTTAACTACATAACCGGCAAGTCCTTTATCTGCCGGAAATCTTATTTCCTGACTTTCCAGTCCTAAAGCAACTTTGCTCCAGAGTTCGTCTTTTTCTTTATCCAGCAAAAACACGGTACATCTGTCAGCTTGAATAGCAATTCTCGTTTCTTCAGCTATGACCTTTAACAAAATATCAATATCAGTAACGGCACTGATGGAACGTCCTATTTTTACCAGAGAAACAAGCGGATCGCTCGCTACCGGAGTTGAAAAATCAAGTCCGCTTTTAAGCTGTTTTATCCGTGTTAAAACATATCCGATAAGAGATAGTTCATCGCCGTATTCAAGAGAAATATTTTTTGCATTATTATAATGGAGCAGCGCTATATCGTTAAGTCCCTCCCCGAAATAAATTGACCCGCGAACAAATTCATTTACAAGTTTTGCCGTTCCGCTTTTTGAATATTGTGCCATATAACCGGCCTCAGAAAGCATTTTTAAAGCATCAGAATATTTTGTTCTGTCTAAATAATAACTTGTTCCTGCTAAAAAACTCAATGCAATAGAAATACCTTCATCCGATTTTTGTTCAATATAAAATTTTTCAGCATCGGTAAAAACCTTCAAAGCTTCTTCAAAATTTTTATCCTCTAATAAAATTAAACCTTTTTTTATAATTTCTTTATCGCACTCACTCATTTTTCTTAATCCGCTACTAATTTACAACTCTCTGTTTTTATTGTACAATATTTTAAAGAATAATACAAATGTTTTTTATAGAAGGTTAATGATGAACAAAATAACAATACTTATTCCCGTTTATAATGAGGCTGCAACCCTTGATAAAATACTTCAAAAAGTGGAAGGAGCTAATTTTTGCGGTCTTGAAAAAGAAATTATATTAATAGATGATTATTCTACAGACGGAACAAGAGATTTGTATTCAAAATATCCGTACAAAATTCTTTATCATGAATACAATCAGGGTAAAGGAGCCGCTCTCAGAACAGGTTTTAAAGAAGCGACAGGAGATATTATAGTTATACAGGATGCTGATCTGGAATACGATCCTGAAGATTATGAACCGCTTATACAGCTTATTCTTGACGGCAAAGCTGACGTATGTTACGGTTCAAGACTTTCTGGCGGCAAGCCTTCAAGATCTTTCATGTTCCATCATCTTTTAGGCAATAAATTTTTGTCACTATTGACTAATATACTTTACGGTTCGACATTAACCGATATGGAAACTTGTTATAAAGCTTTCAGAGCGGAATTTATCAAAGGAATTGAAATTAAATCGGACAGATTTGATTTCGAACCGGAAATAACTGCAAAAGTGTTAAAACGCGGAGCAAGATTGTATGAACTTCCGATATCATATTACGGAAGAGAATTTGCGGAAGGTAAAAAAATAACCTGGAAAGACGGAATTCATGCGATTATTGCACTAATTAAATACCGGTTTATGGACTAGACAGAAGAACAGAAGACAGGAAGGCAAGCTGATTTCATAATTTATTTTTGTGCGTAACACCGATAACAGCCTGACCTCCTGACCTCTAAGCTTCCTAACTTCTAAATAAAGGGGCAATGCCTCTTACGAAAAATTTATAAGTCAAACGAAAATTGGCGGAAAGGGTAAAATTATGAAAAAGATTATCTTATCGTTATTTTTAGCAGCATCTCTTGTGGCACCTTCACTGGCAGCAACGTGGAGCGCTGTTGACAGAGTTCCGACAGTCGGAAAACAGCTTTTTTCTAAAAACGGCTTGCCCTCAAATACAAAATTTGTTGTAACAGAAACTGAAGTCGGCAACAGTACTTCAAATGCAAATAACGAATTTTATATTAGCAAAACAAACCTGCAATATACCGGAAACGATAACGAAGTTGCAGCAGTAATTTCACAGGAAGCAGGCGCACTGATTAATGCAAACGCTTCAAAGAAAAAACTGGTTTCAAATCTGACATCAGCAATTGCCGGAAGCTTTGTTGACACGAGTCTTGAAAATACAGCATTAATTGCCAACGAATTAACATTAAATAATATGTCGGAAAAAGATCAGAAAGCCGCAGATATAACAGGAATTGATCTTATGATTCAGGCAGGATACAACCCGCTTGCAATGATAGTAGTACTGGGCAAAATGCCGGGAAGTACTTTAGATCTTTTAAAAGGTCAGCCAAATAATTTTAAAAGAACAATGTACATCTATGATTATCTTGCATACAACTACCCTTCAAAAGTAAAAGCAGGATATAACTGTCAGGAATACAAAAATTTCCTTGCATTTATTCAGCCTGACATAGACGAGAGAAATGCAGACTCAAAAAAATTAGCAAAATGGGAAAAAGAACAGGCAAAATTAAAAAAAGAACGTGCAAAACAAATTGCTAAATATAAAGCTACAGGCGGACTGAACGGATGGGACGCTTC
>CALUPR010000063.1 GCA_944322705.1 Candidatus Gastranaerophilales bacterium
CCTTTCAATTCTTCTGACAATTTCCCGAACATTTCTATTGAAAGTTTTTCACCTCTTATATTTTCATCCAATCCGAGTTTTGAAAAAGCATTCAGTATGTTTTCTTTTGAAAAACCGGCAGATAAAAGACAGTTTTTCAAAGTTTTTCGTCTTTGTGCAAAGCCTGCTTTGACAGTTTTTCTAAAATGTGTATAGTCAGTTAATTCAAGCAGAGGTTTTTCTCTGACCGATAATTTTACCAGTGCGGAGTTGACTTTTGGCGCCGGATAAAAGGCTTTTCTCCCGACAAATCTTAAAATTTCAACGTCTGCCCAGAATTGCGACAGTATTGTCAAAAGTCCGTATTGTTTAGAAGGCGAATTTTCATTTGCTACCATTCTTTGTGCAACTTCCTGCTGAACCATAAGGATTATATCTTTTATTTTGTTCCTGTTTTTATTATTTAAATCGTCAATTTCACCAAGCAAATGAGCGATAATCGGACTTGTTATATAGTATGGAATATTTGCGACAATTTTAATTTTTCCGTCGCACAGTTGTGATAAATCAGTTTTCAAAATATCATTATGAATTATTGTAAGATTGTCAGCTTCAATTTTTTCTAATTCTTTTACTGCTTCTTCATCAAGTTCAATTACAATTACCTGTCTGGCATGTTTGACAAGCTGTTCTGTTACAAAACCGACTCCGGGTCCTATTTCGACAATTGTGTCCTCCGGCAGAATGTCTGCATAGTCAATAATATCGGAGATTACTTGACCGTCAATCAGAAAATTTTGTCCGAGTCTTTTTTTTGTTCTGAAATATCTTGCTCTGTCGAAGTAGTTCATCTTACCTATAATAATACCACACACAGGCAAATGTTTTAATAAAGTTTTTTTGTTAATTTTGTGGATGTTATAATAGATAGGGGGTCACTTGTGAATAACGTACAAACCAAATTGGACAAAGCAGAAATTTTAAAACTTTTTGAGGCAGGCTGTAAACCTTCTCAAACCCATAAAATCGGGATTGAATATGAAAGACTCCCTGTATTTTCGGTTACTTCGAAGGCTGTTGATTACTCATCAGAGTTTGGAATTTGTAATTTTTTGAGAAATTTTGCCCGAGAAGAAAACTGGGATTATATAATGGATGATTATAATATTATCGGGCTTAAACAGGGGCATGACACAATTACACTTGAACCCGGATGCCAGATTGAAATGAGTTTGGAGCCGCAAAAAACAATTGATGAATTGAAATCAAAAATTGTTGATTTAGATAAAAAATTAAAACCGGTACTGAACAAATTTAACATAAAGCTTTTAAACTATGGTGTGTCGCCTCTGTCAACTCACAAATCAATAAATCTTATTCCTAAAAAACGCTATAAAATAATGGCAAAATATCTCTGGGGAATTTTATCCGATGTTATGATGAGGGAAACCGCAGGTATTCAGTGCTGCATAGATTTTGAAAGTGAAGAAGATGCAATGCGCAAATTCAAGATTGCAAATAAACTTGTTCCTTTTATGACTGCTATGTTTGCCAATTCACCTGTCAGAGGCGGAGTAGAAACGGGTTATAAGAGTTTCAGAGCATTGAGCTGGCTCAATACAGATAATGACCGCTGCGGATTTGTAGGTCAGATTGATAATCATTTTTCATTTGAAGAGTATGTTGATTATGTCCTTGATTCTCCAATGATATTTATAAATCGGGACTCCGGCGCAATACCTGTTAACGGAAAAATTACGTTTAATCAGTTTATAGAAGAAGGTTTTGATGGTTTTGAGGCTGATATTGATGATTTTAAACTCCATGCAAATCTTTATTTCCCTGAAGTACGTATGCGCAATTTCTTAGAGATAAGAAATCATGATTGTGTGGGAAAAGATTTGCAGTATGCGCTTCTTGCTATTTATAAAGGTATTTTATACAGTCAAAGTGCTATGGATGAAGCGGAAGAGCTTTTTAAACCTTATGAATACAGAGATTTTTCAGAACTGCGTTATAACGTTCCCAAGAGTGCTCTTAATGCAAAAATAGCTCATCACTATATAAAAGATATTGCAAAGGAGATTTTATATATAGCAGAGAAATCTCTTATTGAAATGGATTTAGGGGAAGAAAAGTTTATTGAACCGATAAAAGAGTATACCCTGAATGGTATAACTCCTGCCGATGTAATTATTCGAAACTGGAACGGAGTTTGGAATAAAGATGTTAAAAAACTTATTAAATATACTGCAGGATAAAAATTTTTAAAACACGGAGAACATTATTGTTCTCCGTGTTCATCGATTACCGTCATATCAGGATTGCGGCGATGCGCCAAGCCTCTCTTTATCCGCAAAATAAAATATATTCGGAAAGTATTTCAAGAAAGGTTTTACCCGTCAGGTAATCGTTCATATCCCGCCGCTTATACCCCGAAAATGGTGCAGGTTATCACTATCACCTGCTTTGAATACGAACACAGATGTACATTTCCGTTAAGGCTGTGTTCTTCGGGCCCGGAAATATCCCGGATGATCCGGCTTTGAGATACGAAAATGTTTACATTTATATTCTAAAAATTTTTTTATTCGTTTTCATTCAACTTTTTGCGTATTAATTATTCTTAAATTATGCACTTTCGTGTAATAGAATAAATGCTGATTTAAGCGATAATACGGCAAGGAGGAAACTTTAGATGGCAATAAAAATACTGGTTTTTGATTACCGTGAAAGCGAAAGAAATTTTTTCGGAAAAAATAAATTTGAACATTTTGATATAACTTTTTATAGTGAAAGTTTAAATGAAGATTTTTTACAAAATATTCCGCGGGAGCAGCTTGAAGGTGCTTATGCAATAAGTGTTTTTATTGATTCAGAAGTTACTGAAAATGTAATTAATGCGTTTAAAAATTTAAGAATAATTTCGACACGATCAACAGGTGTTGATCATATAAATTTAAAGGCAGCAGCGGCAAAAAATATTGCTGTTATTAACGTAGAAGGTTACGGCTCAAAATCGGTTGCCCAATTTACAATTGGGCTTATGATAGCCCTTGTAAGAGGTATTGTTCCTGCATCACGATACATAACTGAAGATAAAAGACATTCCTGTGCAGGGTTTTTGGGGAGAGATTTAGCAAAACTTACTCTCGGAGTTGTCGGAACAGGTGCAATAGGTTCTGCATTGTGCAAAATGACCTGCTCTATGGGGATGAAAGTAATAGCTTATGATTTGTTTGAAAAAAAAGAGTTAACAACAAATTTTGATATTGAATATGTTGATTTTAATACATTATTAAAAACGTCAGATATTATTTCTATCCATACACCTTATACGGGCGATAATTTTCATATGTTTTCAAGAAATCAATTTGATTTGATGAAGAATTCGGCTTACATAATCAATACATCACGCGGTGAAATTCTGGATACTTTTGCTCTTTATGATTTTCTTGTAAACAAAAAACTGGCAGGGGCTGCTTTGGATGTGGTTATGTGCGAGCAGACAAGTTTCAGATGCAGTCAGTTTTCTAAGCAGCTTAATAATGATATTATTTGTCTTGAAGAAGCAAAAATAGTCAAAGAACTTGCTAAAATGGATAATGTAATAATAACGCCTCATATTGCTTATGAAACTCAAGATTCAATAGATTATATTTTAGAAGTTTCATTTAAAGGTATTCTTGACTGTATAAAAGGCGGCAATAAATACAGAACGTATTAAGAGGATAGGAAGATAAGCTTAATAAAAAACAAATTTATTTAACCATCACCTGCATAGAAATTACGCCGAAGAGAAAATCCTGTCGTTTTTTTAGTTTAAACCCCTTGCTTTCAAAATCTTTGATTAAATCATCAGGTTCGGGAAAATTTTGTTTTGATTTAATAAGATAAGAATATGCAGAAAAATTTTCTGTAAGTAATCTTGCAATAAAAGGTGTTGTTAAGTTATAAAGTTTGTTGAGAAGGTTTTTCTTTCCGAAATCAAGATGCATAAAACATCCGCCCGGTTTTAAAATGCGGTAAGCTTCTTCAACGGCTTTTTCAGCGTTTTGGATATTTCTCAAGCCAAACCCCATTACAGCAAAATCAAATGTATTATCAGAATATGGCAGATTTGTTACATCTCCCTGAAAGTATTGAATTTTGCCTGCGTGTTTTTTCTTACGTGCAATATCAAGCATATTGTCTGAAAAATCAATTCCTGTTACGTTTGCCTGCGGCTCAATTTGGTTTATCAAGACAGAAAGATCTCCGGTTCCGCAGCAAAGATCAATTATTTTGTCATGTGGCTTTATTTTCAAAATTTTTATACTTTTATATTTTATATATTTTTGGGTGCCGAATGACATGATATTGTTTATTAAATCGTATTTGTTTGCAATAAGATTAAACATTATTTGTATATTTTTGGGTGATTTATCAAAAGTCATAAATTGTTACCTTTTTGCTTAAATTTAATCTTAACATATAATGAAATTATGAACATAGCTTTTATTCCTATAGATAACAGACCTGTTTGTTATACTCTTCCCGAGCAGATTTGCACGATTGATAAAAGTATAAATTTTTTTGTTCCGCCAAGAGAATGGCTTGGAGATCTGAGAAAATATGCAAATACTGATAAAATTTTCAGCTGGCTTGAAAACTTAAATAATATTGACGCAGTGATATTAAGTCTTGATACTGTTGCATACGGCGGACTTATATCATCAAGGAGATGTCCTGAAAGTTTTGATGAGATAAAACAAAGGGTTTTCAAACTCCGTGAAATTCTTGAAAAAAAGCACGCTAAAATTTATGCTTTTTCCAGCATTATGCGGATTTCTAACAACAATATTAATGAAGAAGAAAAAGAATACTGGAATATCTGGGGTAAAAAAATATTTGAATATTCATACAATACACACAAATACGGGTGCTTTGAAACTGATATTCCGCAGGATATTTTGAATGATTATCTTGAAACAAGGAAGAGAAACTTTGAGATAAACAAAATTTATTTGGAATTTAAAAAGCAGGGCTTGTTCAATACTCTTGTGTTTTCAAAAGATGATTGTGCACAATTTGGGCTTAATGTAGCAGAAGCACAGGAACTTGAAAAACTTGGCGGATTTGTAAAAACAGGAGCAGATGAAATTCCGCTGACCCTTCTTGCGCGGGCAGTGAATGAGTTTTATACAGCAGAACATTCGTTTCAAACATTTCCTCACAAAAATGCCGGCGATACAAGCTCTTCACTCTTCACTCTTCACCCTTCACTCAAAGTGGCTCCGATATTTCTCGCCCCTGAATATAAAAATTTAATTTCAAATTACGAAGATGTTTCAATTGAAAATTCCGTTAAAGGTCAGCTTGAACTTGCCGGATGCGGGGTTTGCGAGCCTGAAAACGCGGATATATTTTTGTATGTGAATAACTTTGAAGAGCATCAGGGCGAGATAGTCATGAAAGTCCCGACTAAACATTTTTCAGGTGAGTGGAGCAAACCTGAAAAACCTTATATGATTGCGGATGTCAGATATGCAAACGGCGCTGATAACGCGTTTGTTGAAAAATTATTTAAAACGGATTTTGATGACAATTTTTACGGGTATGCAGCTTGGAATACGTCCGCAAATACGCTCGGCAGCCTTATTTGTGCAGCAGTCGTGAAATGGAGGTCAGGAGGTCAGGAAGACAGGAAGGCAGGCTTATATAATCAACACGCATTTAAAAAGTTGCAGACCGTTCGATTTCTTGACGACTGGGCTTATCAGGCAAATGTAAGACAGCAGCTTGAAAAACCGGATGAAGAATTGATTAAAACTTTAATGAAACCGTATGAAAAGCGAGTTTTTGAAAAATTAGGCGTAAATTATAGTACATTGTATAAGTTCCCGTGGAACAGACTGTTTGAGGTGGAAGTTGAACTTAATTGATGTCATATTTTTGTCAGCTGCACTCGGTGTTGATTGTCTTGTTGTTTCATTTTCTCAAGGTTTGATTTTTACATCCGCAAGGATAAAAAATTCGTCAATGTTAGCCTTGACTATGGGTATTTTTCAGGCTGTGATGCCTTGTATCGGTTATTTGGCTGCAGCTTCAGTGAGCCGTTATATTGAACCGTTTTCAAAATGGATTGTTTTTGCGATATTTACGGCACTTGCAATAAAATTTATCTACGAAGCGTTTCAAGAAAAACAAGAAACTATTTGTTGTATCGGGTTAAAATGTCTTATTGGAATGGGGATTGCAACAAGTATTGACGCTCTTGGCGCGGGCGTAAATTTGCATTTGACAAAAACACCGATGCTGTATTCCGCATTAATCATAGGTATAGGCTCTGTTTTAATGTCATTGTCAGGCTTCTGGCTCGGGAATTTTTTTAAAAAACTTCCGTCAAAATTTCTGGAAATTACAGGCGGATTAATTTTGTTTGTATTAGGTGTAAAAGCCTTGTTTTGAATTTTCAGGCATGCCAAAACAGGCATGGATACTAAATAATTTACAATTCTTAATAAAAAAATAAATCATGGAAAACCATGACATGAGCATGATTGCATGTTTTTAAATCTGTAAACCATGTAAGAGCTTGATTTATAGCATGATTGACTTTTGAAAAACGGCTGTGTTGTGCTCATTGAGGGGTTTGTTACAAATGTTCATAATCTCATGTTCTGCCCTTGAAATAATTTCCTTATTTTCTATAATAAAGTTAAAGAGGTGAAACACATCTCTAATGGGGATTTTGACAGTATAAATACTGCCATGGTTGCCATACTTGGGTAGGATATTTTAATTGGAGATTTGATAAATTGTTTAGAAGTAGGGATATGGGCAGAGCTGTTGCAGTAAGAAGATGGACACCGACAGCTTTGGAATGCTATAAAAGAGGCTGCAATTGCGAAGGTTGTTTTTACAAAGATTTTTTCAGCGGGTCATCACAAAAGTGTCAGATGAAAGCTTCAGTTCTTGAGCTGGTGCGTGTTATCGGTACCCCAAATGTAGAATTACAGCAATTCATTATTGAAGATTAATTTATTTTTATTTAATTTTGCAAAAATGTGCTGAAAAGGCTTTAAAAATCAGAAAATATATGTTATAATATACAAGCAGTATGTTATAGGAGGTTCACGCATGCACATTTATGTTAACGGAAGAAACATTGAAATCACAGACGCTATTAAAGCTTATGTGAAAGAAAAATTTGGAAAAGTAGCTGCACACTACGACCAAATTCAGGGGATTGACGTTGTTTTGTCGGTAATTAAAAATCCCGCAGCTTCCGGCAAACACGTTGCAGAAGTCAGCTGTAAGATGAATACAGGTGTTGTCCGCTGTGAAGAAGCAGGAGAATCTATGTATGAAAGTATTGACCTTTTGGCTGATAAACTTGCAAGACAGGTACAAAAATTTAAAGACAAAAGTATAGGTTCGGATAAATCCTCTATCAGAACAGAAGCAAAAATAGAAGATTCTGCCGAAACTGTAGAAGAATAAATTTTATAGAAAAATAAAAATCTAAACAAAAAAGGTGCATTCTAAGCGCCTTTTTTGTTTTATAATAAAGTTATGATAAACAATAAAAAAGTAGTTATAATAATGCCTGCCTATAACGCAGAAAAAACTCTCAAACAAACTTATGAAGAAATTTATAAACCGTTTGTTGATGAAGTTATTCTTGTCGATGATAATTCGCAGGATAATACAAAACTTGTTTCAAAAGAACTTAATATTACAACTATTGTGCATAAGCAAAACAAAGGCTATGGCGGTAATCAAAAATCCTGCTATAAAGCTGCAATTAAAGCTGGTGCTGATATAGTTGTAATGCTTCATCCTGATTATCAATATACACCGAAACTTATTCCTGCAATAGTTTGTATGATGGCGTTCGGTCAGTACGACGCTGTTCTTGCTTCCAGAATGCTTGGAAATTCCGCATTAAAAGGAGGTATGCCATTATATAAATTTGTCGCAAACAAGTTTTTAACCTGGTTTGAAAACCTGTTTACAGGTGAAAATTTAACCGAATATCATACAGGCTTTAGAGGTTTTACAAAAGAGGTTCTGGAAACTTTACCGCTTGGAGAATGCGATGACGATTTTATTTTTGATAATGAAATGATTGCACTTTTATTTTATAACAACTTTAAAATAGGGGAAGTTTCTTGCCCGACAAAATATTTTAAAGAAGCATCGTCAATTAACTTTATTCGTTCATGTAAATACGGGCTTGGTGTTTTAGCCGTAAGTATTAAATACAGACTGGCAAAAATGGGTTTGAAATCAAGAATTTTTCGTTCAGATGCGAAAAAACTTGATCTTGATACAGAAATTGAATACTATTTTAAATAAATAAAACCGGCTTCTAAATCCAGAAGCCGGTTTTATCCTTTTTGTTTGAGTTTATGAAAAGATTAAGTTGTTTCTATGCAAAAGTGTTTGCAGGTTTTTTCTGGGCTGTAGCACCCGGAATTGACTGCCAGTTAGCTGCCATAATTTTTTTGAATGATTTCAATGCTGTATCTTCCAGTTCACCGAGTTCTTCAGCTTCCATAATCAATTCTCTCAACGGAAGCAATGCTCTTTGATCTCTCAAGACACCTAATGCAGCAGCAGCACCTGCTCTGACAAGTTCATTTTCGTTACGATTTTTCATAACATCAATTAATGCCGGAACTGCTTTTGTATCGTTTAATTTACCGAGTGAAGTTACCGCATAAATTCTAACGTTAACCCATTCGTCATACAACATATT
>CALUPR010000064.1 GCA_944322705.1 Candidatus Gastranaerophilales bacterium
AGGATCTGATGCTTTTGCACCGAGATCAAATGCCGTATTCGGGCATGTCGGCGAAATAAGAATATCAACTTTTTTGAAAGCTTCTTCAAAATCTTGAGTTACTAATGCTCTCATCTGCTGAGCTTTCTTGTAATAAGCATCGTAGTAACCTGATGACAAAGCATAAGTTCCAAGCATTATACGGCGTTTAACTTCAGGACCGAAACCTTCCGCACGCGTTTTTGTATACATTTCAAGAAGATTTTTTGCATCAGGTGTTCGATAGCCGTATTTTACTCCGTCAAAACGTGCCAAGTTTGAAGAACATTCGGCAGTTGCAAGAATGTAATAAATTCCGATTGAATATTTCAATTTAGGCAATGAGATTTCAACAATTTCACAGCCGAGTTTTTTGTAATCTTCAATAGCTTTTTCAATGGCTTTTTGGACATCATCAGTCAAGCCTTCTGCCATAAGTTCTTTTATAACCCCTACTTTCATCCCCTTAATATCGTCATTAAGGTGAGCTGCGTAATGTTCTACCGGCAGATTTAAAGATGTAGAATCTTTCGGATCATGTCCTGAAATTACTTCAAGTAAGTTTGCCGCATCTTCAACAGTTCTTGCAAAAGGTCCGATTTGATCTAATGATGATGCAAATGCAATTAAACCGTATCTTGAAACACGTCCGTAAGTCGGTTTCATACCGACAATGCCGCAGAACGATGCCGGAAGTCTGATTGAACCGCCGGTGTCAGACCCGAGTGCAAGAGTTGCTTCGCATGCTGCAACTGATGCAGCTGAACCGCCAGATGAACCTCCGGGAACTTTATTCAAATTCCACGGGTTATGAACTTTTTTGAATGCAGAGTTTTCGTTAGAAGAACCCATTGCAAATTCATCCAAATTAGCTTTTCCAACAATAGGAACAAGGTTGTTTAACAATTTGTCGCTTATTGTTGCATTGAAAGGAGAAACAAAGTTTTCAAGAATTTTTGATGAAGCAGTTGTTTTAGAGCCTTTCAAATTCATGTTATCTTTCAGAGCTAACGGAACACCTGCAAGAAGCGGTAATTCCTCTCCTTTTGCTATCTTTTCATCAACTTTTTTAGCTGTATTAAGAGCTGTTTCTTTTGTTAAAGAATTAAATGCTCCTAATTTACCGTCAATTTCTTCAATTCTTTCAAATGCCGCACTGGTTAATTCAACGGCTGAAACTTCTTTATTTTTTAAAGCTTTGCTCTGTTCGGCTGCTGATTTTTTTAAAAGCTCGTTCATATTTTCTCCTTAAAGCTATTCATTTATATTATAGTAAAATTTTATGACAAAAATAACTGTTTAGCAAGTTTTATAGCTTTTGCATTTTCTTATTAATCTGGGAATGAATTCTGTTTGCGTGGTAAAGATAGTTGGTAAGTTTTTCGTAATTTGCTTTTGTTTCACCGTAAGGAACTTTCATCGCAATAAGTTCATCTACATTTTCATTTATACTTTCCAGTGTTTCAAGTGAGTCGCTTAAATCAAGTATGGATTTGAATTTTGTTGATAATTTTGCAATAATTTTTCTTGATACAAAGCGTGCCAAGCTATGTATTGGTGATAATTTTGATTTTTGTTTTTTAGGGGTTATAACGTCTGTGAGTTTTTCTGTTATGTTACGTTTAGAGTATTCTTCTTTAAGTTGAACAAGTTCGTTTTCTATTTGTTTTGCGCGTATTTTTAAATCCATTACATCAAGAAGTTTACCTAAAAGTTCGGCTCCCTTTATTTTCATATTCAAAGCATCAAGCGCTTCTTCTTTTTCTGCTATCAGACATTCAAGTTTTAAGGTTTTGTCATCAAGGTCTTTAAACGAGTTATCATTTAAAATATTTAAATCATAATCGTTTAATCTTTTATTAAAATTTGTTTGAAATAAGTTATTGTTCATTTTGTTTTTACTCAATAGTATAAACTTTTTTGTAATAAAGTATTGCACCTACTATGGTTAATACAATATTAGGCATCCAGGCTGCAAGAAAAGGTTGTAATGTCCCTGCTTCTCCAAATGAAATGGAAAGTGCACGAATTAGATAATACGCAAATATTATTAGAATACTGAACAGAAAACCCCTGTTATAACGTACTCGCGGTGGTGTTATGGCAAGTGGAACCCCGATAAGTACAAGTGCAATTGTGGTTAAAGGTAATGCAAGTTTGTCATATAGTTCAATATGTAAAGTATTACGATGTTTGTCGTCTATATGATTGTGCTTTATATAGTTTATAAGCTGTGTAAAATTCATCTCTTTGGCAACATTCTTGTTTAATTCTTTTGACATATCAAGTCCGAATTTTACAATTGATTTGTCAAAGAGAGTTGTGTTCAAGATTTTTCCGTCATCGCCTACTGTGTATACTGCCCCTTTTTCAAATTCCCAGCCTTCAGGAGATGTTTTTCCTTCGTCTGCCTGCAAAACTTGAATAGTTCCCTGTTTTGCAGTATCAAGAACTGTTATATTATGTAATACTTTATCTTCACAAAATCCTACATAAAAAAGCCGTTTAAGACTGTTGCCGTCTGTCAATTCTTTAAAAACAAAGTTCTGTTTTCCTTCAGGAATATTTTTTTGCCCCAAAGACCATAAAGCAAGATCTTTTGACTGTTTTGTCATAACGGGAACAATAGTTTCATTTATTACAAAACTGCATATTGACATTAATAATGCAAATATAAATATAGGTTTTGCAATTCTGTTTAAACCTATTCCGCAGGCTCTCATAACAGTTATTTCGGATTTTAAACTTAAACCGTTGAGCGTCATTACCGTTGCCAGTAAAACTCCCATTGGAATTGTCATAACAATTACCTGTGGAAGGTTTAATATAATCATCATTAAAGCAACTTTGAAAGGGATTCCAAAAAGTGAAATTTGTTTAATTAAAGTGATAAACGTGTCCGATGCAAATATGATTGATGTAAACACGCAAACACCCATGATAAACATTTCGATTATTTGTCTTAAGATATATTTATCAAGTAGAGTTATTTTACCTGAAAATTCTTTTTCAATTACTTCGGTTCCCATAGTAATAATGATAATTGAAACAAATTGATTAGGCAAATATTTATAATTAAATTCTGCAAAAATATTTTCTATCTATTTTGTGTAATGCTGAATTTATTTCAGCATCTCAAACAGATCCTGAAACAAGTTCAGGATGACAAATAAACAGACGAAATAGATAGAAAATATTTAGTTAGAATTTAATCAAAACTTTTAAAGTTTCTTTTTCCTTATTTTTTTCAAAAGCTTCAATTGCGTCATCTGCTTTGTATTTCGCGGAAATAAGCGGTGAGAAATTTACTTTCCCTGATTTTAAAAGTCTTAATGCCGGTCCGAACTGTCCGCAGCGTGAACCGAGAACCGTAATTTCATCAATTACGATAGGCGCCAGATTAAATTCTTTTGAAGCGGCAACCGTGCTTTTCAACACAAGTACTCCGCGCGGTTTTGTCAACGCAAGTGATGTTTCAAAACCTGAAACCGAACCTGTTGCTTCTACAACTACATCATAAATTTTCTCAACTTTCAAATCACTTAAAAGCTTTGTTTTTACCCCTTGAGCATGCGCAATATCAAGTTTATTTTGGTGCTTACCTACTAAAGTTACATCATAATTTTGTGCGTTAAGGGCTAATGCTGTTATAAGACCAAGTTTTCCGTCACCGAGAATTATAACTTTTTGAAACGGTTTAATATGCAATTGTTCCGTGATTTCGCAGGCTGCGGCAAGCGGTTCAACAAACACTGCCTGTTCGTCCGGAACATTATCGGGAACTTCAAACAGAACTTCTAAAGGCATTGTAAAATATTCTGCAAAAACTCCGTCTTTTCTCCAGATGCCTAAAGTGTGACGGTCTGGGCAGTGGCGGTAAAGCTTTTCCGCACAGTAGGGGCAATCAGGTTTTTTGCAGCCGTAACTGATTTCCGGAACTACACGTTTGCCAAGGAGTGACTGGTCTTCGTCATTAATTTCTTCCACAACACCGACAGCTTCATGTCCTAAGATACCTTTATAACCCATATATCCTTTTGTAATTTCATAATCTGTGTTGCAAATTCCGGCTAAAGTTACACGTACCAGCGCTTCTCCCTTTTGCGGAACAGGTTTTTTATAATCATTTACTAATTTTAATCCTTCATCAAATACTACTGCTTTCATATTTTCTCCTTATAGAAAATTTATTATTGAGTGTCTATTCTCCTTCGGCAACAACTGTTGTAAGAAGTTCTCCGTAGCTGTTCATTGAACCGTCGGTTTCTTCTACTACGTAAGAATAACCTTCTTTGCCTTCAACTGCTTTTTCAGCTTTTTGTAATGCTTCATCGTAATCTTTTGTTTCTGCTACTAATGTTTTTGAAAATTCAGAATGATTTTTTAATGTGTAAACGTGATACATATTTTTACCCTTTCCAGTAAAGAGAAGAATTAACAATGACGGAATTACCATTCACGTTTCACTCTTCACGCTTCACTTTTTCTATTTTTTCTTTTAATTCCATAACTTCATATTTAAGCCTGTTTAGTTCGCACCTGACAGGGTCGGGAATTCTGTTGTGCATAAGAACTCCGTTTTCATCCTTAATTTTTCTGTGCACTACTCTTCCGGGCACCCCGACTACTGTAGAATATTCAGGAACATCTTCCACAACGACCGATCCTGCACCTACTCTAACATAATCTCCGAGGGTAATATTCCCGAGGACTTTTGCACCTGCTCCCACAATTACTCCGTGACCTAGTGTCGGGTGGCGCTTTCCGTGTTCTTTTCCGGTACCGCCTAAGGTTACCTGCTGATAAATCAGAACATCATCTCCGATTTCGGTTGTTGCGCCGATTACAACACCTTCGCCGTGGTCGATAAAAAATCTTCTGCCGATTTTTGCGGCAGGGTGAATTTCAATCCCCGTAATAATTCTTGTTATATAAGATATTATGCGCGGAATTAAAGGGATATGCCATTTATAGAGCCTGTGTGCAAATCGGTATGCAATAAGTGCATGCAGTCCGGGGTAGCAAAGAATTACTTCAAGCAGATTTTCTGCTGCCGGGTCTTTGTCGTAGATTACCTGAATGTCTTCTTTTACCTTTTTTATTCCGCGTTTGAGTATTTTTAGCATAGTTTGTTGACCTTATTGTTAAGATTTAGTGAAGTGTGAAGCGTGAAGGGTGAAGTGACTTTATTTATTTTTAAGATATTTAATAAGACCAAGAACTAAACTTCTAATCTTAATTAATTTTTCCATTATTTCATCAATATTTGAAGTATACCCTAAATTTTGTGCAATCAATAATTCCGTTTCCAATTCAGCAATTGAACCGATTGAAATATAAAGAAATTGAATAGTTTCTTTATCCGATTGTCTAGCACAGCCTTCTGATATGTTTGCAGGTATCGACACTGCACTTCTTCTTATCTGGTTAGTAAGTCCGTATAATTCATGTTGAGGAAAGTTTTGAGTTATTCTGTATATTTCTGTAATAAATTTAGTTGCTTCTTTCCAAGCTTCTAGGTTTTTATGATCCATTAAATTTTCCCTTCACTCTTCACGTTTCACTCTTCACTTAGATAAGTTTTGCAAATTTTCGTTTTCCTGCCTGCAATATTACGCTTTCTGTATAATTCAGTACATAAGCCGTATCGGTAATTTTTTTACCGTCAACTTTTACACCGCCGCCCTGAATTAAGCGTTTTGCTTCACCTTTGCTTGATGTAAATTTAAGTTCTACAAGAATATCAAGAATACTTTTGCCGTTCATTCCTGAAATTTCTTCAATATCATCAGGTATTCCTTTATTTGAAACAACATTAATAAAGGCATCCTGACCGCGTTTGGCGCCTTCTTCTCCGTGGTATTCTGAAGTAATTGTGTATGCAAGTTTCATTTTGATATCACGGGGATTTACTGAATTTTCGGCAATTTGTTTGTCTATTGTTTCAAGTTCTTCTTTGGTAGCATCAGTGAGCAGGCTGAAATATCTTGATATCATATTATCAGGAATACTCATTAATTTGCCGAACATATCGACTTCGCTGTCTGTCAGAGAAATACAATGTTCCGGATAAGTTTTTGACATTTTAACAACTCCGTCAGTGCCTTCCAAAAGCGGCAAAAGCATAACAAGCTGCGGGTATTTTTTGCCGTAAGCTGCCTGAATATCTCTGCCTAAAAGTGTATTAAATCTTTGATCCGTTCCGCCGAGTTCTATGTCGGAATCAATCTCGACAGAATCGTAAGCCTGCATCAGGGGATAGAAAAACTCGTGGATTGCAATGGGTTTTCCTTCCGCGTAGCGTTTGGCAAAGTCGTCGCGTGTCATCATCTGTGCAACTGTAACCTGAGAGGCGAGTTTTAATAAATCTGTAAAACTCATTTTGTGAAGCCAATCGGCATTATTAACAACTTCAGCTTGCGAAACATCAAGAACTTTTGACATCTGTTCAAAATAAGTTTTTGCATTTGCTTCAACCTGTTCTTTTGTCAGTGCAGGTCTGGTTTCTGATTTACCTGACGGGTCACCTACCATTGCGGTTGCTCCGCCGACAATCAGAACAATTTTGTGACCGAGGTTTTGGAATTCTTTTAGTTTTCTCATAACAACGGTATGCCCCAGATGCAGATCAGGTCTTGTGGGATCCATTCCGAGTTTTATTCTTAAAGGGGTTTTGGAATCGTTTGAATACTGCAATTTTGCAGCGAGTTCTTCAATACCGCCCGGTAAAACCTCTGCGTTACGGGTTAAATGTTTTGCCTGTTCTATAAATTCTTCTCTTATTTCCATAAATTCTCTCCGATTATTAATTTCTGTAAAATTATTATAACATACGCAAAAAAATTTTTTACGGGTTTTAAAAAGGATTATGGACAAGATAAATAATGTAAGTTTTACGGGAATAAAAAATATAGGGTATATTAAATTTGCAAGACCTTTGCCGGTAGGAATTATGAAAGAAAAGAGTCTTTCAATGGTTTTGACTGATGATTATCACGGGCAGGACTTAACGGCATTTTTGGATGTTTTGAAAAAAATTCCGGGAACACAGTACGGGTATAAGCATCCGATTTCAAAAAATATTTTGAATATAGAGTGTTCAAATCTTAACGGTTTTAATACTCTGCTTATAAACGGAAGACCGATAAAGGTTGATGATGAGCATCTTTCAATATTTTCATATATTGCAAAATTAACAAAAAAAATTGCCGGTATGAAAGATAATGAAATGATTGTTAACCAGACCTATAAAGAATATGAAGCGGATGATGTATTGATGTTTGGCTCCAAGGTTTCTCATTCTGTGGAATCAGGTTATTCTCTTGCATCTTTAGACTATTTTTTTAACAAAGATGTTGTAAGGAAAGGTGCGCAAAGAGTTAATGAATTTGTTCAGGGGTTGATGAACAATTACTTCGGAATAAAATAAAAAATTGATTAAATTCATCACATGTTACGAAATGTAAATATAAATTTAAAATGCCTGAAACCCTTGATATAATCCTCATAGGATAGGATAGGATAGGATAGGAGGGGTTCTGTCAATAATCGTAGAGAAAAAACGTTTATATACGTGTGAGCAGAGTGTGCTTTACAGAATAAAAACGGAGGATATAAATGGGCGGTTTTGACTACACGGTAAAAAACAATGATAAAGGTTTAAGCTACATTTTTCTGAAAGAGGCAAAAAAGCAGGCAGGTTTTGACGCAAATAAAAAGATAAACTGGAATAAAGTAATTAACGTATTTAAAGAAATTCAAAAAGAAGAACAAGCTGAGGGGCAGCGTTTGTACAGAGGAGGTAATCCGAATTTAATCTGGAAAGGCGATAAGATAAGTTTATCCGAATCACAGATGAATAGGATTTATGAAGCAATGGGGGTGGAGTTATCAGCTTCGCAGCCTGCAGAACCTGATACTGTTGAGCCGGAACAGCCTCAAAGTACACAGCCTCCGACAACGGAAACTCCTGAGACTCCGCAGGCTGAAAAACCGCAGGACATTCCAAAGGCAGATCCAAATCCGCCGCAAAAAGCAGATAAAAATGATATTCCTAAAAAAGATGTGCTGTTAGCTTTTAAGTATAAGTATATGGGACCTTATTTGATGTGCAAAGGAAAAGAAAAAGTTAAAAATCCTGACGGTACCTATTATTCTTATGATGATCAGGGTTATATTAAA